>NZ_JBFUAK010000006.1:0-434652 GCF_056406315.1 Roseateles sp. P1_C6
AGCGCACCAAGCGCACCAGCGTCGTCATCACGACGAACCTGAGCTTCAGTGAATGGGCCAGCGTCTTCGGCGACGCCAAGATGACCACGGCGCTGCTGGACCGGCTCACGCACCACTGCCATATCCTTGAAACCGGCAACGACAGCTACCGGTTCAAGAACAGCTCAGCTCAACCCACCACTAAGAAGGAGTCCAAACCGAGGAAGTTACCCACAACCTGAGCCCAAGAGGCTCGAACAAGGGTGGGTCAGGATTGGATGGAAACGGTGGGTCAGGATGGCGTGGGAATCAACAGTCCTTGACCTCCGGAACCAAGAACACAAAGATGCCGACCGCAATCATCAACGGTCCAAGAATGAGCGGAGGAAGCTTTTCCCAAGGTAGTAGCCACATCTCGTTCACGCTCCTCTTGACGCTGCCTAACGTCGAAGTTCAGCCGCCGCCAAAGGCGGTCGGCTGCAAAGAGGGGTTAGGTGCTGGACTGGCCTCTATGCTGTGCACGATGCGTTATCCTCGTCGGTAGGGGACCGTCCGACTCACCTCTTTGGCTTGGTTCTTGTTCACCCAGTCGAGAAAGGGCATTGCCGTCCTTGAGTCTTGATACTTGCGTTAGTTGCTTGCCGCATCTCATCCTGCGGTTCACGCAGGCCGATCAGCTTGATTGAGTCGACAGTATTGCAAGCCGCCAAAGCGTCTTGGGTTGTTCTAGCGGGACTGCACTCGCATGCAGCGAAAGACAATTCAACTCCGAAAAGCGTCAATGAATCGAGACCGGCCATTGTCCTTGTACATCCAGAATTTCCAGCCATTGGTTGATGCCGCCGTGTCGCTCGCGCCGCAATCCTTCTTGGCGGCGAACGCGGATGGGCTGACCTCATAGGTTTCACCCTTGTATTCGATGCCGCCCGCCGTGACCTTTGCGGTCATGTGTTTGCCGTCGTAGTCGGCAAAAAGTTCCAGCCCGATCGGCAGTTCGAACCCGCGCGAAGTTTTGAAGACCTTCGGCTCCGGTGATGCTGAGACGGTAAGCGTGACGTGCTTGGCTTGAGTCGGATATGCCTTGTCGTGCTCGTCTAGAACGCGCGTCAGGATTCCGGCCAAACCTTCAATGGCTGGCATCTCAGACTTGGCCTGAATGCGCAGCAGCAGGTCTTTGGGTAGCGAAACGCCGACCATAAGTTGCAGTGCCATGATTGCGCTTCAAAGTTGCTGTTCAGTGACTATATAGTTTCTTAACAGCAACTCCAAGCGATTTATTCAGTTTTGAAGTTGGGCCTTCTTGGAGTCGTAGCTGCGCTCGTCCAAGCCAGCACGGGCTTGACCTTCACGCACTGCGGACCGCCTCACCGCCCCGCCGGCCCCAACAACCCCCGCTGCCTCAGCCACTCCTGCACCCGCCTCGGCCAAGCCGACGCCGTGCCCAGCCCGTCGCGCATGCCGATGCCATGCCCGCCCTGCTCGAACAGGTACAGCTCGGCCGGCACGCCGGCGCGGGTGAGGGCCTGGTAGTACAGGATGCTGTTCTGCACTGGCACGGTCTTGTCGCCCTGGGTGTGCAGCAGCACCGTGGGCGGGGTGGCGGCCGTCACCTGCTGCTCTAGCGACGCCAGCGCCAGCAGCGCGGGGCCAGGCCCGGCACCCAGCAGTGCGAGGCGCGAGCCGGCGTGGGCGGCGGGGTCGGTCATCGTGATGACGGGGTAGACGAGCACGGCGAAGTCGGGCCGGGCGCTGATGCTGTTGTCCAGCGCGGCGCCGGTGCGGCCGTCGGCATGGTCGAACAGCGTGCTGGCGCTGGCCGCCAGGTGGCCACCGGCGGAGCTGCCCATCACGCCGATGCGCTGGGGATCGACCCCGAACTCGGCCGCGCGCGAGCGCACGAGCCGGATGGCGCGCAGCACGTCCTGCAGCGGCGCGGGGTGGCCCCACTCCTGCAGTCGGCTCTTCAGAATGAAGGTGGTGATGCCCAGCGTGCTCAGCCAGGCGGCGTACTGCAGGCCCTCGCGCTGCCACGACAGGTAGCGGTAGCCGCCGCCCGGGCACAGCACGACGGCGGTGTCGTTGGGGCGATCGACGGCGGGCGGCACGACGGTGAGTGTGGGCACCGACACGTTGGCGATGCCGCCGTTCGCGTCCACCCGCTCGGGGCCGAGGTCGCCGCGCGTTGCCGGCGCATCCGCACGCACGGCGGCGGGCACGCCTTCGGGCCAGAGCGGCAGCACGTTCGGCGTGGCCGCGGCCCGGCTGAGCGGCGACAGCAGGGTCAACCAGGGCGACAGGATCAGTGGGCGGCGCTGCATGCGTGCGGCGGGCCGGTGCATAGGCCCCTCAGAGTCGTTGCGTTGCAGTTTGCCCGTGGCGGGCGCTCATGGCGGTGAGTGATTGCGGCCGCCAGTCGCCCCACCGGAAGTGGTCCCGCAGGTCGGGTGCAGTTGTAGAGATTCGTGAGATCGCCGTCGCCCGCCCGGCGGGTGCACGGTCAAGCGGCCACAATTGGGCCCCGAATCGCTTGGCGCGATCTCGTGACCCGGGCACACCAGGCGCGATTCCGCCGTCCCTGGCCCGTCCAGCGGATGGCAAACCCTGGGTGCGCATCGCGCCAGCACAAAAACCGCCCGTCTCTGAGCGTCCGTCTCTGAGCTATCTACCGGCTTCTTCAGCAAGCATCTCTCCATGCCCCGCACCCTGCGCATTTCCCCCCTGCTCCCTTCCCTTCTTGCCAGCGCGATCCTGATCGGCATGGCCGGGGCCGCCAGTGGTGCGGCGCACGCCAAGTCCAAGCCCCACGCGGCTGCAGCCCGCAAGGCCAAGGCCGCCCCCGCCGAGCAGGCGATGACGACCGACGCCAACGGGCAGTCCATCCCGGTGCTCGAGAACAAGGCGTGGGTGCTGCTCAACTTCAACACGGGGCAGATCCTGGCGTCGTCCAACCCGGACGAGCCGCTGCCGCCCGCGTCGCTGACCAAAATGATGACCAGCTACCTGGTCGAGCAGGGCCTGAAGAGCGGCAAGCTCAAGCCCGACGAGATGGTCACCATGAGCGAGAGCGCCTGGTGCCGCGGCGGCAAGGACGGCGACAGCTGCATGTTCGTGCCGCTCAACGAGAAGGCCTCCTTGATGGACATGCTGCGCGGCGTCGTCATCGCCAGCGGCAACGACGCGTCCAAGGCGCTGGCCGAACACGTCGGCGGCTCGGAGGCCGGCTTCGTCACGCTGATGAATGCCGAAGCCGCCAAGCTCGGCATGACCAAGACGCAGTTCGCGAACGCGGCCGGCCTGCCCGACCCCAACAACAAGGCCTCGGCGCGCGACCTGGCCGTGCTGGCCGCGGCCATCATCCGCAACAGCGGCGAGTACTACCCGCTCTACGCCGAGCGCGAGTTCACCTACAACAACATCAAGCAGGGCAACCGCAACGCGCTGCTGTACACCGACCCGACGGTCGACGGCCTCAAGACCGGGCACACGGAGGACGCCGGCTATTGCCTGACCGCCTCGTCCAAGCGCAACGGCATGCGCCTGATCTCGGTCATCATGAACGCGAACAGCAAGCAGGCGCGTGCTGACCAGACCCGCGTGTTGTTCAACTGGGGCTACGCCAACTTCGAGGAAGCGACGCCGGCGCAGGCGGGCGCGACGCTGACGAGCGCCAAGGTGCTGTACGGCGTGGCGCCCGAGGTGGCGGCGGGCGTGGCCAAGCCGTGGACGCTGGTGGTGCCCAAGGGCCAGGCGGCGGCGGTGAAGACCGAGGTGACGCTGAACCCGGGCCTGGAGGCGCCCATCGCCAAGGGTGCCGTGATCGGCAAGCTGGTGGCGGTGGCCAACGGCAAGACGCTTGGCGAGGCGCCGGTCGTCGCGCTGGCCGACGTGGAGCGCGCCGGCTTCTTCCTGCGCATCAAGCAGCGCATCGTCGGCTGGTTCTCGAAGTAACGCGAAGCCGGGCCCTCAGCGCCCGGTCGCCGCCCACCAGATGCCGCCCCACAGGTGGTCCAGGTAGCGCGGGTCCTTGTACATCTCGACGTTGTGCCCCAACGCCGTGACGAACACGCGGCCCTTTTCGTAACCCTGCCACCAGCTCACCGGGTGGTCGGCGCCCATGCCCTTGGCGACCTGGCCGGGCCAGATCTTCGTCGGGTCGTAGCTGCGCTCGTCGACCTTCAGCACGGGGTTGATCGCCACGCCATGCGGGTTGCTGAACTCGTACCACTCGTCTGACCAGATCCAGCGGTCCGGCAGGCCGAACGTGGCGGGGTGGTTCACATCGGCCTTGGTGACGATGGCCGTCTGCAGCATCGGGTGAATGACGAAGCTGCGGCCGACCAGCTTTTCGTACCAGGGCCACAGGCCGGGCTTGCTGATGATGGCGCGGTGCACGACGACGGCGTTGCCGCCGGCCTTCATGTAGCGCTCCAGGCCCGTGCGCTGGGCTTCGTTGAACTCCTCGCCCGAGCTGTTCAGCAGCACGACGGCCGCGTACTTGCTCAGGTCGCCTTCAAAGGCGCCGGGCTGCGCCGTCCAGGTCAGCTCGAAGGCGTGCAGCCTGGCCAGCTTCTCGAAGCTGTCGCGCGCCACCGGGATGTACTCGTAGTGGTACTTGGTGGGCATGGCCAGCACCAGCAGCTGGAACTGGCCGTCGCCGGCGAGAGCGGTGCCGGAGATGGCGGCGGCGACCAGGGCCGGCAGGGTGTGCGTGAGCTTCATGGGCCGCGATTCTTCCAGGCTGGCGCGGCCCCGGTGTGATGCCCGACCCTGCAGGCGTGCGGGGCACCGCCCGCCTGCAGGTGCCGTGCTCAGGCGGCGGCGCGGCGGCGGCGCGCCATCACGGCGACGACGCCCAGGCCCAGCGCCATCAGGCCGTAGGTCTCGGGCTCGGGCACGGCGGCGATGGCGGCGGCGCCCATGAACTGGTGCGACAGGGCCGAGGGGTGCAGCGCGTCGGAGAACTGCGAGACGCTGCACGAGATGCCGACGGAGCCCTGGAAGGCGCCGCACGGCGTGCTGACGTTGGTGATGCCGTAGACCGCACCGCCGTTGTTGAGCGCGTCGGTTCGCACCGCGGCGCCCAGGGCCGCGAAGTCGAAGAAGCTCATGGTCAGGCCCAGGCCTTGGCCGTGGCTGACCACGCCGCCCATCAGCGAGTTGAAGGCGTTGGTGGCCTGCGTGGACGGGGCCGTCAGGCCGAGCCCCACGGCCTCGGGCGTCGCGCCGAGGTCGGGCAGGTTGGCCACGAGGATGTTCTTGGCCCCCTTGCCCGCCAGCTGGCTGATGGCCGTTTTGAGGCTGTCGGTCGCGGCGACGGCGGCGGCGCCGATGTTGGCCGGGTTGCCGCTGCGCGCGTCGCGCATGTCGTTGCCCCCGGCGACGACGACGTAGAGCGCATTGGGGTCGGCCACCGCGTGCGTGCTGCTGAAGCTGCCGATCTGGGCCAGCACGCTCGTGGCGCCCGCGGCCACGCGCGCGCCGCCGATGGCGTAGTTGTTGCCGCCCGCCAGGTTGGCCTTGGCGGCGTCGCTGTGGCCGATGGCCGTGGCCAGGTACTCGACCCACACCGGGCCATCGGAAAAGCGCCCGGTGAAGTACGGCGCCACGGGCAGGGCACCGCCGGTCAGGACCAGCGCGTTGCCCGTGTCGGACAGGCTGTCGCCGAAGAAGTAGGCGTTGCTGAAGCCGGCGGCGCAGGCCGGGCCTGCGAACAGGACCGCGAGCGCTGCTGCGGCGAGTGAGCTGCGAACAGGGTGTGTCATGTCGTCTCCATGGGTTTTGTGGGAGACCGACGCTAGGCACCCGCCCCGGTACTGGCAAGAGGGTTAGCCAGCGAGAGGCGGATGTGTGGGGGGCAGGCGTTGCGTCAGCGCACCGCGGCTGCGGCGGGCAGCCAGCCGCCCAGGTGCTGCATGGCCGCGGGCGTGCGCGCCAGGCTGCGGTGGTTGGTGCCCGCCAGCTGGTGCACGGTCACGGCCGCGCCGGCGTGCTGCAGGGCCTGCACGAGGGCATGCGAGTGCGCGTGCGGCACCTGGCGGTCACGCTCGGCCAGCAGCACAAGCACCTTGCAGTTCAATGCCTGCGCGGCGGCGACGCTGTCCAGCGGCGAGCGCAGCCAGGGCGTCAGCGGCGCCAGCAGCGGGCTGCGCCTGAGCAATGCCCGCAGGCTCTTCAGCGGCGTGATCAGCGCGACGCTGGCCGCCGGGCGTCCGGCCGCGGCGAGGCGCGCGGCCAGCTGCATGGCCACGCCGGTGCCCAGGCTGCGGCCGGCCAGGTGCAGCGCGCCGGGTTGCAGCTGCAGCCGCGCCAGCCCCCAGGTGGCGGCGGCTTCGGCGTCGGCCACGCAGGCCGCCTCGGACGGCCAGCCGCCGCTGGCGCCCAGGCTGCGGTAGTTGAAGGCCAGCAGCGCGCAGTCGTCGGGCAGCCAGCCGGCGAGGTCGGGCGTCCAGGCGACGTGCTCATTGCGCCCGCCAAACCACAGCAACAGGCGGCGCGGCGGCGGCGTGTCGCCCGCCGGCTGGCTCGTGGGCAAGGTCAGCCAGCCCTGCAGCCGCACGCCGCCCGGGCGCGCCAGCCAGACGGCCTCGGTGCGCCGCCGGGCGGCTGCGGGGCCGGGGTCGGTGCGGCGGATGCGCCAGGTGCGGCCGAACAGCAGCTTGCCCTGCAGGCCGACGACGGCGGCCGACAGGGTCAGCGCGGCCAGCGGGGCCCAGGCCCAGGGCGAGAGGGTGAGGAGCGTCGGCATGGATCGGCCCAGCCTAGGCCGCCTGCATGACAGCCGCGTGAGGCGGCGCCCCTAACTTCACGCGCTGGCGCAGCTGTGGCGGCGGTTAAGGTCTGCGGCCCATGCCTGACCTCGACCTGCGCCATCTCCCCGCCGAGCTGCAAGCCGCGCTGGAGCGCGCCTGGCCCGGTTGCCCCGAGGCGCAGCGGCGTGCGCTGCTGGGGCCGCATCGGCTGGGCTGGCCGCCGCCCTGGCCCGGCCGGCTGTGGGCCTGGCAGCCGGCCAGCCGCTGGTGGCGGCCGTTCGCGGCGCGCGATGAGCGCCGGTCGGCCGAGGCGTTCTTCGGTGCCCACCTGAGCGATGCGCGCGGTGAGCCCAATGACGGCAGCGGCCCGGTCTACGAGGAGCGCCTGTTCGACCCCGCGCAGCCCTTCTTCGAAACACCCTGGACGCACGCCCGCGTGGTGTTGCGCAGCCCCGTGCCCGAGGTGTTCAGCGACGCGGACTTCTGGGTCATCACGCAGCAGCTCTGGGGCGGGCACGTGGCGTCGGCCACGTTCACCGCGCAGAGCTGGGCGCGCGGCATGACGGCGGAGAACGCGCTGCGCGGGTGGCGCCGCAGCCGATGGCTGGACGACGCCCTGTGGCGGCTGGAGATGTCCGCCACCGGCACCTACGTCTGAGCGGCCGCGCGGGCGCCACTCAGCGCGTGCAGGGCGCCGTGCGCAGCGCCGGCTGCACGCCGGCCGGTGCGGGCTTGGGCGTCCACACGGTCAGCGCCAGGCCCAGGCCGACGAGGGCTGCACCGGCGATCTCGTTGGCATGCGGCGCCTCGCCCATGACGGCACGCACGGCAATGACCGACACCGGCACCATGTTCAGGAACAGCGTCCCGAGCGGCGCGCCGAGCTGCTTCACGCCGGCGTTGAAGGCCATCACGGCGGCGACGGTGGGCACCAGCGCGATGTAGACCAGCTTGGGGCTCAGTTCCAGCAGCAACTCGGCAGACGGCGCCTCGGCCCAGCCGGCCAGCGTGGCC
Organism: Roseateles sp. P1_C6; assembly: GCF_056406315.1. Taxonomy (NCBI): domain Bacteria; kingdom Pseudomonadati; phylum Pseudomonadota; class Betaproteobacteria; order Burkholderiales; family Sphaerotilaceae; genus Roseateles; species Roseateles sp. P1_C6. The sequence goes on from NZ_JBFUAK010000006.1 coordinate 7,743, forward strand.
AGCAGCGCCACCACGGCCAGCCCCGGCAGCGCGGCGATGGCCGTCAGCGCGGTGTACTCCAGCGGGCTGTGGTCGGGCACCTTGGCCATGGCGCGGGTGTACATCACCCAGCCCAGCGTGCCGGTCAGCGTGATCGCGTCGCCCAGCAGCATGCGGGGGCTGACCTCGCCAGCCTGGCCCAGCAGGTTGGCCACGGTGGCCACGCCGGCCAGCGCCAGCGCGGCGCCCAGCAGCGAGCGCAGCGGCGGGCGTTGGCCGTCCAGCGCCCAGCGCAGCGCCATCGTCGTGAAGGGCATGGTGGCCATGATGACCGAGCCGTGCGAGGGCAGCGACAGCTTCAGGCCCTGGAAGACCATGATGCTGAACACGCCATAGCCGGCCAGACCGACGAGGCTGTGCCGCAGCGCGTGGCGGCGCAGCTTGGTCCAGGGCTCATGGCCGGCGAACTGCACCAGCAAGGCCAGCACGGCGGTGGCCAAGGTGTAGCGGGCCAGCGTGAACCAGACGGGGTCGAGCTGGGCGACGACCGGCTTGCCGATCAGGAACAGGCTGCCCCAGGCGCTGGTGGCGAACAGCAGCGCGGCGATGGCGCGCGGTGAGGTGTTGGCAGTCATGGAAGGCTCCAGACGGATTCGAATGGAGTCAGTCTGGGCGCCGGGCCGCCAAACGGCCATTCGTTTCGGCGGAGCACCCCGTTCGGAAATTCCACACCCGCCCTGCGGCGGCCCTGCGCAGAATGCCGGCCATGGAGATCTACCAGCTCAAGACCTTTGTCGCGGTGGCCACCGAAGGCAACCTCACGCGCGCGGCGGAGCGCGTGTTCACCAGCCCGCCGGCGGTCAGCGCGCAGCTCAAGGCGCTGGAGGATGAGTTCGGCGTGAAGCTGTTCGAGCGCAGCACCCGCGGCATGGCGCTGACGCCCGCCGGCGAGCGGCTGCTGGACGAGGCCCGCCGCACGCTGGCCGCCGCCCAAGCCATGCAGACAGCGGCCGCGCTCATCCGGGGCCAGGCGCGCGGCCAGGTGCGCATGGGCACGGTCAGCGACGCCGTGGCGCTGCGGCTGGGCGAGGTCTTCGTGCACCTGGCCGAGCGGCATCCGCAGGTGCAGCTGCAACTGCAGCAGCTGGTGTCGCTGCGCGCTATTGCCGCCGTGCGCCGCGGCGAGCTGGACTGCGCCTGCGTGCTGCACGAGCACCCGGAGATCGAAGGCCTGGCGCTGCGGCGCCTGCAGGCCGCCGAGATCGTGCCGGTGGTGCCGCAGCGCCTGCTGCTGCACGGCGGCCTGCCGCCTGACCTGGCCGGCCTGGCCGCGCTGCCCTGGGTCACCACGCCGCCGGACTGCGGCCTGCGCAGCCACCAGGAACGGCTGTTCGCCCAGGCCGGCGCGGTGCTGGAGGTGGGCCTGCAGGCTGACACCGAAGTGGCCGTGCGCAGCATGGTGGCCGCCGGCATGGGCGCCGGCATGGTGCGGCGCGACCAGGCGGTGCTGATGGAAGAGGCGGGCCAGGCGCGCATCTGGCCGGGCTGGTCGGCGCCGACCTGGTTCTGCTGGATCAGCAGCGAGGCCGCGCTGCAGGTGCCGGCTGTGGCGGCCGTGCAGGACGCGGTGGCGCAGACCTGGGTGTGACCCGGGACGGCCGCTACTTGTCGAGGCTGTAGCTGCCGTCGCCGGCGTAGACGGTCTTGTGGTCGCCGTGCACGGGGAAGCTGAGCAGGCGCTCCTGGTGGCCGTCGTCGTAGTCCAGCACCAACGCGAAGCCGCCAAGCTGGTAACGGCCGCGGCGGCTGGCGCCGTCGTCGGTCTTGCGCGCGCTGTAGGCGCCCACGGTGCCGCCGGGGCCGCCGCTCGGGCCCGTGCCCACGGAGCCGCCGCCGACGCTGCTGCTGCTCTTGCCGTCGCCGTACGACGAGCCGCTGATGACGGTGTTGTTCAGCGTCGCGGCCAGCGTGCCGGTGCTGGACGTCGCGCTGTAGCTGCGCTCGAAGCGGCCGTCGCGCGTGAAGCGCAAGGTCTGCGACGACGACCGGCCGCCCAGCACCAGGCTGCCGGTGAAGCTGGCGCGGCTGAAGCTGCCGTCCAGCCGCGTGCCCGCGGGCCAGGGCTTGACGGCGTGGTGCAGCGCGGCCCGCCAGTCGCCGGCGGGGCGGCCGTCGTCGTCCTGGTCCTGCATCTCGTAGCGCTTGTCGGCGCCGCGCCAGCGGCCCCATTGCTGCGGCTCCAGCTGGCGTGACGCGCTCACGTTGAGCTGGTCCGGCGGCATGCCGCCGCGGCGGTAGGCGGTGCCGTCGCGCAGCAGGAAGCGCACGTCCTCCTCCCATTGCGTGCCGTTGACGTTGTTGGCCTCGCCGTGGATGACGATGGCCACCAGGTCCTTGTCGGCCAGGCCCTTGCCGGGCGCGCTCGTCACGCGCTGCAGCAGCACCTCCTGGCGCTCCAGCGGCGCCTGCGGCAGCGGCGACGGTGTCAGGCCCGACGCGTCACCGACGACGGCCGCGGCGGCCAGGTTCACGTAGCTGTTGTCCAGCGACGTGAAGACGCCGCGCAGCACCACCTCGCGGCCCACCCAGGGCTCGGCGCTGACGTCCAGCGCGATGGTGTGCGCCGAGCGCCGCTCGCCCTGCTCCTGCACGAGCCGGTAGCGGTCGCCGTCCATGCCGTGGCGCTCCACGCGGCCCTTGACGTAGACCAGCCCCAGCTTCTGCTGCGCGGCTTCGTCGGAGATCGCGGACCAGCGGCCGCGCTGCTTCACGAGCGCCGGGATCTGGCTGGGCAGCAGCAGCTGGCCCCGTGGCGCGCCTGGTGCGATGTCCGGCAGCGTGGGCTTGTAGGCCATCTTGATCTGCAGCAGCCCCATGGCGACGGCGCGGGCCTGCGGGAACTGCGCGCTGACGTCCATGCCGGCGCCCTGCAGGTCCTGCCCCAGCCCGGCGCAGATGCGGTCGGGCGCGGCATCGCCCAGCACGCGCTGGCGCATAGTCTCGGTGAGCCGGCTCCACGGCGGGATGCTGCTGCTGTCGCGCTGCTTCATCGAGATCAGCACCATGCGCAGCGGCGCGACCTGGTGACGCTCGCGCCACGCCACCCAGGCCGCACGCGCCTGCGCGGTGGCGGGGGCGCCGACGTCATGGCAGGCGTCGAGCGAGGCCTCGGTCATCACGTCCAGGCTCACGGCGCTGATCAGCTGGCCCATGGCCGCGGGGTCGGTCAGCAGGGTTTGCGCGTTGGGGGGGGCGGCAGCGGCGCTGCCGGCCTGCAGCGCCAGCGTCATCAGCCATGCAGTCTTCGTCATGCGCCGTTCATTTGTCCAGGCTCAGGCTGCCGCTGCCGACATAGACGGTCTTGCCGTCGTCGTGCACCGGGAAGCAGAGCAGGCGTTCCTGGTGGCCGTCGTCGTAGTCCAGCGTCAGCGCGAAGCCGCTGAGCTGGTAGCGGCCACGGCGGCTGGCGCCGTCGTCCTTGGTGTTGGTGCCGCTGGTCGCGGTGACGGTGCCCAGCGGCCCGGCCATGGTGCCGCCGGCCGTGCTGCTGCTGCCCTTGCCGTCGGCACGCGAGGACATGGAGATGTTGGCGCCGTTGGCGGCGGCCAGGCCGCCCGACGTGCCCAGCGAGCTGTAGCTGCGCTCGAAGCGGCCGTCGCGCGTGAAGCGGATGGCGCGCTTGGACGACACGCCGCCGGTGACCAGGCTGCCGCTGAACGTGCCGCGGCTGAAATAGCCCTCCAGCCGTGTGTTCTGGGGCCAGGGCTTGACGGCGTAGTGGTGCCCCGCCTTCCAGTCGCCCGCGGGGCGGCCGTCGAAGTCCTGCCCCTGCATCTCGTAGCCCTTGCCAGCGCTGCGCCAGCGGCCCCACTGCTGTGGCTCCAGCTTGCGCGAGGCGGTGACGTCGAGCTGGTCAGGCGGCATGTCCGTGCGGCTGTAGACCGTGCCGTCGCGCAGCAGGAAGCGCACGTCTTCCTCCCAGCTGGTGCCGTAGTTGTAGTTGGCCTTGCCCTCGATGACGACGGCGGCCAGCTCCTTGTCGGCCAGGCCGCGGCCGGGCGGGCTCATGACCCGCTGCAGGATGACCTCCTTGCGCGCCAGCGACTCCTGGGCCAGCGGCGATGGCGTCAGGCGCGACGCGTCGGCCACCAGGGCCAGGCGCTTGAGGTCGGCGGCGTAGGACCGCAGCGACGTCATCACGCCGCGCAGCACCACCTCGCGGCCCACCCAGGCTTCAGCGTCGAAGTCGAGGTAGAACTTGGCACCCGAGACGCGCTCGCCTTCGTCCACGACCAGGCTGAAGCGGTCGCCGTCGCGGCCCTGCGACCAGCGCTTCACGCGCCCCTTCACGTAGACGAAGCCGTGCTCGCGCTGGGCTTCGTCGGCCGACTTGGAACTCCAGCCGCCCTTGTGCCGCTCGGCCAGTGCGGCGATCTGCGTCGGCAGCAGCACTTGGGCCCCATCGGGCGCCGCGGCGGCCGGCAGTTCAGCGAGCCGCGATGACACGTCGGCGCGCAGCAGATCCGCGGCCGCCGCGGCGGCCTGCGGGAACAGCGCCGTCGCATCCATGCCGGGCGACTGCAGGTCGCGCACCAGCGCGGCGCAGGCTTGCTCGGGATTGGGGTCGCCCAGCACGCGCGAGCGCATGGGCTCGGTGATCTCGTCCCACGACGGCGTGCGGCCGTAGTTGTTGCGCCGGTTCGCGTTGACCAGCACTGTCTTGAGCTGCGGCAGCTGGTGCTTCTCGCGCCATGCCACCCAGGCCGAGCGCAGCGGCATGAACGACGGCGCGCCCACGGCGTCGCAGGCGCCAAGCGTGGCTTCGGCCATCACGTCGAGGCTGACGGCGTTGACGAGCTGGCCCACGGCGGCCCGGTCCGTCGCCAGCGGCGTGGCCGGCGCCGCGCAGGCCACGCCGCTGGCCATTGCCCAAGCCAGCGCCGCCAGCGCTGCCGTCAAGCCAGAGGTGCTGGCGTCGTGTCGCATCGAGTGGATGCCTCCTGATCCGAAAGGGCGCGATGTTCGGCAGCCGGGCGGGCGCCGAACATCCCACGCTTGCAGCGTCGGTAATCGGCACCTGGGGATGTGCCCCGTCGCCGCTTTGTCATGCAGCCGGCACGGCTTTTGCGCACACTTGCGCCATGGCCTATGCCCACACCCTCGGCAGCGAGCGCTTCCAGTTCGCCGACCTGCGCACGCTGCTGGCCAAGGCCAGCCCGCGCCGCTCCGGGGACGAGCTGGCCGGCGTGGTGGCGGCGAATGCACGCGAGCGGGTCGCGGCGCAGCTGGCGCTGGCCGACCTGCCGCTGAACGTGTTCCTCAGCGAGGCCGTCGTGCCTTACGAGACGGACGAGGTGACCCGCCTCATCATCGACGCGCATGACGCCGACGCGTTCGCGCCCGTCGCGCACCTGACGGTCGGCGGCCTGCGCGACGCGCTGCTGGCCGATGCGGTCGACCCCGCACAGATCGCCGCGGGCCTGACGCCCGAGATGGCCGCCGCCGTCAGCAAGCTGTGCCGCGTGCAGGACCTGATGCTGATCGCGCGCCGCTGCGAGGTGGTCACGCAGTTCCGCTCGACGCTGGGCCTGCGCGGGCGTCTTGCCACGCGGCTGCAGCCCAACCACCCGACGGACGACGAGGCCGGCATCGCCGCCAGCCTGCTGGACGGCCTGCTGATGGGCGCGGGCGACGCCGTCATCGGCATCAACCCCGCGACCGACAACCTGCCCCAGGTCATGCGCCTGGTGCAGATGCTGGACGCCGTCATCACCCACCATGAGATCCCGACGCAGAGCTGCGTGCTGACGCATGTGACGACGACGATCGAGGCCATCAACCGGGGTGCGCCTGTGGACCTGGTCTTTCAGTCCATCGCCGGCACCGAGGGCGCCAACCGCGGCTTCGGCGTCACGCTGGCACTGCTGGCCGAGGCACAGCAGGCGGCGTTGTCGCTGCAGCGCGGCGGCCGGCAGGTCATGTACTTCGAGACCGGCCAGGGCAGCGCGCTGTCCAGCGGTGCCCACCACGGCTGCGACCAGCAGACGCTGGAATGCCGCGCCTACGCGGTGGCGCGGCGCTTCGAGCCGCTGCTGGTCAACAGCGTCGTCGGCTTCATCGGGCCCGAGTATTTGTTCGACGGCAAGCAGATCCTGCGCGCGGGCCTGGAAGACCACTGCGCGGCCAAGCTGCTGGGCCTGCCCATGGGCGTGGACGTCTGCTTCACCAACCATGCCGAGGCCGACGTGGACGACGTCGACAGCCTGCTGACGCTGCTGTGCGCTTCGGGCTGCAACTACATCATGGGCGTGCCGGGGTCCGACGACATCATGCTGGGCTACCAGAGCACCAGCTTCCACGACGCGCTGGCGATGCGCCGGCTGCTGGGCCTGCGGCCGGCGCCCGAGTTCGAGGCCTGGTTGCAGCGCATGGGTGTGTTCGCGCCCGGCGCCGAGCCGCGACTGGCGGACGCGATGCCGGCACGCTTTGCCGCGCTGCTGGGGCAGGCATGAAGCCGCCGGTCACCGACCAGCCCTGGGCCAGCCTGCGCCGCTACACGGCCGCGCGGATCGGCCTGGGCCGCGCCGGCGTCAGCGTGCCGACGGCCGCGCATCTGGCCTTCCAGCAAGCGCACGCCGAGGCGCGTGACGCCGTCCATGCGCCGCTGGACGCCGACGCGCTGCTGGCCGGCCTGCGCGCGCTGGGTGAGATGCCGCTGCAGGTGCAAAGCCAGGCGCCGGACCGGGCGAGCTATCTGCAGCGCCCCGACCTCGGCCGCCGGCTCGACGAGGCCAGTGCGGCCACGCTGGTGGCGCCGCAGCAGCCCGCCAGCGACCTGGCCTTCGTGTTCGCTGACGGCCTCTCGGCGCTGGCGCTGCAACGCCAGGCGCTGCCCGTGTTCACCGCGCTGCGCGAGCGCCTGCTGCAAGAGGGCGGCTGGCGCTGGGCGCCGCCCGTCGTCGCGACCCAGGCCCGCGTGGCGCTGGGCGACGCGGTCGGTGCGCTGCTGAACGCCCGCTGCGTGGTCGTGCTGATCGGCGAGCGCCCGGGCCTGTCGGCGCCGGACAGCCTGGGCCTGTACTTCAGCTGGGCGCCGCGCCCGGGCTTGGTCGACGCGCAGCGCAACTGCATCTCCAACGTCCGCCCCGAAGGCCTGGCGCCCGCCGCGGCGGCGGCCAAGCTGCACGCGCTGCTGCGCGAGGCGCGAACGCGGCAGTTGAGCGGCGTCGAGCTGAAGGACGAGCAGGACGACCGCGCGCTGGCGGCCGCGCCGTCAGCCCTGATGCGGCTGCTGGCGGGCTGAAGCGGCCCTCAGGCGTCCACGATCACTTCGAACCCGCCGAAGATCATGCGCTGACCGTCGAACGGCATGCCTTCCGGCCCCTTCTTCATGCTCGGGTCTTCCATCACCTTCTTCATGCCCTCGTTGCGCGCCTGCTTTGACGGCCAGACGACCCACGAGAAGACGACGGTCTCGTCGGGCTTGCGCTGCACGGCCAGCGGGAACGACGTGACCTTGCCTTCGGGCACGTCGTCGCCCCAGCACTCGACCACCTGCAGCGCCCCGTGCTGCTTGAACAGCGCGGACATCTCCTGCGCCAGCTTGCGGTACACCTCGCGGCTGGCCGTGGGCACCGGGACCAAATAACCATCGACGTAGTTCATGGGTTCTCTCCATTGGGGTGGCGGCAACACCGCCGCCTTTTGCACGACGATCGAGCGTCGTCGATCTCGACAGACCACGGCGCGCCAGATGTAAACGTGTATTGGCGAGGCTTGTCGGGTGAGCCTGCGGCTGTCGATGTCGGCCCACCTCGATCGTCGTGGGGATGACGGTGCGACAAGCACCTCACCCCCTCCCACCGCGCCCCCGGCGTTTGGCAAGCCGCATCGGCGAGCCATGTTTCTCGAAAGGACTCTTCCGATGATCACCATCACCGCCTTTGAACGGTCGCCCGACGGCGGCAAGGGCCTGGCCCGCGACACGCGCGTTCGCTGGGCGCTGGAGGAGGCCGGCCTGCCGTACGAGGTGCGCCTGGTGTCCATGCGGGCGATGAAGGAGGCCGCGCATCTCGCGCTGCATCCGTTCGGCCAGATTCCCACCCTGGAGGACGGCGATCTCGCGCTGTTCGAGACCGGCGCCATCGTGTTCCACATCGCCGAGCGCCACCCGGGCCTATTCCCCGCCGACGCGCACGCCAGGGCGCGCGCCATCACATGGATGTTCGCGGCGCTGAACACCGTCGAGCCGCCCATCCTCGAACTGGTCACCGCCCGCATCACCGAAGGCGACAAGCCGTGGAAGGACGAGCGCCTGCCCCTCGTCCATGAGCGGGTGCGCGCCCGGTTGAATCAGCTGGCCGCCCGCCTGGGCGCTTCGGATTGGCTGGATGGCGGCTTCAGCGCGGGTGACCTGCTGATGGTGTCGGTGCTGCTGAGGTTGCGGCCGTCCGGCCTGCTGAACGAGTTTCACAGCCTGGCCGCCTATGTGGCCCGCGGTGAAGCGCGGCCCGCCTATCAGCGCGCGTTCGCCGCACAGCTGGCGGTCAACACGGCCCCTTGAGTCGGTCGGGCCTCAAGCCGCTCTGCACTGTCCTGCGAGCAGCGCCGCCGCCGCGCCATGCGGGGCTGGTGCGGAATCTTGACGGCCGCGATAGATGCCCGAGCACCTGCCGCGTCAGTGCATCGCGGGCGCGGCGTCGCGCTCGGCCTTGTCCAGCGTGCGGCGCTCGTCCAGCCGCCGGGCCAGGCGCTGCACCTGCTGCAGCGACAACAGGTGCGCATAGGCCCAGCCCAGCCAGCCCTTGTCGGCCAGGTCCTTCAGCGTGGCCGCGTCCAGCGCGCGCAACCTGGCCTCGTTGACGGTCTTGAAGCCGCGCAGCGTGCTCTTCTCGCCGTCCAGCGTGTACTCGATGACACCGTCCTGCAGCAGCTCCAGCGCGGCCAGGTGGGAGGCGAAGTCGCGGCTGGCCTGCATCTCCTGGCGGAAGCTCAGCAGGAAGCGCTTGATCTCCTCCAGCCACGGTGTCTCCAGCCCCTGGTCGTCGAACAGCGCCTCGCCCTTGTCGGCGTTCAGCCCCGCGTAGGCCCGGTCCAGGCAGACGGTGAAGGTGGCGTCGCCCTCGGCCTCGGCCAGCACGAACGGGTAGCGGCGGAAGAACGCCGGCAGATAGGCCCCGCGCGCCCAGGCACCATCGGGCTGCACGAACAGGTTCTCGTGGTCGCGCAGGCCCACCAGCGCCGCCAGGCTGTGGCCGCCGTCGGCCTCGATCAACACGCAGGGAAAGTCCAGCGCCGCCGCGGGCAGCTCGGTCGCCGCGATCAGCACCGAGTTGGTCTCGCGCGCAAACGCGAATTGGCTGTCCGCCGGCGCCAGCTTCAGATGGCGGTGCTGGTCGCGGTTCAGGGACACGAGGTCGTCGTAGATCAGCAGGGTTTTCATGGCGGGCGCTCGGGCGGGATGGCTGGGAGTGCCGATTCTGCTGAAACCCGCCGGGCTCGCGCAGGCGGCTCCCCCGTTCCGGGGACGCCGGCCATGACCTTTGTCGGCGACGAGGCCCCGTGGGCACAGTCGGGCGCCCCGACCGGCCGGGACCCGGGCACCCGGCAACTGCCACCCATGCCACATGAAGAGCGAGTTTGCGCACCGAGGCGCGCCGTGCCCAACCGCCGGCAGCTGCTGGCCACCGCCTCCGCCGTGGCGTTGGAGCCCTGGCTCTTGGCGGACGTGTCCCACGCCGCGCCTGCGGATGCGACGGCGGCCGGCGTCGAATGGTTCGCCCTCGACAGCTTTGGCGTGCTGGCCATGAACCGGCAGCGCTTCCTGGTCGGCGAACTGGCCGTGCGCAATGCCGGCCCGCAACCGTTGTCGATGCAGCGGCTGACGCTGGTGCCCGAGGATCGCGGCGGCCCGCTGATTGCGGAGATCTCCGGCGACGCGCTGCAGGCGCTGGCGTCCCTGCCCAACGGCCGCATGGCGCAGTCGCTCACGCTGGCCGCGGGCGAGCAACGCAACCTCCACTTCTGGCATGCCCTGCCAGCAGCGGGTGGCGAGCAGGCGCTGGCGGCCGAACTGGTGTTCTCGCGCGGCGACGGCGCGCCACAGGCGCACGCTGTCCGCGCGCCCATCGGCGCCCCCGAGCTGGCCGTGGCCTTGAGCCCGCCCTTGCGCGGCGGCCCCTGGATCGCCGTCTTCGACCCCTGGTTCGCGCTGGGCCATCGCCGGGCCGCGTTCGTGCGCGACGGCCAGCGGTTCATTCCGGCGCGCTTTGCCATCGACTGGATACGCGTCGACGCGCGCGGCAGCCCATCGCCCGCCGATCGGCCCGGCTTCGAGCATTGGCATGGCCTGGACAGCGAGGTGCTGGCCGTGGCCGACGGCGAGATCGTGGCGCTGCGCGATGGCCGCGAAGACGTGCTGGGCGCGCGGCGCGAAGGCGCGCGCTGGACCGATGACGACGTGGCGGGCAACTACCTGTGCCTGCAGGTCGGCGGCGGGCGGTGCGTCTTCTACGAGCACCTGCGCCAGGGCAGCATCGCCGTCAAGATGGGCGAGCGCGTCAAGGCGGGCCAGGTCATCGCCCGGCTGGGGCGCTCCGGCATCAATTCCTCGGGCCCCCATCTGCATTTCCACGTGGCCGACCGGCCGGCGCTGATCGCCGCCCAGGGGCGGCCCTATGTGCTGAGCGCCTTCCGCCAGCTCGGTGCCTACGCCAGCATGGCACAGGCCGAGTCGGGCCAGCCCTGGCCGGCCAGCGCCCACCCGCAAGGGGAGCGGTTCCAGAACGAGATGCCGGCAGCCAATGCCGTGGTGCAGTTTGATTGACGGCCGCCGCCCGCCGCCCCGGGCAATGCCGGCCGCCGCCGAAGCCGCGGTGATCGAGTTCCGCGACGCCTCGGCCTTCGAGGCCTGGCTGGACGAGAACGCCGGGCTGCAGGCGGGTGTGTGGCTGAAGATCGCCAAGCGCGGTTCTGGCGTGCCCACGCTGACCAGCGATGAAGCCGTCGACGTGGGCCTGTGCCACGGCTGGATCTCGGGCCAGCGCAAGCCGCTGGACGACCGCTACTTCCTGCAGAAATACGTGCCGCGCCGGCCGCGCAGCCGCTGGTCGCAGGTCAACGTCGACAAGGTGGCGGCGCTGACGGCGGCCGGCCGCATGCGGCCCTCGGGCCTGGCCGAGGTCGAAGCGGCCCAGGCCGATGGGCGCTGGCAGGCCGCCTATGAATCCCAGCGCCATGCCGAGGTGCCGCCTGATCTTGCCGAGGCACTGGCGGGCAACCCATCGGCCGCCCAGGCCTTCGACGCGATGGGCAAGACGCAGCGCTATCAGTTGATCCTGAAGCTGCTGACGGCCCGCAACCCGGGCGCGCGGGCAGCGCAACTTCAGAAGGTCTTGCTGGCGCTGGAGGGTGCGCAGCGCGCCCGGTGAACCCGCCGGGCCGGCGGGTATCAGCCACCGCGCCGCGGATCGCAAGCCGGCCTCCTACAAACACGCGCCACCCATGGCGTCAGACTCATCGCACAACAACTGATCCGCGCGGTGTGTCATGAGAAACGTCTTCGACGCCCTCCTTGGCGGCATCGTTGCCGCGGCGAGCGTGGCAGCCTCGGGCGCTGCGGTCGCTCAGTCGGTCGCTCCAGCATCATCGCCAGCCTCGGCGCCCGTGCCCATGACGGCTGCGTCAAAGGCGGTCCCGGCCCGCAACACGGCCATCACGGCCGCGGAGAACGTCAAGGAGCCCGGCAGTCAGCGGCCCGACGAACGGGTGATCCCGCAGATTTCCATCCCGCTCAAGTCCAGGCGCGGCGCCGCAACCGCCGCATCGGCGCCTGCCGGCAGCATCGTCGGCCGCGTGAACGAAGGCGCGGCACGGTGCATGGCCGCGGGCGACGCCAGTGACAAGGCCGCTTGCGAGCGCGGGCTGGCGGCTTCCGGGCCCGTCACGCCGCCGGGGCGCTGAACGCGTCTCATCGCCCAGGCCGGGCGCAGGAGCGGCATTTGCTGGCATGCGACGGCCATCCGGCTTCCGAGACCTCCGACCTTGCAAAGGCGACATCCCGATGAACTTCCGCAACCTTCTCCCGTCGGCCCTGATCGGTGCCGTTGCGAGCGCGCGCTCCATGACGCCCATGGCCACCATCTCGGCGGCCCGCCTCGCCGGCCGCCGTACGCCGGGGCAACTCATGCTGCTGGACCGGCCGCTGTTCAAGTACGGCGCGCTGGCCATGGGCGTGGGCGAGCTGTTCGGCGACAAGATGAAGACGGCGCCCGACCGCACCGTGTTCCTGGGCCTGTTCGCGCGCGTCATGAGCGCCGGCATTGCCGGCGCCGCGCTCGCGCCGAAAGGCAAGGAGCGTGAAGGCGCCACCGTGGCGGTCGCGACCGCCGTCCCGCTGGCCTACGCCACGCTGGCCGTGCGCAAGCAAGCCATGACCCGGATCGGCCAGACCCGCAGCGGGCTGATCGAAGACGCGTTGGTCGTGGCAGCGGGGTTTGCCATCGTGGCGCTGGCGATGAGACGGCGCGGCTGACCGGCGCCTCGCCGTCGTCCAGCCCACGCTGTCCCGACCGGACTAGTGACCTGCGCGAATTTGGGCCACTGTGATTTCGGCGCCTTCTCTGCGGGCTGCCGCTGCGACTTCTTTGGTGACGATGGTCTTGCCAATCGGTGCGATGGCAATTCCCGCCAGTTTCAAATGCTGGATGCCAAACGGGATGCCGATGATCGTCACGAAGCACACCAACGCCGATCCGACGTGGCCCAGTGCCAGCCACAGGCCCGCGAAGACGAACCAGATGACATTGCCCACCAAGCCGAGACTGCCCGTGCCGATGTCTTCCTTGAGGGACAAAGTCTTTCGGCTGATGGCTTCCCTGCCAAACGGAAGAAATGCAAATTGCCCGATCACAAAACAGGCTCGCCCCCAGGGAATGCCAATGATCGTGATGAAGGCAATGATCCCGGCCAGCCACCAGCCGAGCCCCATGACGAACCCGCCCAGAATGAACCAAAGCAAGTTTCCGATAGCACTCATCTTCTCTCCGGTATAGATGCGCCGGCTTTTACTGAGGCGCTTGGAATTACTCGGTCGGGCTGGCACTTGGCCGTCGCCCGTGCGCAGCATTCATCGAATCTGAAATCACCCGCAGAATTGAAAAAGCCCACCGCATGTGCCGTGGGCCTCTTTTCTCTAGACGATTCCGATATTAAAACGGAATATCGTCGTCCATGTCATCAAACCCCGTCGACGCCTTGGGCGCCGGGGCCGGTGCACGCGGAGCGGCCGGGCGCTGAGCCGCTGCAGGGCGCGCCGCCGGGCGGCCACCGCCGCCCATGTCGTCGCCACCGCCGCCACGGCTGTAGCTGCCGCCACCGCCGCCTTCGTCACCACCGCCGCCGCCATCACGGCCGCCGAGCAGCTGCATCTCCTGGGCAATGATTTCGGTCGTGTAGGTGTCGCGACCTTCCTTGTCCTGCCACTTGCGGGTCTTCAGGCGGCCCTCGACGTACAGCGGGCGGCCCTTCTTGACGTACTCGCCGACGATCTCGGCCAGGCGGTCGTTGAAGACGACGCGGTGCCACTCGGTCTCTTCCTGGCGCTCGCCGGATTCGCGGTTCTTCCAGTTGCGGGTGGTGGCCAGGCTGAGGGTGACCCAAGCGCCGCCGCTGGGGTTGTAGCGAACCTCGGGGTCTTTGCCGACGTTGCCGATGATGATGACTTTGTTGACGCTGGCCATGACGCTCGTCCGGATTTCGATGGGGAAGGGTGCGAATTATGCCGGCCGCCCTCGCCGGGGGCGTCAGCAACACCCCGGAGACCGCATCCCGCACCCCGGGGCCCGCACTTCGTCTCCCCGCCCCCGTGCCGGCCAGGCACCCTCCCTAAGATGAAGCCATGAACACGATCAGCCACCACCACAGCAACCGCCGCCTCTGGCTGTCGTATGCCGGTGGCTGCGCGCTGGCCTGGTGCCTGTTCGTGCTGGCCGGCAGCGAGTTCGACCGCGGGCTGGACCCGTTCTGGCTGGCCGTCTACCAGGCGACCACGATGCTGTGGGCGCCGATGCTGCTGGGCATCGCCGTCTGGCCGCTGGCGCGCCGCCTGCACGCCAGCGACGCCGGCTCGGCCGCGGCCGGCATGGCCCATGTGTTGGCGGCAGTGGCGTTCTCGGCGCTGTGGCAGGCGGGCGAGTTCGCCGTCAACGTGGCGCTGTTCGGCGTGGACCATGCCGGCGCCGTGCTGGTGGCCGGCCTGCTGTGGCGCTCGGTGTGGGGCTTCGTGGTCTACGCGGCCATCGCGACGGCCTTCATGGCGGTGCTGCAGTCGCGTGCCGCGCGTTCGGCCGCTGTTGCCGCGGCGCAGGCCGAGTCGGCGCTGGCCCGGGCCGAGCTGTCGGCCATCAGCGGCAAGCTGAACCCGCATTTCCTGTTCAACACGCTGAACTCGCTGATCGCGCTGACCCGCAAGGACCCGGCCGCCGCCGAGGCCGCGCTGCTGAAGTTCGCGTCCATGCTGCGCTATGTGCTGGACACCAAGCGCGGCGCCGAGGACCGTGTGATGCTGTCCGACGAGATCGACTTCCTGCGCGACTACCTGGCGCTTGAAGCGCTGCGCCTGGGCAACCGGCTGCGCGTGGACTGGCAGCTGGAGGAGCGCGTGATGGCCGACGAGCTGCCGCCGCTGACGCTGCAGCCGCTGGTGGAGAACTCCATCCTGCACGCCGTGGCGCCGCGCAAGGGCGGCGGCTGCGTGACCATCACCGCGCGGCGCAACGCGCTCAACCACGGGCTGGACCTGGCCGTGGCCGACGACGGCCCGGGCTGCGAGCCCGCGGCGCTGGAACCCAAGCCCGGCCAGCGCCGCGGCGTGGGCCTGGCGGCGCTGAGAAAGCGTTTCTCGCTGGACTACGACGGCCAGGCCCGCCTGCGCATCCACACCGCCCCCGGCGCCGGATTCCGCGTCGACCTCTTCATTCCGCAGACATGAACAGCATGACCACCACCGTTCTCATCGCCGAAGACGAACACCTGGCCGCCGAGGCGCTGGCCGACTGGGTGAAGGCCACGCCAGGCCTGCAGCTGGTGGCCGTGTGCGAAGACGGCGAGGACGCGCTGGCGCAGATCCGCGCGCTGAAGCCGGCCCTCGTGCTGACCGACATCCAGATGCCCGGCCTGACGGGGCTGCAGGTCGTGCAGGCGCTGCAGGGCGACGCCCACCAGCCGCGCATCATCTTCACGACGGCCTATGACCAGCACGCGCTGGCGGCCTTCGAGCTGCATGCCGTGGACTACCTGCTCAAGCCGTTCTCGCGCGAGCGCTTCGACGAGGCCGTGGCCCATGTGCTGCGCGACGCGGCCCCGAGCACTGCCGACGTGGCGCAGGCGCTGGGCGCGCCGCACGACGCGCCGCTGACGCGTCTGCTGGTGCGCGACCAGGGCAAGATCTTCCCGCTGCAGGTGGACGCCATCGAGTGCCTGCGCTCCGACAACAAGTACACCGCCATCACCAGCAAGGGCCGCAGCTTCCTCGTGCGCCTGCCCATCGCCGATTTCGAGACGCGGCTGGACCCGACGCGCTTCCTGCGCGTGCAGCGCGGCTGCATCGTCAACCTGGACTTCGTCGACAGCATGACGCCCGACGAGAACTCGCAGCTGGTCGTGCAGCTGCGCGACGGCACACGCATCACGGCCAACCGTGAGGTGTCCAAGATGCTGAGGGAGCAGTCATTGTGAAAACGCTGTTGCTGACCCTGCTGGCGGCCGCCGGTCTGGCGCAGGCCCAGACCGCACCACCGGCCCAGCCCGCGCCGCCGGCGCCCGTGGCCCATCCGGCGCCGCCGATGCCACCCATGCCCCCGGCCGAGCCTGGCCGCCTGTACGCGCCCGGCGCCTTCGACCGCCTGGAGCTGGCCGGCGCGGCGCGCGTCATCCTCGTGCAGGGCGAACGCGACCAGGCCTTCATCGCCGGCGACGCCGACGTGCAGAAGAACGTCGAGGTGGAGCTCGCCGACCGCCAGCTCGTCATCCGCCCGACCGGTGGCTGGAAGTTCTGGCACAGCAACAAGCTCTTCGTGCAGGTGGAGATGCGCCAGCTGCGCGCGCTGTCCATCTCCGGCGCCAGCGACGTGCAGGCCCCCGGCCCGCTGCGTGTGGAGCAGCTCAAGCTCAGCATCAGCGGCGCAGGCCTGGCGCGGCTGGAGCAGCTGCAGGCCAAGCAGATCACCTTCACGATCTCCGGCGCCGGTGACGGCCAGCTGGGCGGCCGCGTCGACGACCTGGCGCTGCAGATCTCCGGCAAGGGCAAGGTCATCGCCGACCGCCTGCAGGCCAAGAGCGCCCGCGTCAACGTCAGCGGCATCGGCAATGTGCTGCTGTGGGTCACGGACGACTTGTCCGCCCACATCTCCGGCATCGGCTCGGTCGACTACTTCGGCAACCCCAGCGTGCAGCGCTCGGTGTCGGGTATGGGGTCGATCAGCGCCAAGGGTGAGAAGCGCTGATCGACACGGTCAGCGGCTGTAGGTGAAGTTGCCCAGCTGCAGCGAGTTGCCCGACAGGCTGTAGGCCTGCGTGTAGACCTTGGCCCAGTTGACGGTGGGCGGGTTGTCGTTGTCCTCGGTCTTGTCGTAGTTGTAGCCGGCGCTCTCCAGCGCCGCGCGGACGATGCGATAGCGCAGCGTGCCGCCCTCGCAGGACGAGACCGCCAGCACCGTGGTCTGGCGCGCCGAGCCGCCCTGGTTGGTGGAGCGCATCACCAGCGTGGCCTGCGAACCCGAGAACGTCCAGGTGCCGCCGGTGTCGTGCGACCAGCTGCCCTGCAGCAGGTCCAGGCAGCCGACGGGTTTGCGCGCCGGCGGCGCGACGGCGGCTTGCGCCTGGGGTGGCTGTGCGGGCCGCGCGGCGGCGGGTGGCGGGGCCTGTGCGACGACCGGCTTGGGCCGCGAACGCTCCAGTTCGGCGGACTTCTTCTCGCCGTCCACCAGCTGCCATTTGGCGATCAGCTCGCGCCGCTCCTGGTGCGTCAAGGCCTGCTGCTGGGCCGTGGCCAGCGCCGCCTCGGCACAGGCGAAGTCGCGCGCCTGCGCGCACGCCGCTCCCTTGTCCAGCGCGTTGCGAAAGCCGCTTCGGTCCGGGCTGGCGGCCACGACGGGCGCGGGCGGCTTGTCGCCAGCCGCCGCGCCGGCCGGCGGGTGCGGGTCCGGCAGCTGGCTGTACCTGCTGTCGGCCATCAGCCTGGCGAACAGCGCGCGCAGCGAGCTTGCGTCACCCAGATTGCGCGCGCTGGCCCATTCGTAGAAGCCGTCCGCAGCGATGCCGATGGCCACGCCGGTGCCCACGGCCACCAGGAAGGGCGAGGCCGCGGCCACCAACGCGGCTGTCTCACCGGCACCCAGCGTCTGGCCCAGCAACTTCACGGTGAAGGCGGCGCCGCCCACTAGCGAGGCCTTGAACATCTCGTGCGCCGGCGCGCTCCAGCGTTCGCGGGCGTCCTGGGCCGACTGGCTGAAGAAGCCGTCCAGCAGGCCTTGTGCGTGGGCCGCGGGGATGAGGTCCACACGGTCCCACCAGGCTTTCAGCAACGCGGTGATGGTCTGCGGCGGGCCGGCGTTGGCAAGGACCAGCTGCGGGCCCATGTCCTCCAGCTCCGTCAGCTCGGCATACCCCCAGAAGGCCTCGGTGCGCAGCCTGCCCATGGCCCAGCCGGTGGCGTGCCGGTACAGCACGGCGCCGGCGATGAAGCGGCGCTCGGCGTTGTAGAGGCGGTACTCGATACGCTCCTGCCCCACGGTGCGCACGGCGATGCGCTGGCCCTTGTCCATGGCCAGCACGCCGGTCAGTCCCTTGCGGTCGTCGATGCTCAGCCGCACGCGGTCCGTGGCCGGGCCGACCCAGGCCGTCCAGCTACCCGCGCCGCGCGCGCCGTCGCGCACCAGGTGCACCGGCTTGTCCTCGAAGCTGGCCGCCACCAGCACGTGCTCGCCCTTTTGCACCGCATACGACAGGTTCTGCAGCCCGCTCGAGGCGGTCGCGCGCTTGAGCACGCTGCGCTGGCCCAGGAACTCGCCTCGGGCCCAGTCGCCGTCCTGGCGCGCACCGTTGGCCTTGACCATGACGCCCGCGCCCGAGAAGGCGTTGTCCAGGAACTCGCCCTGGTAGCGGTCGCCGTTGGCCAGCTGCAGCGTGCCGACGCCGGTGCGCGCGCCGTCGAAGAAGTCGCCCTCGTAGCGGTCGCCGTCGCGCCAGGTCATGACCCCCTTGCCGGCCAGCCGACCGTTGACGAACTCGCCCTCGTAGCGCGTGCCGTCCGGGTAGACATAGACGCCGCGGCCCGAGCGGCGGCCGTCGACGTAGTCACCCTCGTAGCGGCTGCCGTTCAGCCAGGTCTGCACGCCGCGGCCATGGAACTTGCCGTCGGCGAACTCGCCCTCGTAGCGGCTGCCGTCGGCCAGCGCCGCCGTGCCCTTGCCGGCGAGCTTGCCGTTGACGAAGCTGCCCTCGAAGCGGCTGCCCTGGGCGTCCACCTTCACCTCGGCAACGGCCGATGCAAGGCAGGTGGCCAGCGCGATGAGGGTCAGGGCCTTGTTGATCATCGGAACTCTTCCGGCGGGGCAGGGGCCGCGAGTGTCTGCGAGGAATGCACGGCGGAGCCGGCAAAGCGGGTCCAATACGGCTATGGATCACACGCCGGACGACATCGACAAGCGCCTGACCGACCTGGAGGTCAAGGCCAGCTACACCGAGGACACGGTGGAGGCGCTGAACCAGGTCATCGTGCGCCAGCAGGCCCAGATCGACCGGCTGGTGCGCGAACTGGTCGAGCTGCGCAACCGCGCCGCCAGTGCGGACGACCCCAGCGCCGCGCGGGGCCCGCGTGACGAGTTGCCGCCGCACTATTGAAAGAAGCCTGCGCGGCGGTCTTCCGGGCGTGAGGGCCTGCTGTGTTCGCTTTGAAGCGAGTGCTGCCGTTCGCGGCCGGCTTGAATGCGGCAGCTTTGTGCCCAAAGCCGAAGCTCGAGATCCGGGCTGGAGGGCGGTTCCGCAGCGGTTGCCGTCATCTGCGATCAGCCGCCGAATTCGCGCTCTCTGGTATGAAGCAGACGTCGGCGCACCTGGCCGGCTGACGGGTTCAACGACCGGTGTCGAGGGTGCTGCGGTCGTTTAGCCTGGCTGTCCGCGGCAGTCGTCGTCGAACGTCTGCTGCTTGAAGCGCTGATTTGGCACATCCCTCCCGAAGATGAGTAAGCGTCGCCTGACGGGTGACACCAAGCTACCTTCAGAAGGCTGGCCTCCGCAGCCCGGATGTACGGCTTACGATGCTGCGCGAACGTGCTCCTCGATCCGCTGCATCAAGGGCGCGGCATGGGTTCCGATCATGAAGTGGCTCGCATCCTCCAATGCCACGACCCGTGCCTGAGGCAGGTAGCCAGCCAGCAGTTGGTTGCAACGCTGCATTGCCATATGGCTCGTGCCGCCGTAGATCACTAGAACCGGTACCTGGACAGCGCGGAAGTCGGCCGGCGTGGGATGCACCGAGTCGCCAGTTTCCCAGTCGAGGATGTTGGTGTACGTCTGGGCGATAAGCTTTTCCTTGACCGCAGGCGGGTAGGCATCAAATGTCCCGTCCCCACCGTAGAAATCGATCACGTGCCGGACAGCCTCTTGATCCCCGCCTTGCCAGTCGGCCACATAGCGCGAGGTCATGGCCTGCACCTGCTGCCTCAACGGCGTCTCACCGCCTAGCGAGAGCAGGTTGAAGACGGTGGGCTCCAACAGCGTCATGCTGAGCAGCCTGGGGCTGCGATTCATGGCCAGCGCCAAGGCCACCCAGGCGCCGAAGGAGTGGGCCACGAGATGCACCGGCATGCCCACCTGCGCCAGAACGGCTTCGAGCACATCCATCTGATCCTTCAGGTGGTCACTTTCCGGTCTGCGCCGCTCCTGCGTCTTTCCGTAGCCCGACAAGCTGGTCGTGATGGTGCGGTAGCGCTCGGAGAGCGGCGTGCTGATGCCGCGCCACGACGCGCCCGTGGAAAATGACCCGGGCACGAACACCAGGGGCGTCCCGTCGCCGCTCTCCTGGTATTCAACCGATCCTTGAGGCAGGGTGATCATGACCGTGAGTCCTTCTTCGTCGAAAGATGGGTGGTGAGGCGAACCGGTCGCGGCGGCCCCGCAGGGCCAGCGTCGGCACCGGCTGAGATGAGCGACTCGCCCTATACGGCGGGCTTCAACAGGCCTTCCATCGTGGCCCGGTGGACCGCCTCGGTGCGGTTGCTGCAGTTGAGGGCGCGCAGCGCCAAAGCCATGTGCATTTCCACGGTGCGAGGACTCAGGCCCAAATTGCGCGCGGCCTGCTTGTCCGTCATTCCTTGCGCAGCCAATTGAAGAATTTCCGACTGCCGACGGCTCAGGCGGGGCTTGTTCGAACGGCCCCCACCCAGGAAGGCCAGGGTCTCTTCGATGAACGTTCGTCTGGCGTCGTTGCCGAGGGGCAGGATGTGGCTGTCGCCGTCCAGCGGTATGAAGCGCGCGCCCGGTATCCATGCGGCCAGCTTGTGGCCCTGGTCCAGGGTCACCATCTGATCGTCTCGGGCATGGAAGATAAGCGTCGGGCACTGCACCATCGCGCACTGCGCCTTGACATCCATGCTGTAGTTGATGCGCATGTGCCGCTCCGCGATGTCCGGCGTCATCGATAGGCGCATGCGCTCGCTGATGAGCTCGCGCGCGGCCGGGTCGGCCGCGGCATCCCCCAGCAGTTGCGCGATGAAGATCTGCCGGAACGGCGATCTCTCATGCGCCCAGCCCTGGCGCGCGGATGCCAGCAACAGGTTCGCCTCTTCCAGCAGGTGCGGCGGCGTGTTGCGCGCGCTGAAGTAGGTCCGCCCGAAGCCGTTGATGATCACCAGGGCGCTGACGCGCTCGGGATGCCGCGCGGCATAGGCGATGGCGACCGGCGCGCCGCAGGACAGGGCCATCACTGCCGCGGGTTCGGGTGCGAGCGCATCCATCACCACCTCGAAGTCAGCCACCAGTGTGTCGAAGTCCAGGCGCTCTACCTGGCGGGTCGACAAGCCGCAGCCGCGCGGGTCGTAGCGCACCAGGGTGTGGTGTTGGCTCAGCGCCTCCAGCGTGGGCCAGCCGTGCGGCTCGCGCAGGTCGCATTCCAGATGGCTCATCCAGGTTCCCGCCCTCACGAGCTTGGGGCCGCTGCCTGTCGTTGCACAAGCAAGCGTGACGTGGTCCGGGGTCATGCAGAAGTGCAAGTCCTGGTGAGGGTTCATGAGAAGGTGATCCCCGGCGCACGTGCAGCACGGCGTCAGCCATTCTGTTCGCCAGCATGCCACCCCGCAAGCACTAGGTCCGCATCCCGGAGTGCATGCACCAGGACCGGAGCACCCGTCTGCTGCATGAACACCTGACCGGCTTCCAGTACCCAGTCGGTCGCACAGCCGTCGCGGGTGACCCAAACGCAGCCGCTGATGACCTGAAGCACCGATTCGTGATTTGGCAGCCGCAGCGTTGCATGGCGAGCCAGGCGCTGCTGCTGCGGTACGCGCCGTGAGGCCAGCTGCGCGTTCGGGCTGCGCGTGAACATGAGTGCAAACGGGCCTGGTGTCGTCCAGCGACGGAGCGCGGTGGCAATCTCCATGTGACCTCCGTTTAAAGTGAGGTCAGTTTGCTGGCCTTAGCCGCCGTGGCCCAATCGGTGTCCTACGGTACTGGCCCGTGCCGACTACGGTACGACCACCGTAGCGCGACGTGGCGGGTCCCGTCCCTGAACCCTGGTCCGCGATGCTCGCTCTTGCCGGGTTGGCGCTGGTTGCTCATCGTGCTTCACGCCGTACCGGAAGGGCCTAGTCGCGTCAGCGCAACCATCGCACCGTGAAGGGCCAGAGCTTCCGTTGAACGGCGTCGGGCGTTGGACTTCAGACGACGCAGGAACGAGTTCCGCCGAGCGTTAGTTCCTGGATGAGCAGCGGCCACTCTGTCCGCAGCGTCCGAATGACCGGTCCCGGCGGCAGCGGCCATCTAACCACCAAACGTGGGTGACAGCAGCCAGCCTGGAGCCGCGGTTCGGCGAGTTTCCGCTTCGGGCACCAAGCTGCCGACGGCCTGCCGGTCCGCGTCTCGGGGGCAGGTCAGTGCCCAAAGCGGAAGCTCGTGATTCACGACAAAGGGCTGTGGAGCGGATGCACAGCGAAGACCAATGTTCCAACGTCAGTCGCCGCCGATCTCGCGGCATCGGTGGGCTCAGGGGACGGTCGTCGCTGCAACCAGGCAGCGTCAATACAACCGCAAGCAGCGTTGGACGCTGAAGCCAGCGTCCCGTGGGGGTCAAGACGAAAGCTGAAAACATGGGTCTGAATCCCGACTGACGGGAGTGGAGGATAGTGCGCAGTGTTCCGCCGGAACTCTAGCGCTCCGGCCTTCTTAACAGCAGCCTCAGTTTGTGCGGGGGCTATGCACGCGCAGTCTTGAACTGTCCGATGATGTCCAAAAGGCCGGCGGCCTGCTGCTGCAGACTCTCGGCGGCTGCGGCGCTCTCTTCCACAAGCGCGGCGTTCTGCTGGGTGCCCTGGTCGATGGATGCAACAGCCTGGTTGACCTGGACGATACCGCTGCTCTGTTCGGTCGCGGACGCGTTGATTTCGGCCATCAAATCGGTCATGCGGCGCACCTGGCTGACGATGTCACTCATCGTCGTGCCTGCCTCGCCAACGAGCTGGCTGCCCGCTTCGACCTTCTCGACGCTGGCGCCGATCAGGCCCTTGATCTCGCGCGCCGCGTCGGCGCTGCGCTTGGCCAGTGCTCGCACTTCACCGGCTACGACGGCGAAGCCCCTGCCTTGTTCCCCGGCACGGGCCGCTTCGACGGCTGCATTCAGCGCCAGGATGTTGGTCTGGAAGGCGATGCCATCTATGGTCCCGATGATCTCGGCGATCTTGCGGCTTGCATTGCTGATGTCGCCCATGGTGGTGACGACGCGCTGCACGACGTCGCCACCGCGACCCGCCACTTCCGTCGCGGCGCTGGCGAGCTGGCTGGCCTGGTGCGAACTCTCGGCCGTCTGTTGAACGATCGACGTCATCTGCTGCATCGAAGCGGACGTCTGCTGCAACGAGCTGGCCTGATGCTCCGTCCGGCTGGAGAGGTCCTGGTTGCCGCTGGCGATCTGCTGGGAAGCGGTTGCAATGCTGTCGGCCGATTGGCGCACGCGGCCAACCATGTCAACCAGGCCGTCGTTCATGCGCTTGAGCGCCGACAGCAGCTGACCAGTCTCGTCTTGGCGATCGACGACGATGTCCGAACTCAGGTCGCCAGAGGCCACCGCCTCGGCCAACCGCACGGCGCGCTCCAGAGGCCGGGTGACGGCGTTGCTCAGCGTCCAGCCCAGCACGATGGCGGCACCGATGGCACCGACGCAAGCAATCAACATCAGGGTTCGATCGAGATTGAAGGCACCCTCCGCCTTCTGCGTGTTCGCGGCCGTTTGGTGGCCTTCGTAGACGATGAATTCGTTGACCGCCTTCAACAGCGCTGCCAGCAGCGGCCGGCATTCCGCGTTCATCTTGGCGATGGCGTCGTCGCGCTTGTCGTCCAGGGCCAGACCTACGATCGCCAGGGCCACCGGACCATACTGCGACTCCACGCGCTCGATTTCCCCAACCAGAGCCTTGTCGCGCTCGCCAAGATCAGAACCGTTCGCCACGGCATCCTTGAGTTTGGCAAGAGCCTTCTGCACATCGTCATGCGCTTGGGTGACGGCGGCCTTTTCGACTTCACGGTCGGCCGGCGTCGTCACCAACACCAGGTTGCGCGCTGCGATGGCCCGTCGGGTCGCAGCGCCGCGCACTTCGGTTGCCAGGTGGTCACGGCTGCCGATGCCCTCGAGGTAGCCCGTGAAGCGCGCATTCGCTCGCACCAGCGAATTCAGGGCCAGCCCGGAGACCATCAGCACAACAGCCGCGAGAACGGCAAATCCAAGCATCAGCTTGGCCCTCAGGCGCATATTGTTCAGCATCATTCAATTCCCAGTTCGTGAAACGCAGCGGAAGAACGCTTCTTCGACGAAGAGTCAAACGCGCTGGTCAGGAGACTCTAGGTAGCCCGATCAGCACGGGCTGTAGGGAGTTCTTGATGGCGGCGGTCGGGACTATCGGAAACCCGGCGCTCGGATGACGTCGTTCACGTTACGTGCCTGGCCGAGAGCGGCCGAAGATCAGGCGGCGGCGTCCTACACCGCTTCGTGGCCGATTGACCTAGCGTCGAAATTTCCGCATAGGTCTGCGTCCGGGCTATCCCGAACGCTCTGCACGCGCGGATACCCATGACGTTGCACCGAACCCCAACGCGGCCCTTTTACACCTGCCGTGCAATTGCGCGAAGGAAGGTGTGTGCCGGCCTTGGGCTCCTCGCCTTTTCTCCAGTGGCCTTTGCAGGGCAGACGATCGAGATCTCCGTGCTCGACAACGGCGTGCTGGCCAGTGTCGCGCTGGCCGTCCTAGAGCGTGCCTATGCCAAGCTCGACCTGACGCTGCATACCCAGACGTTCCCGCTCAGGCGCGGCGTCCAGATGGCTGATGCAGGAGAACTCGATGGTGACTTGATGCGCGCTGAAGTTTCGCTCAAAGACTGGTCCAGGCTCGTCGTGCTGAAGGTGCCGGTGGCCCGAGTGGTATTTTCCGCCTACCGGCGCGGCGATTGCCCGGCTCAAGTATCGATAGACGACCTGTCAAGCAAGCGGATTGCGTATATGCGCGGCGCCCGCAGCATCGAGACCCTCATTCCCGAATCCGCTTTGGTCGGGGCCAAGAACAACTGGGATGCTCTGAGGCATGTTCAACGTGGCATCGCGGACTTCGCGGTGGTGGATCAGACCGAGGCGGAGGTGCTCCTTATCAAGGCAGGAGCGACCGGCATCTGCCGCGTCTCGGAGCCCGTGCTGGCCGCGGATTTGTTCCACTCTCTCAACGTGCGGCATGCCGCGCTGGCCGCCAAGGTTGAGGCCGTTCTTCAGGACATGGAAAGTCAAGGACAGATCAAGCGAATCTGGGCTCGCGAAACCGTGCGCGCGCAGGCGCTGGCCGTTGCTCGGGCGCCATGACCGCAGCTTCAAGCCAAGCGACGAGGATAGGTGCTATATCTGGACGCATGAGGGAGGCGGGCGTCGTCGCAAAAGTGAACACTCATTTGGCGGCTTTTTCCAGCCGCCGCCGAGAAGCGCGACCGCCAGGGTTCCCAGCGCATTCATGAGCTCACGATTAAGGTGTCATGGAAAGCCAACTTTGGGTTGAACCCGTCGGTTCCGTCATCATTGCCCGGCTCCGTGGGCTGCCGACGGTTGAGCTTTTGGCAGATTGCCAACGCCGCGTGCTCGGCCTCATAGAGGACACCGGCAAACCGTTGGTCCTCTACGACGCCTTGGAAATGATTGCCCCGGCTACTGACGTGGCATGGTCCCAGAGGGCGCTGGATGCCACGCTGCCGCTGCGACCAAAGCGTGCCATCGTGGTCCCAAACACGAAGATCGCTTTCCTCGCTCGCCTTGCGTTTGCGGACGACTACGGTGACAACAGGGTTTTCTACAACGACATGGCTGCTGCGTTTGAGTGGCTGCTGGCGCCGACCGTTTGAGTTGATGCTGGTGGACTCCGACGTGGACTTGCAGCCACGACAGGAGGCAATGATGAAGATGCAATCCTTGCGCATTGGCATGCGGCTCGCTCTGGGCTTCGGCATCGTTTTGGTGCTTCTGGCGCTGGCTGTAGGGCTGAGCTATCGGCAGATGGCCACTGTCGGACCCCACATCGATTTGTTGGTAGAACTCCAACGCCAGCAAGACCTGGCACAGGACTGGCGGACTCAGACTCAGCTGAACGTGACGCGTACCGACGCCGTTGCACGCGCCGGCGGCGCGGGCCCCGTGGCGGACTTCTTTGCGCCCGTCATCAAAACCACCAGCGCCAAGATCACTGAGCTGCAGGAGGGTTTGACCAAGGCCTCCGACACGCCTCGCGGCAAGGCCAGGCTCGACGAGATCAGTGCCGCCCGCAAGGCCTACGTCGACATCCGCAATCAGGTCTTTGCCCAACTCAAGGCCGGGGAGGCGGAAACCGCACTGCAGACCCTCGAAGGCAAGATGCGCCCCGCCTCGGAGGTCTATGTCGCGTCCATCAGTCGGATGGCCGACTACCAGGGTGAACGGGTCCGCGACGAAACGCGCGAGGTGCTCGATGCCGCACGCCGCACGCAGATCGTCATGCTTGCGCTCGCTGCGATTTGTCTGAGCATTGGCGTGGCGGCGGCTTGGCTTATCACCCGCTCAGTCGTGCGGCCGCTGCGTGCGGCCATCTATGAAGCGGAACAGGTTGGCCGAGGCGATCTTTCACGGGAGATTCACTCCGTCGGCAACGACGAGACGGCGCAGCTCACGCACGCCCTGGCCGGCATGCAGCAGTCTTTGCGCCATCTGGTCGGCGCGGTGCGACACAACGCGGACGGCGTCGCCACCGCCAGCTCGGAGATTTCGCTCGGCAGCAATGACCTCTCCGCCCGCACTGAACAGCAGGCTAGTGCGATTCAGCAGACCGCCGCCTCCATGGAGGAACTGTCGGCAACCGTCCGACTGAACGCTGACAACGCGGGCCAGGCGGATCAGCTCGCGCATGACGCCAGTGACGTCGCGCGTCAGGGCGGTGAGGTGGTCGGCGAAGCCGTCCAGCGCATGCGCGGCATCGAGGAAAGCTCGCGCAAGATCAGCGACATCATCAGCACCATTGACTCCATCGCATTCCAGACCAACATCCTGGCGCTGAATGCCGCCGTGGAAGCGGCCCGTGCTGGCGAGCAAGGCCGAGGCTTCGCCGTGGTCGCCAGCGAGGTGCGCATGCTGGCGCAACGCAGTGCAGCCGCGGCAAAGGAGATTAAGGTCCTGATCGGCGACAGCGTTGAGCGCGTTGAGCAGGGTGCGGTGCTCGTGAACCGCGCTGGCGAGACGATGGGCCAGGTCGTGACATCCATCGAACGGGTTGCGCAGATCGTGCGCGAAATCAGCGCCGCCAGCCGTGAGCAGAGCACCGGGGTTGGCCAAGTTGGCCAAGCCATTTCTCAGATGGACGAGGCCACCCAACAGAATGCGGCCCTTGTCGAAGAGAGCGCTGCAGCGGCCGAGAGCCTGAAGCACCAGGCGGAAGACCTGGTCAAGCTGGTTTCGACTTTTAAGATCTGACGCCGGTGCCGACCCAACAGCGCGCGTGCGTCTGGACTCCAGTCCGACTTCCGCTGATTGCGCAGCCCGGGTGGCACAAGCCACCGCAATAGGCAAAGCGCGCTCAAAATTGCGGAGGGGCGCTGGAGCGCCTACCTGAGCCACTGCCCGTCGAGTGTCGTGTGCCAGAACGCATCGGTCGCTCGGACCGTCTGCCGCGAAGACTCAGACCAGCCTGTTGCCGCGGATCGGCGGATTTCCGCTTTGGGCACATTGCTGCCCCACGACTGACGAACCCGAGCGGCAGCACCCAGCCTGCAGCCGCCACGAAGTGCTGCATGAGGACTGTTCATGCCTCTTCGGATGCCCCTGGCATGGGCAGATCGGTCCCTCCGGTTGACCCGATGGGGCACTCAGCCTTTACTGGAACGCGGCCGCCGCCGCGGCGGTGTCCAGCGCTTCGCGCAGGCGCTTGATCTTCCCGGTCTCCGCGATCAGGACCCCGGCATAGGTCTGCCGGTAGAGCTTGCCGGTGGCAGTGACGACGGCCTCGACCGAGTACTCGGCGAACACCTTGTCGGGCGTGTCGATCCAGACCCGCAGGTCCTTGAACCGGAAGTTCGGCACGCGGGCGAGCAGGCCGGCCACCAGGCCCTGGACCTGCGCCGGGCCGACGGCGCGGGCGTTGACGGTGGGCAGTTCCAGGATGCCGTCCTCCGCAAAAAACTCAGCGGCGGCGGCGGGGTTCTGGATGTTGTCCAGATAGGACTTGAGAAGTTCGAGCGCGGTGGTCATGGGGTCTCCTTGCGAGGTTGGCGGGGCTCAGACCTGGGCCATGCCGCCGTCGACGAACAGCTCGATGCCGTTGATATAGCTGGCGGCGTCCGAGGCCAGGAAGGCCACCACCTTGCCGATCTCCGACGGCTCGCCGAGGCGGCCCAGCGGCACCTGCGCAGCGAGGTAGTCGAACAGGCCCTGGCGCGTGGCGTCGTCGGGTGCCAGGCCACCGAGCCCGGGCGTGCGGATGGGGCCGGGGCTCACGGCATTCACACGGATGCCGCGGTCCTTCAGGTCCAGCGCCCACGAGCGCGCAAAGTTCCGCACCGCGGCCTTGCTGGCGCTGTAGACGCTGAAGTTCGCCGTGCCCTGCACCGACGTCGTCGACGACGTCAGCACGATGGACGCGCCGTCGGTCAGCAGCGGCAGGGCCTTCTGCACCGTGAACAGCACGCCGCGGACGTTGGTGCCGAAGATGCGATCGAAGTGCTCTTCCGTGATGGCACCCAGCGGCGCCATGTCGCCGCCACCGGCGTTGGCGAACAGCACGTCCAGCCGGCCGACCTTCCTCGCGATCTCCGCGTACACGGCGTCCAGATCGGCGAGCACCGAGGCGTCGGCGCGGATGCCGGTGGCGCGCGGGCCGATCTCGGCGACGGCGGCATCCAGCTCAGCCTGGCGGCGGCCGGTGATGAAGACCTGGGCGCCCTGGGCGGCCAGCTCCCTGGCGGCGCCCAGACCGATGCCCGAGCTGCCTCCGGTGACGAGGGCGATCTTTCCTTCGAATGGCTTGTTCATGTTCAGCTCCATGTGATGACGTTGAGAGAGGTGGGCCCGCGGCGGTTGAGGCCTCTTCGAGAGGCGCTGTCGCTGTCGGCATGGGTTCAATGTAGGAAAGCTGCATTGAATGAAAAAGAGAGAAAGATGGAATGACTATCTACTCGTATAGATAATCAGATCGACACGAACGAAGGAATCGACATGGACCAGCTGCTGGCGATACGCGCCCTCGCCCGGGTCATCGAGGCGGGCAGCTTCACGCGGGCGGCGGACTCGCTGGACATGCCCATCGCCACCGTCAGCAAGCTGGTGCGCGACCTCGAAGGCCATCTCGGCGTGCGGCTGCTGCAGCGGACGACGCGGCGCGTGACCGTGACGCCCGAAGGCGAGGAGTACTACGCCAAGAGCGGCCGGGTGTTGCGCGACCTCGAGGACGTCGATGGCGCCTTCAACCTGGCCCGTGGCAGGCCGCGAGGCCAGCTGCGCATCGACGTGGGCGGGTCAACCGCGCGTGATGTGCTGATCCCGATGCTGGCGGACTTCATGACGCGCTACCCGGACATACGCATCGACCTCAGCGTGTCGGACCGCTCGGTGGACCTGATCGGCGACAACGTCGACTGCGTGATTCGCGGCGGGGCGATGGAGAGTTCCTCGCTGGTGGCGCGCCGGCTGGGCGAAGCCGTGCTGATCACCTGCGGGGCGCCGTCCTACCTGAAGCAGTTCGGCACGCCCGCCTACCCCGACGAATTGAAGAATGGTCACCGGCTCGTTGCCTACGTGTCGAGCGACACGGGCAGGGCGTTTCCGTTCCGCTTCGAGCGCGACGGCAAGAAGACGGAGGTCAAGGTCGACCACCGCGTGGGCATCAACGAGAGCAATGCCCACCTGGCGGCTTGCGTCGCGGGCTTGGGGTTGGTCCAGACCTTCGGCTATGCGGCCGCGTCGGCGCTCAATGACGGTTCGGTGGTCGAGATCCTGCAGGATTGGCGCCCGGCGCGCTATCCATTCCAGCTCGTCTATCCACAAGCGCGGCACGTGACGCACCGCCTTCGTGTGTTCATGGACTGGCTGCTCGAAGCTTTCCCACAACGGGTGGCGGCGTCTCCCGAATTGAAACCGCGAGCTGCTGCGGAATAGCCGAGAAGCTAACGGATCTACCAACATTCGGCACTACGGCATTTGCTGCTTTGCAGCAGGAGCTGCTATTCGCCGCGAGCGGCGTGATGCCCGCTGTCGGCCAGAAGCGGTCGTCTCCGAAGGTTGACCTTCGAGATGCTGGCCAACATCTCCTGCTTGCGCTTTCAACCGAATCCACCGGCCGCAAAGCCTCGATCCGTGTCCCAAAGGGCGCCTGATGCCACCAGCGTTGAGATCTGAGCCTCGGACAGCACGGACCGCATGCCGGCCAGCAGAGTCTCACGAATGCGACGTTCAGGTGAATGCAGGTCGAGCCCTTCGTCGCTCCTGGCGCGATCTGCGCAACCTACCAGCTGCAACGCCAGGCGGCCGTCACCTCGCTTCAATGCCAGCAAGGCCAGCGGCATCAGCATGCCGCTGGCCGAACCCAGGCCGCGCACCAGCAGATCGCGCCCCTGCCGGATTGCGGCTTCGGCCTCTGCCAGGTCGCCGCGCTCGAGCAAGGCCGGCACCATGTGCTGAAACGCGTTGAAGGCCTCTTCCGGGCGGTGCAGCTCGGTCGCCACAGCAATGGCGCGCCGGCAAGACTGGATGGCGTCGTCAACAAGACCCAATGCAAACTCGGTATCGGCGAGATTGCCCAGCGCAGCGACCTCTCCCACACCCCCTGCCTCTTGCGCCAGCGCCACGCTGCGCAAGCCCGCTTCACGACAAGCCTCGTCGCGTCCCCCCTGGTCGTGACACCACTCCAAGGCGGCCTGTCGCCGGCGTCGCAAGACGGGCGACCAATCCGGCGCCTCCAACTGCTCGGCTTCATGCAGCAGCGCAATCGACTCGTCGTCACCGACCACGGCGCGCGGCGCACCACCGAGCGCGCACAGCGCGCGGTACAGGCCCACGCGGTCACCGACCTCGCGGAACCCCTTCAGCGCCAGAGGCGCATCGATTGCCCACTCGGCGGCCGGCCGCAGGCGAGTTCTGGCCAGCAGCTGATGTGCCAGGCGCAGGCGCGCGCCGAGCGCGACGGGCACATCGTCACCCAG
Source organism: Roseateles sp. P1_C6 (assembly GCF_056406315.1). NCBI lineage: Bacteria > Pseudomonadati > Pseudomonadota > Betaproteobacteria > Burkholderiales > Sphaerotilaceae > Roseateles > Roseateles sp. P1_C6. The sequence continues at coordinate 38,676 of NZ_JBFUAK010000006.1, forward strand.
GCATCCACGTGCCAGTCTGCAGAACCGCAAGCCTTCGCCGAACGAATCCACTTCGCTCCACAGCCAGTCCCCATAGGCGGCCAGCGTGATCGCCTGAAGCCGGGTGACGTGCGGATCCACCGAGGCAGTGGCAGACGGGCGCGCGATGACGTCGGACAGCCATCGCATGGCGGCGCGCAGGTTGTCCAGCTCGGCGGCCATCCGGGCCACCACGACATCGAAACGCCTTTCGTGGACCACCAGATCGTCGTAAGAGTGCAGAAGCTCACCCAGGGCCTTCGCATGGCGAAGACGCAGCGTGTCGAGCTCGTCAGCCTGTTCGAGCTGCGCCAGCGCGAACGCCCGTGCCGGTTCAAGCAACCTGTACCGGGGATAGCGTGGGTCGTGTCCCGTTTCGGTCATCAGGAGTGACTTGTCGATCAGCGCGCCGAGGTGGTCCAGCACGGCACCGGGCGCGAGGTCGGTATCGACCAGGACGCGATGGGCCAGGTCCAGCGAGAAGCCGCCTGAAAACACACCCAGCCGGCGCCAGATGATCTGCTCATCCCGGTTCAACAGCCCGTGGCTCCACAGCAGCGCCGCACGAATCGTCTGCTGGCGCCGCGGGCCGCGACCCCGTTGAGCGCCCAGGGCGCCCAGGCGTTCATCCAGGCGCTGCTGAAGGCCGTGCACGCCCAGCAAAGGCAGGCGCGCTGCCGCCAGTTCGATGGCCAGAGGCAGCCCGTCGAGGCGCCGGCAGATGTCGACAACTGCCGGCAGCACATCGGGCGTCGGGGCAAAAAACCTGTCGACGGCCTGGGCGCGCGCCAAGAACAACTGCACGGCTCCACTTTGGATGGCCGCCTCTGCGTGGTCGATGTCATCAGCGCGGTCCATAGCCGATGGCACGCCGAGCGGAGCCAGCCGAAAGACCTGTTCGTCCGCAACATGCAAGGGTTCCTGCGACGTGGCCAGTACGCGTGCAAGCGGGGCGCGCTGGCGCAGAACATCGACGAGGGCTGCTACCGGGTCGAGCACATGCTCACAGTTGTCCAGCACCAGGAGCAGCTCGCGTCCCCGCAACGCGGCCGCAATCGTCTGTGCATGGCGGCCGAATGTCCCAGGCTCGGCCGCGGGCTCGAGCGGCAAGACGATGCCCAGCGCCTGCGCCACCGCCGCCATCGCCTGCCCGCCGTCTGTCAGCACCGACAGGTCGGCCACATAGACGCCGTCGGCGAAGTCAGCATTGCAGATCTGTGCCACCGCCAAGGCCAGCCGGGTCTTGCCGATGCCGCCTGGGCCTACGACCGTCACGACAGCATGCATGTGCACCCGTTCGCGCAGTTCGGACAGCTCGGCATTCCGGCCGATGAGTGGCGCGCCCGCAGGCACTGGCGCCGTACGCGCCCGTCCATCGTCGCGGCCGCGGTCATGACCCGTCGAGCGCTCACCGTCAGGCGACAGCGTGAACAGGTATCCCCGACCCGGCACGGTGGCGATGGCCTGCGGCCCGAACAGCTTGCGAAGCGCGGAGATGTGCTGCTGCAGGTTGTTTTCCTCGACGACCAGTCTCGGCCACACGAGGTCGAACAGTTCCGCCTTGCTGACCACTGCACCACGGCGCTGAACCAGCACCAGCAACAAGTCAGTCGCGCGCGGACCGAGACGGACGGGGACACCGTCGTGCAGCAACACGCGGCGAGTGCGATCGAGCCGGAAGCGGCCGAATTGAAGCTCGGAGTCGTCCATGGCGCCCGGCGAGTGTGACAGACGCAATCGACCATCGCCCCTCTGCACCGCTCGCGATTCAGGCGAAATTCAGGGCGACGGCAAGGACCTGAAGAGGCCTGCACGGCGACCATGGGTTTCCTGACATCCTGACTTCTCGGAAGGCCCATGAACCTCCAGGACTCCGCCGGCCTTGTCGTCAGCGGCAGCACGCCCGCCGCGCTCGACCATCTCGAAACAGCCCTCCATCAGCTGCGCTGCTTCATCGGCGACCCGGTGGCCAGTGTCACGGCAGCGCTCGAGGCCAGCCCCGAGATGGCGATGGGCCATCTGCTGCACGCCTACCTGCACTTGCTCGGGACGGAACCCGCGGGCATCGGCGTGGCGCGCGAGTCGCACCGACGCGCACTGGCGCTGCCGATGAGCGACCGCGAGCAGGGCCACCTGGCCGCGGTGGGCCACCTGGTGCGCGGGCGCTGGGCAGACGCCGGGCGCGCGCTGGAAGACCTCAGCATCGACCACCCGCTGGACGCGCTGGCACTCCAGGCGGGCCACCAGATCGACTTCTTTCGCGGCGACTCGCGCATGCTGCACGACCGCATCGCCCGCGCGCTGCCGCACTGGGGCAGCGGCACGACCGGGTTCCATGCCGTGCTCGGCATGATGGCCTTCGGGCTTGAGGAGACCGGGCGCTTCGATCGCGCCGAAGCGCTGGGCCGCCGCTGCGTGGAGATCCAGCCGCTCGACGGCTGGGGCCAGCATGCCGTGGCCCATGTGCTGGAAATGCAGGGACGGCGGACGGAAGGCATCGAATGGATGCGTGGCAACGTCTCAGCCTGGGGCCAGAACAGCTTCTTTGCCGTGCACAACTGGTGGCACCTGGCGCTGTACTACCTCGATCTGGACCAGATTGACGAAGTGCTGGCGCTGGTTGACGGTCCCATCTGCGGCGCTGCGTCCGGCGTGGTGCTGGACATGGTCGACGCCTCGTCGCTGCTGTGGCGCCTGCACCTGCGCGGCATTGATGTCGGCGACCGCTGGCGGGCGCTGGCCGACCGCTGGGTGCCGCTGTCCACTGCAGCGAACTACGCCTTCAACGACATGCACGCGATGATGGCCTTCGCCGCCGCCGGACGCACGGCGAACGCTCACGCGCTGCTCGGCGCCCAGAACGGCGCCACCGAACGCGATGACGACAACGCCGGGTTCACGTTCGAGGTAGGCCAGAACGCAACGCGTGCGATCAAGGCATTCGGTGACGGCCGCTATGAGCAGGCCGTCCAGCTGCTGAGGCCGGTGCGTCACGTGGCGCACCGCCTTGGCGGCAGCCACGCGCAGCGTGACGTGATCGAACAAACCCTGATCGAGGCGGCTCGGCGTGCCGGCATGACCCGGCTGTTCGACGCGCTGGGGCATGAACGCGCCAGCGCCAAGCAATTCCCGGCACGTGGCGTGGCATCGCCTGCGAGCCATTTGAACTTCATGGGAGAGCAGGCATGATGACCGAAAGCTGTTCAGCCACTGACCTCTTGAAGCGGGTCGCGATCAGACGCCTGAGGTCCTGGGCAAAGCGCTTGCTGCGTCCGCGCTGCGTTGCCTTGGCGACCGCGATGCTCTCGCTGCCTCTCGCCGCCCACGCCCATCCCGTGACGTACGACTTCGCGTGGACCGGCAACGGCGGCTACGCCATGGCGGGCTACTTCAGCTTTGATTCGGCCGATGCTGCCGATGGTGCCGTTCGAGATGGTGAAGTTGCCAACCTGTTCTTCGAGGGCTTCGTGACCGGGACATCCTTCGAGTCGAACGCGACGGCGCCCTCGGAGGCTGCCTTCAACTTCAACTTCGATGCCGCGACAGGGCAGTTCTTCCTTGGCGGGCGCAACGACTCTGACAACGGTCAGGATTGGAGTGGGAATGGCGGGGGCCTCGGCTTTGGCACCGGGCTGGCGGGCTCCTATGTTTCTCTTGGCGGAATCGCCCTGGGTTCAGTCCTCAACCCAGTTCCGCTGGTGGCCACCCTCAGGACACCCACGATGGATGTCCCTGAACCCGCCACCTTGGCCATGGTCACCTTGAGCCTGGGCGTTCTCGGCCTGCAGTCCACTCGCCGTCGACGGGTTCCCGGTGCCGGTCGGAAGGGCGCCCTTCCAGGATGGAGTTCAGCACAGCAGATTTCCCCTTTGGGTCGTTGCCTGTGTTTGCCGTTCGGCACGCGCAGAGCGACCTCAACGGTGGTACGCCTGTCGACCCTGTACCGTCGCGAGCATCCCTAGGCGCTGAAGCGCCCGCCGGTGCGTCTCGTCCCAATCACCGCCGAGGCCCAGCCGCAGGCAATGGCGGAAGTGGTCGGTGGCGCTGAACATGGTGCCGGGCGAGACGACGATGCCCTCTGCCAGAACCGCTTGGTGGAGCGCGAGCGCGTCGGTGCCAAGCGGCAGCTCCACCCACAGGATCAGACCGCCGGCAGGATTGGTCACGCGCGTGCCGGGCGGGAAATGGCGGGCAATGAGCCGGCGGGCCTCGTCGACACGGGTGGCAAGCGCGTCGCGAAGCCGGCGTCGGCCAGCCTCGGCGCCGGGCTGGGTAAGCAGATCCGCCAGCGCTTGTTCGAGCACGGCGGACTGGCTGCCGCTGGTGGCTTGCTTGAGTCGCGCGACCTGTGCGCTCCAGCGGCCGGCGTCCACCCAGCCCAGACGCAACCCGGGCGCGACGGTCTTGGAGAAAGAGCCGCAGAGCATGACGTGGCCGGTGGGATCGAAGCCGCGCACGGCCCGGCGGTGCTCGTCGCTCGCGGCCAGGGCGTTGCACAACACGTCTTCGATGAGCGGTATGCGGCGCTCGGCCACGATCTGTGCCAGTCGCCGGCGCTCGGCGAGCGGCATGCAGGCGCCTATCGGATTGGACAGCGTGGGCACGGCCAGAACGGCCTTCACGGGCTGGGTGTCGAAGGCGAGCTGCAGCGCGTCGACGGACAGCCCGGTGCGCGGGTGGGTGGGGATCTCCAGCGCGCGAAGGTGCAGGCTCTCCAGGATGACGAGGAAGCTGAACAGCGTCGGCGATTCCAGCGCCACAACGTCACCCGGCCGGGTCACCGAACGCAGGCACAGCGCAATGGACTCCAGGCAACTGTTCGTGACCACGATGTCGCGCGCGTCGAGCTGGCAGCTCAAGTACAGCCCATGACGGGCAATGGCGCGGCGCAGGCCTTCGTCGCCCGGACCGATGGCATAGCGCGTCAGCGACGCGCCATGGCGCTGTGCGGCGCGGGCCACTGCCCGGCGCAGGCGTTCCTGCGAGAACAGTTCTGGGCTGGGGCAAGCGGCTCCGAAGGAGATGTAGCTCGGATCGTGCGCGAGCTGCATGACGCGTTCGGCCAAAGAGCTGACGTCCACGGCCAGCGAACTGGCTGGCGGGTTGGAAGCATCGGGTTCGGGCAAGCCGGGCGGTGGTGCCGTGACGAAGTAGCCCGAGCGCGGCCGGGCTTCGATGAGGCGTGAATCCTCCAGCAGCCGGTAGGCCTGCACCACGGTGCCCAGCGACACGCCGTGGCGGCGCGACAGCTCCCTCACCGAGGGGATGCGCTCACCACGCGCCAACGTGCCGTTGCGGATGGGCGCGGCGATGCTGTCTGCGATCCGAAGGTACAACGTCGCGGGCTCCGCTGACTCTGGCAGGGCTGACATGGGGGCATTTTGTCCCTGTGCTGTGCGGCCTGACTGGAACAGACGACCACCTATGCGGCTGGTACAGCTGCGGCGGGGTGCGATCTGTGCTGGCCGAACTGATCTGACTCTGTGGCTCTGCGGCATGCGCCGGTGAACCTATCGTGAGCTCCGAGTTGAATCACTGAAAAGGCCCCCCATGCTCACGCTCTACGGATTTGCCAAAGTCAACGCCGGTGCGCGCACCCACACCCGCGACCTGCGCGTGCTCTGGGCACTGGAAGAGATGCAGTTGCCCTTCGAGATTGCCGGCATGGACCATCCGGCACACGACCTGAACACCGAGGCCTACCGCCGGCTCAGTCCTTTCGAGCAAATCCCGGCGATCGACGACGACGGGATCGTGGTCTCCGAATCGGCCGCCATCCTCATTCACCTGGCGAAAAAGACTGGCCAACTCATGCCGGCAGATTTCGCTGGCGAGACGCAGGTGTCGCGCTGGTGCTTTGCCGCGCTGAGCACGGTGGAACTGCCCTTGATGGCGCTGATGGTCCATGACTGGACTGCCGACGGCGGCTGCGCCAAGCCCCGCGAGTTCTTGGTGGGTTGGGTGAATCGCGTGCTGGGCAACCTGGAACGCTGGCTGACCGGGCGCGAGTTCGTCGCGACGGACAGCTTCACGGTGGCGGACATTCTGATGGCCCATGTGCTTTCAGCGGGTGTCAAGGACGAGACCCTGATCGCGCCCTACTCCAGCGTTATGGCCTACCGCGACCGGTGCCTGGCCCGGCCGGCGTGGAAGCGTGCCTTCGATGCCTATTGCGCGAGGGTTGAGGCGGCCTGATGGCATGCGCCCTTCTTATGGCCCAGCATTGCGCGGAACCGCACCATCGTGGACTTGAATACCTGGCTCCTCTACCTTGCCGCCATCGTCGGTCTGTCGCTGTCACCCGGCCCTAACGGCCTGCTGGCGCTGACGCATGGCGCAGTGCACGGATGGCGCAAGGCCGCGTTCACAGTCATGGGCGGCACCATCGGCTTTGTTGCTGTCATCGCGCTGGCGATGTTCGGCATCGGCGCGCTGCTGCATGCGTCGGCCATCGCGCTGACCGTCATGAAGTGGGTCGGCGGCGCCTATCTGGTGTGGTTGGGCATCCAGGTGTGGCGATCACCGCCGGTGGGCATCCATGCTGCGGACGCCGCGAAGGCGACCACCGCCGGTGCCATGCTTCTGCAGGGGCTGCTGTCCGCCGTGACCAACCCCAAGGTGCTGTTGTTCTTCAGCGCCTTTCTGCCCGGCTTCATTGACCCGGCACGCCCGCTCTCCACCCAGTTCCTTGTCATCGCTGGCACCTTCGCCGCCGTCGAGTTCGCCACCGAGATGTTGATCGCCGGCATGGCTCAGCACATCAACGAACGGCTGGCTCGGGTGGGGCGAGGTTTCAACCGCGTGTGCGGCGCGACCATGGCGACCATCGGGGTGCTGTTGCCGCTGAGAGCCTAGGTGTGACGCTCACTACTCGTCACCGCCCAGAAGTTGTTGTGTAGGGGAGCGCCCGCTTTCAGCTCCATGTGCGAGTCGGCGGGCCTGGCGCAGCCGTCACGGCTCGCCGTCCCAATAGTCCAGCGCCGCCTCGCGCCGCTGCAGCAGGCGCAGCTCCGTCGAGAACACGCCGACCTTGCCCGAGTCCGGGTACTCGCAGACCTCGGGCTTTTCCATCGTGCTGATGCTGAGGTAGTGCAGGGGCGCGTCCGACGTGTTGATGATGTGGTGCGGGTACTCCGGCCCCGGCGGGATGGTGATGACGTCGCCGGCCGCGATGGGCAGGCGCTCGCCGGCGACGCGCAGCGTGCCCTCGCCCTGCAGCACGATGAACATCTCTTCCTCCGCATGGTGGAGGTGGTAGGGGCAGCTCATCTGACCGGGCGCGACGATGTCGAAGCTGGCGCCCAGCCGCTTCGCCGCGGTGCCCTGGGTCATGCTGGCGGTCTCGGTGTCGTAGAGCGGCGCTCGCACGAAGCGCTCGCGCGGGGCGTCGTTGAAATTGCGGATCAGCCGCTCACGCAGCTCGGCGGGTGTGGGCATGGAGAAGCTCCTGGGACAATGGCGGCTGAATGAATCCGCCCCTGCATCTTCCCCAAGCCTCCGACGACCTGCAATCCGCAGCCCACCAGGTCCTGTCAGCAGTTTTCGGCTACACCGCCTTCCGCGGCCAGCAGGCCGACATCGTCCAGGAAGTGGCCGCCGGCGGCGACGCGCTGGTGCTGATGCCCACGGGCGGCGGCAAAAGCCTGTGCTACCAGGTGCCGGCCATCGTGCGGCACACGCGCCAGCAGGGCGTGGCCATCGTCGTCAGCCCGTTGATCGCGCTGATGCACGACCAGGTCGGCGCGCTGGAGGAGGCCGGCGTGCACGCGGCGTTCCTGAACAGCAGCCAGACCGGCGAGGAGGCCAGCCGCATCGAGCGCGAGATGATGAGCGGGCGTCTCACGCTCTTGTACGCCGCGCCCGAGCGGCTGACGACGCCGCGCTTCCTGGCCCAGCTGACCTCGCTGCACGAGCGTGGCCTCTTGTCGATGTTCGCCATCGACGAGGCGCATTGCGTCAGCCAGTGGGGGCACGACTTCCGCTCGGAGTACCTGCAGCTCAGCCTGCTGCACGAACGCTTCCCCGATGTGCCGCGCATCGCGCTGACCGCCACGGCCGACGACCTGACGCGGGCCGACATCATCCAGCGGCTGCAGCTGCAGGACGCGCGCGTCTTCATCAGCAGCTTCGACCGGCCCAACATCCGCTACCTGATCGCCGAGAAGAGCGCCTCGCCGCGCGACCAGCTGCTGCGTTTCATCAACGACGAGCACGAGGGCGAGGCCGGCATCGTCTACTGCCAGAGCCGCAAGAAGGTCGATGAGACGGCGGTGTGGCTGGAGAGCGAGGGCATCAAGGCCCTGCCGTACCACGCCGGCCTGGACGCTGACGTGCGCCGCCGCCACCAGGACCGCTTCCTGCGCGAGGAGGGTCTGGTCATGGTGGCCACCATCGCCTTCGGCATGGGCATCGACAAGCCCGATGTGCGCTTCGTGGCCCACCTGGACCTGCCCAAGAACATCGAGAGCTACTACCAGGAGACCGGCCGCGCGGGCCGTGACGGCGCGCCGGCCGAGGCGTGGATGACCTACGGCCTGGCCGACGTCGTCAACCAGCGCCGCATGATCGACGACAGCCCGGCGGACGAGGTCTTCAAGCAAGGCCAGCGCGGCAAGCTGGATGCGCTGCTGGCGCTGGCCGAGGCGACGGACTGCCGGCGCGTGCGGCTGCTGAACTACTTCGGCGAAGACGCGAAGCCGTGCGGCAACTGCGACAACTGCCTGAACCCGCCGCAGACCTGGGACGGCACCGAGGCGGCCAGGAAGCTGTTGAGCTGCATCTACCGCTTCCACCAGCGCGGCGAGCGCTTTGGCGCCGGCCACCTGATCGACGTGCTGCGCGGCAAGGCGACGGACAAGACAAGGCAGTATGGCCATGAGCAGCTGTCGACCTGGGCCTGCGGGTCGGATCTGTCCGAACAGCAGTGGCGTGCGGTGCTGCGCCAGCTGATCTCGCTGGGCCACGTGGCGGCCGAGGGCGAGTTCAACACGCTGGCGCTGCAGGACAGCGCGCGGGCGGTGCTCAAGGGCGAGGTGGAGTTGCGGCTGCGCGAGGCGGAGGAGAAGAAGCCGCGCGGCAAGTCCTCACGCGCGGGCGCCAAGCCCAAGACCGATCCGGCGCTGGGCCTGGATGCCGAGGGGCATGAGCGTTTCGAGGCGCTGAAGGCCTGGCGCTCCGAGGTGGCCAAGGAGCACGGCCTGCCGGCTTACGTCATCTTCCAGAACACGACGCTGGCCGAAATGGCGCGCGTCGTGCCGGGGGATCTGGTCGAACTGGGAGAGATCAGCGGCGTGGGGGCGAAGAAGCTCGAGGCCTACGGCCGCGAGATCCTGAGAGTCCTGGGACGCTGATCAGCAGACGGCCGGCGCGACACAGGCGCTGGCGACCTGGGCGCCGTCGGCCGTCGCGTCGCGGCGGCCCACGACGACGACGCGCGGCAGCTGCTGCACCTCGGCCGTCGTGTCGGTGCGCGTGCCTTCGATGACGACGCGCTCCAGCTGGATGACGGTGGGGCCGTCGTCCGGCGTGGCGATGGTCATCCAGGCCGCGCCGGTCAGGGCGGTCATGGCGACGAGGACGGCGGCGCTGACGGCTTGCAGGCGGCTGCGGGCGGTGGTGGTGCTGATGCGGTTCATGTGTGCTCTCCCGGTTCGATGGACGTGAATGTGCCGGGGGAGGGCTTGATAGTCCTAGGGTTTGCGATAGGTTGCGTGTTTTGCGGCGTGAGTTGCAGTTGCGGCCGATGAGCCCTAATCAAACTTGTGGGCAAAGCGGGCCGCGCGCGTCACGGCGCGCCGCCATACTGCTGCCCGCAATCTAGGGGGAGAACAATGGCACGCGGCAACGACGTCCAACTCGGCGGCATCACCGACCTGAACCTGCTGGCGGACATCAAGCCCGGGTTCGTCGATGCGCTGGAAGTGGTCACCTATGTGGACCGGCTGCGCAAGGTGCTGCGCACGCTCAACGGCCTGCGGCTGGGGTCGCGCGAGTCGAGCGCGCCGGCCTCGCCCTATTCCGACATCGTCGCGCGCTGGCGCATCGTCCACTCCTTCCGCTGGACGGTCATCGACGGCACGAACGGCGCACCCGACCGGCTGCTGCTCAGCGTCAACTTCGACGGCGGCTGGGAACCCTACATGCGGGTCATCTGGGACCAGCTGGGCTCCACGCTGGACCTGATGCTGTGCCACACCGAGGGCTATACGCTGTCCTGCGAGAGCAGCTTCGACACCTATGCACGCTGGGTGCGCGAGCGCGAGGTGTCGGCGGACTTCCTGTTCATCGAGTCCGGCCGCACGGTCGGCGACGCGGAGTACCTGGCCCGGCTGGAAGCCGCCCAGCGCGGCGCCCCCGACGAGCTGGCCGCGGGTCGGCTGCGCGCGCCGTCCTCCGGCCAGACGCCGCCACTGCCCACCGACCCGGCCGAGCGCTTCGCGATGGCGGCGCGCGGCCTGGTGCCGCTGGCGGGGATGTTCACGCTGCAGCGCTTCTTCGGCGCCGGCGCGCCGGACGGCGCCTGCCTGCTGCGCGCCACGCAGGACGTGCTGTTCGAGCTGGCGCAGCTGGACACCAAGGCGCAGTTCCCGCTCGGCGCCGGCAACTCGCCGGGCGAGCTGCTGCGCCGCCGTCACCACGAGATGCTGGCCTGGTTCGAGACCGTGCTGCATCTGCCCGCGCCGACGCCGCGCCCCCTGTCGCTGGATTCCAGCGACCTGCAGGCCGGCATGCTGACCAAGCTGCCCGCCAACCGCGGTGCGCTGGTGCTGTTGCGCATCGCCCAGCCCGCCCAGGCGCTGGCCTGGCTGTCCACCGCGCCCGTGCCGCACGAGGGCGAGGCGCCGGCCGACGGCGTCTGGCGCCAGATCGCGCTGAGCCTGGCCGGCCTGCGTGCCCTGGGCCTGCCGGCGGCGCGGCTGGAGCGCTTCCCGCAGGCTTTCAAGGAAGGCATGGCCGCGCGCGCCGGCCTGCTGGGCGATGTGCGCCACAACCACCCGGCGCATTGGGCGCTGGCACCGCACGTCAACGGCCGCGACCGGCTGGACCCGGCCAACGCCCATGTGCTGGTGCAGGTGCGCTTCGTCAGCCGCGCCAAGGGCGAGGACGTCACCGAGGACGACCGCCGCCGCCTGGACGCCGCTGCGCAGGCGCTGACGCAGGGCACGGGCCTGGCGCTGATGGCCATCGAGCCGCTGCGCAGCAACGCCAAGGACAGCGAGAACTTCGGCTTCAAGGACGGCATCAGCCAGCCCGGCCTGCAGCCCAGCGGCGGACAGCTGTGGGACGACCAGGTGCCCACCGGCGAGATCCTGCAGGGCTTCACGACGCTGCGCGACAAGGGCCATGTCGTGCCCGAGCAGCCCGACGCGCTGCTGGACCGCGGCAGCTTCCTCGTGGTCCGCAAGCTGCGCCAGTACGTCGGCCGGCTGGACAGCCGCCTGGCGGCCGAGGCCAAGCGGCTGCGCCTGCCCAAGGAGCTGCTGATGGCCAAGCTGATGGGCCGCTGGCGCGACGGCCGCCCGCTCGCGGACGAGGCCGCCGTGAACGACTTCAACTACGAAAAGGACGGCGACGGCGCGCGCTGCCCCTTCCACGCCCACATCCGCCGCGCCAACCCGCGCGACATCGCCGCCAACTCCGCGCTGACCCGGCGCATGCCCAGGATCCTGCGCCGCGGCATGAGCTACGGCCCGCCGGCCCATGCCACCAAGCCGGTGGACGATGCCGACCGCGGCCTCATCTTCATGGCCTACAACGCCCACCTGGCCGAGCAGTTCGAGGTCGTGCAGCGCTGGATGGCGGGCGGCAACGCGAGCGGCGGCTACTCCGCGCAGAGCGACCCCATGCTAGGCGTGGTGGACCCGAGCGGGGGGCCCCGCGTCTACCCGTTTGAGCACAAGGGCAAGGCACACGAGATCCACCTCGGCAACCAGCCCTTCATCACGCTGCAGTGGGGCGCCTACTTCTTCGTGCCGTCCATCCCGGCGCTGAAGGCCCTGCCGGGGCTGGCCGAGCTGCCTCTGCCATTGCCCGCCCCCACGCCCGTGCCGGCGCGCGCGCCCGACCCGCAGGACTTCGCCGCCTGGCAGCGCTGGCTGGAAGACACCAACAGCCGCGACGCCGCCTGGGCCTGGGTGCGCGCCCAGCCCGGCGGCGTGGTCGACACGGCCTATGGCGTGCTGGTCGGTGCCGCCGACCGCGTGCAGGAGGTGCTGCGCAACCAGCCCGCGCGCTATTCCGTGAAGGGCTATGGCGAGCGCATGCGCGACTCCATCGGCGAGGGCTTCCTCGGCATGGACGACGACAACGGCCACAAGGAGCAGGCGCCGCTGGTCAACACGGTGCTGGAAAGCATCAGCGAGGCGCAGGCCTTTGCGGCGGCCTACCAGGTCGCACAGGGCGGCCTCGCACAGCTCAAGCTCGAGGCGCAGGGCTTGCTGGCCGCCTTCCCGCCCGGGCAGCGGCCCGACGGCATCCCGGCCGACACGCCGCTGGACCTCGAGCGGCTCAGCGAAGGCGTGATGGCCAAGCTGTGCAATGTCTGGTTCGGCCAGCCGGATGGCGCCGCCGTGTGGGGGACCGAACTGCACCCGCCCGGCCAGCCGGCGGCGCCGCGCTGCCCGCGCGAGCTGTTCCGCGTGTCGCGCTACGTGTTCGGCCCGCATCCCAGCCCGGCCGTCTGCCAGGCCGGGCGCGATGCGGGCCAGGGCTTGCTCGCCGCGATCACGACGTGGCTGTCCCGCACGCCGGCCGAGCAGCTGCCGCCGCTGACGCAGAAGATCGTCGCCATCGCCGCGGCCGTGCCCGGTGCGCCGGCCGACCTGCCCGCGCGCACGCTGGCCGGCGTCATGCTGGGCTTCCCGCCGACGACGCACGGCAACCTCGTCACCGCGCTGGCCGCCTGGGTGCAGACGCGCAAGCTGTGGGAGCTGCAGCCCATCTGGCACGAGGTGCCTGACACCGCGACACCCGCGCAGCGCCATGCCGAGGCCGTCGCCCGCCTGCGCCCGACGCTGATCGCCACGTTGAACCAGCGCCCCACGCCCTTCCAGATCTGGCGCCGCGCGCTGAGCGACCACCGCCTGGGCGGCGTGGACATCGCCGCCGGCCGCCAACTGGTCGTGGGCCTGGGCTCCGCCACGCAGCAGGACCCGCTGCGCCACCACATCTTCTTCGGCGGCGACCGCGCCGACCCGGCCGGCCCGCCGCCGCACGCCTGCCCCGGCTATGCGATGGGCATGGGCGTCATGCTGGGCGTCATCGCGGCGGTGCTGGATGCCGGCGTCATGCGCTTCACGGGAGCGCCGACGGTGGTGGCGATGGGGATCTGAACGCGTTCGCGATCTGACGAGGCAGCGCATGCACGACGCCGTAGAACAGGGGGATTGGCTTGCCGGTTTGCCTTGCGAGCGCAAGCTGCTTTTCCTGAGCGCGCTGGCACATCAATTGACGGTTGTCGGACGCTACAGCTATCGCCCGCGGACGGAAGAGCTGGACAGGCCCTGGCAATTGCGTTCGATCAACGAAGTGCAGCACCGAGTTCTCGCCTGTCTCGTCCAAATTCAGAAGGGCAACGCGCCACCAGGCTTTCAGGAATCGATTGCCGCGCTGACGTTGAATCACCAGGACGCAGAGCTGCGCGAGCTGATGCGACAGGCGTGGCATTGGGCCAAGACGCTGGCGCCCGAATGACGGCATTGGCACCGCCCCCGACTCTCGTGGTTTCAGCAGGCGCGCAAGCGCGTCGCGCCATCAGGCCAGCACGTCGTAGAGCCGGTAGATCCACGACGCCTGGTAGACCAGGCTGGCGCTGACGAACAGCGCGTGAAAGCGCGGGTTCGTCGTCGACGCCGCGACGGCGCACAGCAGCAGCACCAGCGCCGTGTGCAGCCCGTATTCCGGACCCTGCGCGCGCAGGTGGGGCAGGCCCTTGAGCGAGGTGTCGATGACGTCCAGCACCACCACCAGCGCCAGGATGCCGAAGAACCAGCGGCGCCGCGACATGAAGTAGTCGCTGTAGCCCTTGTATTCGGCGATGTCGTCCGGGAACAGCATCGCGCACAGCAGATACAGCGTGGCGCTGTACGCGATGAGGAACGCGAACTGCCCGAAGTGCCACGGGCCGATGCGGCTCAGTGCGAATTCCCACCACCAGAAGTGGATCAGCATGACCAGCGCGTGGATGGCCCACAGCATGTGGATCCAGTACACCTTGAGCCGGCCCGGGTGCTGCACGAAGCGCGCGAAGCCCGACAGCAGCCTGGCGATGGCCAGGCTGACCACCATGCCCAGCACCATGCGCATATGGATGAACTGGTTGGGATCGATGGTGGACGGATCCATGGGCCTCCTCGCGTGCACCATCTTCTCAGGCAACGCTGCGGCCGTACAAGCCCGGGCCCGCTTTGCGCAGGCCCGGGCGTTGCGCTCAGGGCGTCAGCAGCTGACCTTCGCGAGCCCCGTGCCGGCACCAGCCGCCGCCGACAGCTTCTGCTTCACGCAGGACGGTGCCTGCAGCGCGTAGCTGTAGGGGATGCCCAGCGGGAAGGTGGCGGTGCTGGCCCAGTCCGTCGCGTCGCGCGATGGCGACGAGCCGCTGGCCACCCAGGTGATGCCGTAGGTGGCGAAGTCGGCCGGGCTGGTGATGTTGTTGCCGCGCAGCTGCCAGAAGCCGATGGACGAGCTGTCGCGCGAGGTCACCGGGTTCTGCGCGTTCTCGAACCAGTTGCCCTCGATCAGCGAGTAGCCGCCCATGCGGATGTTGGCGCCGGAGGTCTTCACGCCGCTGTACAGGTTGTTGTACAGGTGCGTGTAGCCGGCGCGCTGCAGCGGCAGACGCGAGTTCACGTCCTTGTAGTAGTTGTGGTGGAAGGTGATGAAGCGGTCGCTGGCGTCGCTGTCGCTGGAGCCGATCAGGCCGACCTTCTGGTGGTCGTGGATGTGGTTGTACGAATAGGTGATGTGGTGGGCGCCGGCCTTGCTGTCGATGAGGCCGTCGAACTCCAGGTCGCCCGCGCCGCTGCACTCCTTCAGGCTGCTGAACAAGGTGTTGTGATCCACCCAGATGTAGCCCGGGATGCCGCCGCTCTGGCCTTCGATGCCGATGGCGTCGATGGAGCCGGGCAGCAGGCCGATGGTCATGTTGCGGATGATGATGTTCTGCGCCGCGGCCTTGATGGCCAGGCCGAAGTTGGCCGACGAGCCGTTGGCGCCTTCGATGGTCACGTTGTTCTTGTTCTTGATCTCGACGACGGTGCCGGCGGGCTTCTGCCATTGCGCGCAGGAGTCGGTGATGGCGCCGAAGTCGAACGTGCCCGTGTAGCGCAGCACCAGGCCGGAGCTGCCGTCATAGGCGTTCAGGGCCGCCTGCATCTGCGCAGCCGTGCTGACCGTCACCGCCGTCTTGGTTCCGCCGCCGGTCACCGTGCCGCCATAGCCGCCGCTGTGGCCGGCCGGGGCGGGCGCGGGGGCTGGTGTCGGCGTGGGTGCCGGGGCTGGCGTGGGAGTCGGTGCGGGAGCCGGCGTGGGTGTGGGTGCAGGCGCCGGGCTGCCCACCGGGCCGACGGCGCACTTCTTCGTGATGCCCGGGTTGGGGTCGGAGCCGAAGGTGGCCACCGTGCATGCGATGTTGCCGCTGAGGTTCTTGATGACCCACTTGTCCTTGATGCCGAAGGACACGGGGCGGGTGCTGGTGCCGGCCTTGCAGGTCTCGCCCTCGTCGGCGCATTTCGAATAGCCCGAGGGCCAGTCCACCGCGTGCGCGGCCGAGGCGGCCAGCAGCAGCGACAGCGCGGCGCCCGCGGGGCGGATCGCCGGCAGCGGCGGCGGGGTCATCTTCTTCAAGATCGTCATGGGAATGTCTCCTGATGTTGTGGCGACGCGGGGTCCTTCCGTGGGGCGCGCAGCCGGCCTCCGCGGCGGGCTGGCGCGCGCCGAAGCAAGAGGCTTGTCGTGTGGGGAGAAAGGAACCAGTGCCGACGTCAGGTCGCTACCGGTCGATCCGCGCGCCAGGGCGCGGCGACGTCAGGTCGGTGCGGCATCGCCGCGCATCGCAAGGCAACTATGAAACAGCGTTCTGTTTTTATGGATACGTGGTTTCACGAAGCTGCGGGCGGCGACTTCAAAGCCGTAACTTCCGTTGCCGACCTGTTGCGGTGCATGCCCGCAGTGGGGCGGGTTCAGCTATCGCCCAGGCGCTGTGCGCGCTTCAGGAAGCCCGTCATGCCCATGCGCTGGAACTCGTCCAGTGACCGCACCAGTGCCGCCTGCCAGCCGCCGTCCAGCTTCAGCTCCGCTTCCAACAGCGCCGTGACGGCCGCCTCGTGGTCGGAGTTGCGCTGCTCGCCGGCCCCGCGCGCCAGCGCCAGGTAGCGCCGGGCGCGGTCCGTGTCGCCCACCCGCGCCGCCAGCCGCGCCGCCGCGCGGTAGGCCATCGCGCCGCCAATCCAGTCGTGCTGGCGGCCGCGCTTGAGTGCCAGCGCGACGTGGTGCCGCGCGGCGCCAGCATCGCCCTGCGTGGACAGGATGTCGGCCAGCCAGCCATGGTTGAAGCTGCTGTACAGGCCGCCGCCGCGCGGTGCCAGCCAGGCCGTGGCGTCGAGGATGTGCTGGCGCGCGACCGGGTCCGCGGCCTGCATCCACGCGCCGTAGGCACCGGCGGCATGGCCCATCGCGCAGGTGAACATGCTGCGCACCTGGGCGCCGACGCGGTGGGCCACGGCCGCGGACGCGCGCGCCTCGGCCCAGCGGCCCTGCCACAGGAAGACGGCGGCGCGCCAGCCCTGGATGCTGGCCTCGACGGCGTGGCCGCTGCCGTCAAAGGGCGCCAGCGCGTCGGCGAACACCTCGTGCGCCTGCGCGAACAAGCCCTGGTCGCCCAGCACATAGGCGCGGCAGCACAGTGAGTAGGACAGGCCGATCTGGTTGGCCGGGCTCTTGCTGGCGCGCTGGCGCTGCCGGGCGATGGCCAGGTCCAGCATCGGCATGGCCTCGGCATAGTCGGCCGCGGCGGCCTGCAGCTGGCCCACGGTGCCGGGCAGCTGGGCCAGCAGCGCGTTGTCGCCGCAGCGCTGCGCGGTGTCGACGGCGGCGCGCGCGTGGGCCAGACTGTCGCGCGTCTCGCCCAGCGCATAGCCCACGTAGGCCAGCCAATACTCGGTGCGGGCGATCAGGCCCAGGTCGCCGTCTTCCTGGGCCAGCGCGGCGGCATGCCTGAGCACGCGCAAGTCGTCTTGCGAGGCGTCGAACACGCAGGCCATGCCCAGGCGCTGCGCGATGCCGACCCAGCGGCGGCGGCGCGCGCGGCCTTCGTCGTCGCCATCGGGCAGGAACTCCAGCGCGGCCAGCGCGGCGCGGAACTGTTTCTTCGCGCGGTCCAGCGCCGATGCGGCCAGCGCCTGGTCGCCGGCGGCCTCGGCGTGGCGGGCGGCGGCGGGCCAGTCGTTGGCGGCGGCGTCGTGATAGGCGAGCTGCTCGTGCAGCTGGTCCTCGGCACCGCCGCGCGCGCTCAGCGCGACGCTGATGTGGCGGTGCAGCGTCTGGCGCTCGTGCAGGCCGGTGGCTTCGTAGACGACGTCGCGCGTGATGCCGTGCTTGAAGCGCAGGTGGCCAGGGCGCTGGTCCGGGAAGATGAAGTCCTGCGCGGCGAGCGCCTGCACGGCCGGGTGCTGCTCGCCATAGCCCGACAACACCTCCAGCAGCCACACCGGGATGACGTTGCCGATGACGGCGGCCACGCGCACCAGCTGGGCCTGCTCGGGCGGCAGGCGGCCCACGCGTGATTCGACCAGCGCCGCCAGCCAGGCCGAGCTGCTCTGGCCCTCGACCAGGCCGCCGCCGCTGTCGGCCGCGGCGTGGCACAGCTCCTCGATGAACAGCGGGTTGCCGCCGGCGTGGCGCTGCACCTCGGAGGCGATGAAGGGGTCGATCTGCGGCAGCAGTTGCTGCACGGCGCGGGCGGCCTCCAACTCGGTCAGCGGCGGCAGCTCGATGAGCTGGGCGGGGTCGTCGTTGGCGCCGGGCAGCGTGGTGGGCTGGGGCCGGCTGGCGCTGAGCAGCAGCAGCGGCAGGCCCTCGCGCTCCGCAGCGCTGCGCAGCCGGTGCAGCAGGCGCAGCGAGGCGTCGTCGGCCCATTGCAGGTCGTCGATGAAGACCAGCTGCGGCGTGCGCCGCGCCAGCGCCAGCAGCAGCGTCAGCAGCGCATCGGCGCGCTGGGCCGCCGTGCTGTGCTGGGCGGCGAACAGTTCGGGCGGCGCGTCCTGCATCTGGCCCAGGCCGTCCATCGCACGCAGCATCTGCAGGAAGGGCTGCAGCGGCTCGGCGCTCAGGTAGCTCTCGCAGTAGCCGCGGTGGATGCGGCAGGCCTGGTCCGCCGCGCGGCGCAGGAACTCCTCGGTCAGCCGCGTCTTGCCCACGCCCGCGCCGGCGCGCAGGCCCAGCCACAGCGTGTGGCCGGCCAGCGCGTGGGCCAGGCCGGCTTCCAGCGTCGCCAGCTCGGCACCGCGGCCGACGAAGGGTGCCAGGCCGCGGCGCATGCTGGCCTCGAAACGCCGGCCGATGGCGGCACGGCCCAGCACGCGGTAGGCGGCCAGCGGCGTCGCGCGGCCGCGCAGTTGCAGGCTGAAGCGCGGGCCGGTCTCGAAGAACTGGCTCTGCAGGCCCAGGCTCTCGTCGCTGGCGATGATCTCGTCCGCCTTGGCGGCCTCGGACAGGCGGGCCGCGATGTTGGGCGCATTGCCCAGCAGCTCGAAGCGGCCGCGCATCTGGTCGCCCTCGTTGACGAGCACGACGCCGGCGTGGATGCCGCTGTGCAGCGTCAGGCCCTTGAAGCCGGACCTGTCGGCCGGGCGCGGGCCGGGCGGCATCAGGCCGCGCACGGCGGCGTGCAGTTCGAGCGCCGCCTCGGTGGCGCGGCGGCCGTCGTCCTCGCGCACCTCGGGGTGGCCGAACACGGCCAGCATGCCGTCGCCCTGGATGCGCGCGATGACGCCGCCATGGTGGGGCACGATGCGTTCGTAGAGGGCGCGCAGGCCGGCCAGCATGGCCGCGTAGTGCTCGGCCTCCATCCACTCCGCCATCGCCGTGGAGGCGCTCAGGTCGACGAAGAGCAGCGTCAGCAGCCGGCGCTGGCCGACGGCGCTGGGGCTGGCGGCAAAGGGAGCGGGGGACTCGGTCACAACGCCGGGCATCCTAGCCGTTGCATTCCTGTTACACCCAATGAAACAAGCCGTTTTGGAGGCCTTGCTCTAAGGCCTTGTCGCCCTCAGCCCTTCGTCAACCTTGCAGCGGCGTGAAATCGGTGTCCGCCACCGTGCGCGGCGCGTCGGGCGGCAGGTCTTCCTCGCGCAGGCCCAGGTAGATGGGCTCGCCGTTGCGGCGGTGGATGTTGATTTTGGCGTTGTAGACGCGGTGGATCAGGCCGTGCTTGTCGGCGATCTGGTATTCGCTGATGCCCCACAGGCCGGTCGCGTCACGGCGACCGGTCAGGTAGCAGGCGATCTCGTCGACCTCGGAGCCGGCGAGCTTCAGCCCGTTCAGGCTGCGCAGCGGTGCGCGCGTGCGCTCGACGAAGTCCAGGCTGTCGATGCGCACGTCGGCGCCGCTGGCCTCGTCGTGCATCAGCGTGTTGAACTTGCCGACCAGGATCTGGCCCGGCTGGGCGTTGTCGATCATGCGCGCCAGCTCGATGGTGACCTGGCCGACCAGGTAGCTGAACGACGTCGGGTTCAGGCCTTCGGACTGGTAGAACTCGTAGTGCGAGCCGACGTGAAAGCAGGCGCGCAGGCGCGGCACCGACTCGGGTCGCGTCGCGCGCTCCTGGGCCAACGCGTTGTCGGCCAGGATGAACTGCATCAGCTGGTACAGCTCGACATTGGCCTCGATGCCGCGCATGCGGTTCCAGATGTAGAAGCCGTCGCCCGTCGTCGTGCGCGCGAAGTTGATGTTGATCTCGCGGTCCAGCAGCTTGGCGTAGGCGGCGTTCACCGAGCAGGACAGGCTGTTCAGCTGCACGACCTGCTGCAGCGGCGTCAGCAGCGAGAAGCCGACGGCGTCGAACAGGATGACGGCGCGGTCCTCGACGAGGCGGATGCCGTAGCGCGCCGCGACGGCCGCGATCAGCGGCAGGCCCAGGCCGCGCTCGGGCGCGAAGGGCAGCTCGATGAGCAGCGGCGCGACGCCCAGCGCAGCGGCGACGGCGTCGAAGGCATGGGTGTCGAGGTGCTCCTGGTTGGACAGCAGCTTGTCCAGCAGCCGTGCGCGGCGCGTCAGCTCGGCCGGCGCCAGCGTGCCGTCGCCGAGCGCGAACTCGGTCAGCATCGGGTGCGGCGCAACGAGCACGCGCAAGCCGCGCGCCTCGGGCGTCCAGGCATAGATGAGGTTGTCACCCAGGTTCCACAACGCGTACAGCGCCTGGTCCAGCAGGATGATGTTCTCGCGCAGTTGGCTTTCGCTCAGGCCGGCCGGCGCGGGGTAGGCCATGAAGCCATCCAGCCAGGACCGGCGTTTGGGCAGCTCTTCTTTCACAAGCGGGCTCCGATGAAGAAGCCCGATTGTCTTTCAGAGCTGTGTCAAAGCGTTGCGC
This sequence comes from Roseateles sp. P1_C6, assembly GCF_056406315.1. Taxonomy (NCBI): domain Bacteria; kingdom Pseudomonadati; phylum Pseudomonadota; class Betaproteobacteria; order Burkholderiales; family Sphaerotilaceae; genus Roseateles; species Roseateles sp. P1_C6. The sequence goes on from NZ_JBFUAK010000006.1 coordinate 59,275, forward strand.
CAAGCCGACTCGGCGGCGCAGCGGTGGCCACCGGCCTGCTGCGCCGGCGACTCGGCTCGGGGGTTCGTCGTCAGGGACATCGTCATGGAGGGCTCAGGCGCGGCGGGCCGTGACGGTCACGCGGGGCAGCTGAGCGATCTCGCGGGTGGCGTAGCCGGTGACGACGACTCGCGGCAGCTGGGCAACTTCCTGCGTGGCCTTGCCGGTGACGACGACGCGCGGCAGGGTCTTGACTTCCTGGGGGGCGGCGCTGGCGGCGAAGGCGCTGAACGCGAAGGCGGCGACGGCGGCGGCTTGGATCAGGACGGTGGTCTTCATGATGCTTCCTTTGGGTGTCTGCACAGCGGGATTGCTGTGTCGATGGAAACAGTTTCGTCACCGGACCCAGGCGCCGCCAGGGCGCTGCGATGAAGCGTCAGAGCCGCGCCGCCAGCTGCAGGCGGCGCGGATGAACGGTCAGTTGCCGGGGGGCAGATGCCGGGCCAGGAAGCGTTCCACGCGGCCCCAGAAGTCCTCGTTGGACTTCAGCTCGAGCCAGCCATGGCCTTCGTCGGGATAGACCACCCATTCCAGGTCCTGCCCGGGCCGCAGCGCCGCCTTGAACTCGGTGCCGTGCTTGATGGGCACGCGGCGGTCTTCGCCACCATAGGCGACCAGCAGCGGCATCTTGATCTCGCGGGCGCGCTGCAGCGGCGACGTGGCCTTGAAGCGCTCCGCGTCGGCCACGGGGTCGCCGATGAGGTTCTTCATGCCGTAGTTCCTCCACTCGTCCGAAGCGTCGCTCCAGTGGATGCTGGACAGCAGTTCGAGGTCGGTGACGCCCACCCACGAGATGGCGCAGCGGAACAGGTCGCCCTGCTTGACGGCGCCCATCAGCGCCGCATAGCCGCCGTAGCTGGCGCCGGCGATGCACACGCGCTTGGGGTCCACCCAGCCTTGCTTGACGGCCCATGCCAGCGTGTCGGCCAGGTCGTCCTGCATGGCCAGGCCCCATTGCGCCCAGCCGGCGCGGAAGTGCGTCCAGCCATAGCCGGTGCTGCCGCGGAACTCGGGCTCCAGCACGACATAGCCGCGGGTGGCCAGGAACTGGGCCTGCGCCTCCCAGGCCCAGTGCGTGCCGCGCACGTTGGGCCCGCCATGCACCAGCACGACGGCCGGCCGCGCCCCTTGTGCCTTGCCCGGCGGCTGGGTGACCAGCACGGGCAGCTCCAGCTTGTCGCGCGCGGGGATGCGATAGACGTCGCGCTGGCCCATCTCGGCCGCCTTGATCTCGGGCCGCAGTGCGGCAATGGCCTGCAGACTCTTGTCCGCCGGCTTGTAGAGGAAGTACAGCGGCGGCTGCTGATCGGACAGCGCCGTGACGACGATGTACTTGGCATCCAGGCAGCGGCTGCACTCGATCTGGTTGGCCGTGCCGGGCAGCTTGGCGTCGATGTCGGCCTGCATGGCCTTCATGGTGGGGTCGTACCAGGCGCTGCCGGGGGCGTCGGTCTCGAACTGCATACCCAGCAGGCGCTGGCTGGGCGCGTCGACGATCAGCCGGCCGTTGAAGTCATAGCCCTTCAGGTTCAGCAGTGGCTGGGCCTCGGCTTTCAAGGTCTCGGCATTGACGTTGAACAGCGCCGTATGGCCCTGGTAGCTCTGCAGCGCCAGCATCTCGCCCTTGGCGCCAAACCAGTAGGGCTCCGCATGCGCGTCGTAGTAGCTCTTCAGCTCCTGCCACAGCTTCCAGCGGCCGTCGGGCTGGCGCAGGAAGATCTTGCTGCCGCCGCCCTGATAGGACGTGACGGCGCGCGGCTCGCCCTGCCCGTCGGTCACCCAGTCGTTGATGTTGGGCGGCAGGCCGTCGTTCAGGTTGCGCAGTGCGCCATTGCGCGTGTTGAGCCGGGACATCTGCACGCCGACGGACTCCGGCTCGGACGCCCAGCGGTGCCGCATGACCAGGACTTCGTCGCCGCCGGCCGCCACCGTGCTGTGGAAGCGCCAGTTGCCCTCCAGCCGGCGATCGTTGATCGTCGTGGACGTGGCGTCCTTGGGGCCGAAGTGGCTGATGATGAGCTGGCGGAAGGCGCTGCCGTCGCGGTCCACGGCCCAAAGGCCGGGGGCGATGACCTCCTGCGTGCCGTCCTGCGGGCTGCGGGCCTGCAGCACCAGCCGGTCCTCGTTGACCCAATGGTGGCCGGTGATGTCGACGTTGCTGAAGCCGGCGACGACCTTGCCGGGCTGCATGGTCTCCAGGTCGATGACGGCCAAGCGCACCCGCCCACCCTGGCCGGCCGTCAGGATGGCCAGATAGCGCCCGCTCGGGCTGAGCTTGGGCGCCTGGACGGCAGGGGTCTTGAAGAAGTCGGCGATGGGTGGCGGCGCGGCCGTGGCGGTCTGCGCCAGGCCCGCCAGCAGCGTGGCGGCGATGATCAGTCGTCGAATCATGGGTTCCTCCCTCTGGCCCTCGTGGGGCGTTTCACTTGGGCGCAGTCGCGCCGATGTTTCGCGCCAGGAAGCGCTCGACGCGCCCCCAGAAGTCTTCATGGGTCTTCAGGTCGAACCAGCCATGGCCTTCGTCGGGATAGACGACCCATTCGACATCCTGGTCCGGGCGCAGCGCGGCTTTCATGTCTGTGCCATGCTGCATGGGCACCCGGTAGTCGCTGCCGCCATAGGCCATCAGCAGCGGCATGCGGATTTCCTTCGCGCGCTGCAGTGGCGAGGTTTTCTTCATCTGCTCGGCGTCGGTGTCGGGGTCGGCAACGAGACGCTTCATGCCGTAGCGTTGCCATTCCTCGGAGATGCCGTTCCACTGGATGCTGGACATCAGCCCGATGTCGGTGACGCCGACCCAGTTGATGGCGCACTTGAAGAGGTCGCCTTGGGTGACGGCGCCCATCATGGCCGCGTAGCCGCCGTAGCTGGCACCCGCGATGCAGGCGCGCTTGGGGTCGGCCCAGCCCTGCTTGACGGCCCAGGCCAGCGTGTCGGCGATATCGTCCTGCATCGCCAGGCCCCACTGCTTCCAGCCGGCCTGGAAATGCCGGAAGCCGTAGCCGGTGCTGCCGCGGAATTCCGGTTCGAGCACCAGGTAGCCACGGCTGGCCAGGAACTGCGCGTCGGGCTCCCAGGCCCAGTGCGTGCCGCGCAGGTAGGGGCCACCGTGCACCAGCACGACGACGGGCCGCGCCTGTTTGCCGACGCCACCCGCCGGTTGCGTGACGAGCACGGGCAGCTCCAGCCCGTCGCGGGCCTTGATGCGGTGGTAGTCGCGCTGGCCCATGTCCTGCACGCGGATGTCGGGGCGCTGGCTGGACAGAGGCTGCAGCTGCTTGTTGGCCGGCTTGTACGTGTAGTAGATGGGTGGGTGTTGGTCGGACAGCGCCGTGACAACAAGGTGCGTGGCGTTCAGGCAGCGCCGGCATTCGATCTGGTTGACGCTGCCGGGCAGCTTGGCATCGATGTCGGCCTGAAGGGCTTTCATCGTTGCGTCCAGCCACACGGTGCCGGGTGCTTCCGTCTCGTGGCGCAGGCCCAGCAGGCGCCGGGCGTCTGGGTCGAACAGCAACTCGCCCTGGTAGTCGTAGCCCTTGAACGTGATCAGCGGCTCGGCCTCGCGCTGCTGGGTCTTCGGGTCGAGCTGGAACACCGCCTCGAAGCCCTGCCAGCCGTCCAGCACCAAGGTCTGTCCGTCGGGCCCGAACCAGTAAGGCTTGAAAGTGCCGCCGGTGTAGGCGTCGTCCTCTTTCCAGAGCTTCCAGCGGCCGTCCGCTTCGCGCAGGTAATGGCGGTTGCGACCGTTGGACGCGGCCGACACCGCGCGTGGCTCGCCGCGCCAGTCCATGGTCCAGTCATAGACGTAGTCCGGCAGGCCTTCGCTGAGGTTGCGCAGCCGTCCGGTGACGGTATCCAGGCGGCTCATCTGCTCGCCCGGGGCATCGCTGTCACCGCGCCACAGCGGGTAGCGGGCGACGAATATTTCGTTGCTGTCGCCAGGTACCACCCCGGCGAAGTGGTGGTTGATGTCCAGCCGCCGCTCGCCCGGGCGGGTGGTTTCGTTGCTGAGATGGCGCGAGACGCTGTCGATCAGCTGCCGGTAGCCGGTGGCATCACGGTTCACCGCCCACACGCCGGTCGAGAAGATGACGGTCTTGCCGTCTGGCGCCGTGCCAGCGCGGAATACCAGCCGGTCTTCGCTGACCCAGTCGTGGCTCACGATGTCCACGTCCTGGAAGCCGGCGACGATCTTGGGCGGCGCCATGGCCTGCAGGTCGATGACGGCCAGCAGCGCGCGGTCGTTGGCACCGACCGCCTGGATCGCGAGGTAGCGACCGCTGGGGCTCAGCCGTGGCTGGCGCACGGCCGGTTTCTTGAAGAACGCCGCGATGGGTGGTGGTGCCGCCGGAGCCTGCGCGGCGGCCGGTGCGTTGGCGACCGCCCCGCCCAGCGCGGTCGCCAGCGTGACGAGCACCGTGCGCAATGTCGTCCTCATCGGGACCTCCCTGTCGGTGTTTGGACGCGCTGGATTCTGGCCGCCTATCATGGCCGGTTCGCTTGTGAAAACTGCCATGGCGCCTCCTGATTTGCCCCAGTCCTCTGCTCCGCCCGAGTCGAAGTTCATCCGCGTGCGCGGTGCGCGTACCCACAACCTGAAAAACATCGACGTCGACCTGCCGCGCCACGCGCTGGTGGTCATCACGGGGCTGTCCGGCTCGGGCAAGTCGTCGCTGGCCTTCGACACGCTGTATGCCGAGGGCCAGCGGCGTTATGTCGAAAGCCTGTCCAGCTACGCCCGCCAGTTCCTGCAGCTGATGGACAAGCCGGACGTGGATGTCATCGAGGGTTTGTCGCCCGCGATCTCCATCGAGCAGAAGGCGACGTCGCACAACCCGCGCTCCACGGTCGGCACGGTCACCGAGATCCACGACTACCTGCGCCTGCTGTATGCCCGCGCCGGCACGCCGTTCTGCCCGGACCACCACCTGCCGCTGGAGGCGCAGTCGGTCAGCCAGATGGTGGATGCCGTGCTGGCCATGCCCGACGAGTCCAAGCTGATGCTGCTCGCACCCGTCGTGCGCGACCGCAAGGGCGAGTTCGTCGAGCTGTTCCAGGAGCTGCAGGCGCAGGGCTATGTGCGCTTCCGTGTCGACGGCGCCACGGTGGAGGCGCCCGAGATCCCGGCGCTGAAGAAGGCGGAGAAGCACGACATCGACGTCGTCATCGACCGCGTCAAGCTGCGCGCCGACGCGCAGGACCAGCTGCGCCAGCGGCTGGCCGAGAGCTTCGAGGCGGCGCTGCGCCTGGCCGAGGGCCGCGCGCTGGTGCTGAACATGGACAGCGACCAGACCACGTTGTTCTCCAGCAAGTTCGCCTGCCCGGTGTGCTCCTACTCGCTGCCCGAGCTGGAGCCCCGCCTGTTCTCGTTCAACTCGCCGGTGGGCGCCTGCCCCAGCTGCGAGGGCCTGGGCCAGGTCACCGTGTTCGACCCGGACCGGGTGGTCGCCTTCCCGACGCTGAGCCTGGCCAGCGGTGCGGTCAAGGGCTGGGACCGGCGCAACCCGTACACGTTCTCGCTGCTGGAATCGGTCGCGGCGCATTACAAGTTCGACGTCGAGGCGCCGTGGGAGAGCCTGCCCGAGACGGCCCGGCAGGTGCTGCTGCGCGGCTCGGGCGAGGAGGACATCAGCTTCCTGTACCAGGCCGAGACGGCCTCCGGCAAGAAGCGCCAGGTCAAGCGCCAGCACCCTTTCGAAGGCATCCTGCCCAACCTGCAGCGGCGCTACAAGGAGACGGATTCGGCCGCGGTGCGCGAGGACCTGGCCCGCTACATGGCCGCCAAGCCCTGCCCGTCCTGCGAGGGCTCGCGCCTGCGCCGCGAGGCCCGTCACGTGGTGCTGCAACCCGCCGACGCGCCGGAAGGCTTCAAGGGCCGGCCCATCTACGAGGTGGAGCATTCGACGCTGCGCGAATGCCTGGACTATTTCGAAGGGCTCAAGCTCAAGGGCAACAAGGCCGAGATCGGCGACAAGGTCGTGCGCGAGATCGCGTCACGGCTGCGCTTCCTGAACGACGTGGGCCTGAACTACCTGAGCCTGGACCGCAGCGCCGACACGCTGTCGGGCGGCGAGGCGCAGCGCATCCGGCTGGCCAGCCAGATTGGCTCGGGTCTGACCGGCGTCATGTATGTGCTGGACGAGCCCAGCATCGGCCTGCACCAGCGCGACAACGACCGGCTCATCGCCACGCTGCGGCGGCTGCGCGACCTGGGCAACTCGGTGCTGGTGGTGGAGCATGACGAGGACGCCATCCGCGCGGCCGACTGGGTGCTGGACCTGGGCCCCGGCGCGGGCGTGCATGGCGGCCGCATCATGTCCCAGGGCACGCCCGACCAGGTGGCGGCCGACCCCAACTCGCTGACCGGGCGCTACCTGAGCGGCGCCGCGCGCATCGAGGTGCCGACCGAGCGCCACAAGGCGACGGACGACGCGCGGCTGCGCATCGTCAACGCGCGCGGCAACAACCTGAAGGGTGTGACGGTCGAGATCCCGGTGGGCCTGTTCACCTGCGTGACCGGTGTGTCCGGCTCGGGCAAGAGCACGCTGGTCAACGACACGCTCTATGCGGCCGTCGCCAAGAAGCTGTACCAGAGCCATGCCGACCCGGCCGCGCACGACGAGATCGAGGGCCTGGACGCCTTCGACAAGGTGATCAACGTCGACCAGTCGCCCATCGGCCGCACGCCGCGTTCCAACCCGGCGACATACACGGGCCTGTTCACGCCCATCCGCGAGCTGTTCGCCGAGATGAACACGGCCAAGGAGCGCGGCTACGGGCCCGGGCGCTTCAGCTTCAACGTGGCCGGCGGCCGCTGCGAGGCCTGCCAGGGTGATGGCGTGCTGAAGGTGGAGATGCATTTCCTGCCCGACGTCTACGTGCCCTGCGACGTCTGCCACGGCAAGCGCTACAACCGCGAGACGCTGGAGGTGCTCTACAAGGGCAAGAACATCACCGACGTGCTGAACATGACGGTGGAGGACGCCTTCCAGCTCTTCAACGCCGTGCCCGCGCTGGCGCGCAAGCTGCAGACGCTGCTGGATGTGGGCCTGGGCTATGTGAAGCTGGGCCAGAGCGCCACGACCTTGTCCGGTGGCGAGGCGCAGCGCGTGAAGCTGGCGCTGGAACTCTCCAAGCGCGACACCGGCCGTACGCTCTACATCCTGGACGAGCCCACCACCGGCCTGCACTTCGCCGACATCAAGCTGCTGATGAAGGTGCTGCACCAGCTGCGCGACGCGGGCAACACCATCGTCGTCATCGAGCACAACCTGGACGTCATCAAGACGGCCGACTGGCTCATCGACATGGGGCCGGAAGGCGGTTCGGGCGGCGGCACGCTGCTGGTGGCCGGCACGCCGGAGGACGTGGCGGCCTGCGAGGCCAGCCACACGGGGCGCTATCTGGCGCCTTTGCTCAAACGCTGATCAGACGTCAGCGACGCTGGCGCGCGCGAAAGCCGATGACCAGCAGGCCGGCCGCGATCATGGCCCAGGTGCCGGGCTCCGGCACGGCCGGCGTGACACCCGGCAGGCCCGGGTTGGATTCGGCCGTGCGCACCGTGCCCGGCGGTAGGGCCGGCATGCCCAGGTTGACCAGCGACGGCAGGTTGCCGCTGCCGCCGGCGACCTGCGGGCCGGGCGCCGAGCCACCGAGCAGGCCGGCGCTGCCACCCTGGGCGGGCGCGCCACCGGCGGCCAGTGCCGACATGCCCGACTGCTGCGCGAAGCTGTCCGGCGCCGCGGCGGCCATCGGGCCGGCGGCCGGCGCTTCGAACTCCAGCGGGCTGTTGTCTTCGCCCGCGCGTGCCGAGGAGGCGACGTTGGCGGCCTGGCTGGGCGCCGCGGCGGCTGGCTTGTCCAGGCGGCGGATGCGGCTCACGTTGCGGCAGACGGTGGGCACCAGGATGCACTGGCCGTCCTCGCAGTAGACGAGGCCGCGCTCCTGCGTCGTCGCCGTCCACTTGGCGCGGGTGACCGTCTGGCAGACGGCGCCGGGGCCGAAATGCATGTCGCGGATCTCCGGCGCGTACTCGGCCTTGCCCTTGATGGCGTCGCGTTCGATGACGGCGATGTCGTCATAGCTGCGCGCCTTCATGCGCGCCTTCAGCTTCTCGCGCGTCGCTGCCGGGATGTCCTTGTAGCGATCCACGGCCGCAATGACGTCGCCCATGAACGGGTTGACGCCCGGGCGGTCCCAGCTGCACTGGGGCAGCGTGGAGCCGGCGGAGACGGCGAGGGCGAGGGTGGCGATCAGGGACATCGGGAGCCCGGAAAAACGTCGCGCCCGAACCAGGGCGCATGGGACCTAGTATTAGGGGGATCTAGGGTTTTTCCGCGTTGAAGACCCCCGAGGATGGGGTGAGGCCGCGGTGAGATAAGTCACACATCGGGCTGAAAACGATTGCCCCTGCCGCCTGGCCGGGGCGGGTGGGCATTGCTGCTATCGTGCCGACCGCCGTACCTGCCCCCCGATCCCGCCATGCCCGACCGCGCCGCACCGCTGGTGCTTTACGTCGAAGACGACCGCATCCACCTGATCCTGATGGAGGAGGTCTTTCGGCTGCTGCCGGGCTGGGCCTTGCGCTGCGCCGAGACCGGCCAGGAGGGCTTGACGGCCCTGGCCGAGGCCCGACCCGACCTGGTGCTGGTCGACATGAACCTGCCCGACATGACGGGGCTGGAGCTGGTGCGGCGCGTGCGCGCCGACGTCGCGCTCAGCGCCACGCTGGCCGGCACGCGCTGGGTGGCCCTGTCGGCGGACGACCCCAGCGACGTGGTGCGCGCGGCGCGCGAGGCCGGCTTCGACGACTACTGGCTCAAGCCTATCGACGTGCCGCTGCTGCAGGCCGGGCTGCGCAAGCTGCTGGGCTGAGACGCCGCAGCGAGGCCAGCTCGGCGGCCGACGCTAGCGGGCGTCGATGACGTAGCTGCCGCGCGGCAGACCGCGCCAGCGGACTTCCACACCGAACTTGGCGACGCAGGCCGCCACGGCGCCACCCGGCGGCACCTCCCAGCGCGGCGCGATGACGATGCGGTTGCCCTTCACCTCGCGGTCGGCGGACACCAGCACGTGGCCCGGCGGCAGGAGCTCCCAGACCTCGACTTTCAGCTCGCCGGCTTCGCTCCATTGCTGGCGCGTGTAGTAGCGCTGCTTGCCGTCCGGCCAGGCAGGCATGCCCGAGCCCGGCGGATCGCCGGCGTTGCCGCAGTCCCGCAACAGCGGCTTCACGTCGGGGTCGCGCAGCTCGCCCGGCCAGCGGCTGCTGTGAGGCATGACGGCCAAGGCAATCAGCGCGACGAATACCGCGAAGCCCAGCAGCGTGAGGAGCTTCTCGAGGCGACGTCGTTCGGCAACGTCTGGCATGGTTGGGCAGGCGCGATGCCTCGCGCCATAAAAAAAAGCCCGGACGGTGCCGGGCTTGTTTGAGGAGCCGCTTGCGCGGCGCCGCATCACTTCAGGTGGCTGTTGATCAGCTTGGTCATCTCGAACATGTCGGCCTTGGCCTTGCCGAAGATTTCCTTCAGCTTGGCATCGGCGTTGATGACGCGCTTCTGCAGCTCATCCTGCAGCTTGTTCTTCTTGATGTACTCCCAGACCTTCTTGGTCACGTCGGTGCGCGGCAGCGGGGCTGCGCCGACGATGGCGGCCAGGGCCGCGCTGGGGGTCAGGGCCTTCATGAAGGCGGCGTTGGGCGTGCGCTTCTTGGCGGGTGCAGCGGCCTTCTTGGCCGGCGCAGCTGCCTTCTTCGCAGGCGCAGCGGCCTTCTTGGCCGGCGCCGCCGCCTTCTTGGCGGGCGCTGCCGCCTTCTTCGCCGGTGCGGCGGCCTTCTTTGCCGGTGCCGCCTTCTTCGCGGGCGCGGCCTTCTTCGCAGTTGCCATGTCGATTCACTCCATCAAAGGTTGTTGATGTGCCGGGTCTGGGTGAAGGCCGCGTAAGCCTTCAATACTCGCTAGCACCCTGCGGCGGCGATGGTACTGCGCTCCATGGAGGAATAGAAGGCTTTCTCCCAGGAGGAAACGCGTATCTCCCCAGGAAACATCGGGGTTGTCGCGGCCTTGCGTCAAACGAGGCCCTTCGCAGCGGTGATCTCAGGCGATGTCGTCCGCTTCGGGCGCGCGTTTCCTGCCGCTGAACATCGCGCCGACGAGGTTCTCGCGATGCCGCCAGCTGGCCATCACGACGCCGCCCAGATGGCCCACGACCAAGGTTGCGATCAGCCATGCGAGCGCGGCGTGCAGGTCCGACAACCATTCGTAGCCCCACAGCCAGTCGGTCGTGTAAAGCCAGCCGGTGGCGGTGACGGCGAAGGCCGTGCCCCACAGCAGCAGCACCATCCAGCCGCCCAAGGGGTTATGGCCGACATAGCGCGGCTCCCGGCCCGAGCGCATCGCGCGGGCGTAGGCCAGCACGGCGCGCGGGCTGCGCACGAACTGCGCGAGGCGCGCGTAGCGGCTGCCCGTGAAGCCCCAGATCAGCCGCAGCAGCACCACAGCGCCGGCCACGTAGCCGGCGCTGTGGTGCACGTCGTCGAACTGCCGGGGCGGCCAGTGGCCGCTGATCCAGGCGGTCGCGACGGCGGCGGCGAGCGTCCAGTGCAGCGCGCGGACGAGCGCGTCCCAGACGCGGATGCGCACGGCTTACTTCGCAGCCGGCTGCTCGCCCTCGGGGTAGACGCGCTCGAAGCTCTTCGGATGGAAGAAGGCCTCGGCCTTCTTGCCGGTGGCGTCGAAGCCGTAGACCTCGTAGCAGCCGTTGTAGTTCTGCACCTTGCGGACCTTCCAGCCTTCGCCTTCGAGCTTCTTCTGCAGTTCCATCTGCGGCTTCTTCTCTTCCTTGGGCACGGCGGGGCAGGAGACGTTGCCGTGGGCGAAGGCGGCGCCGGCGGTGGCGGCGAGCAGGGTGCTGATGAGCAGGTGTTTCATCGGGGAGTCCTATCGGAGAAGGTGCCGGGCCAGAGCAGCGCCGGGCCGGCGTCGGCGAGAGTCTTGCAGCCGGAGAGCGCCATCGCGATCTCCAGTTCGTCGCGCAGCAGGCGCAGCGCGTGGGCCACGCCCAGCGCGCCGCTGGCGGCCAGTGCGTGCACGTACGGGCGGCCCAGCAGCACGGCGTTGGCGCCCAGGGCGATGGCCTTGAGCACATCGGTGCCGCGGCGGATGCCGCCGTCGACCAGCAGTAGCACGTTCGGGCCCAGCGCCGCGCGCAGCGGCGGCAGCAGCTCGGCGCTGGCAGGCAGCGTGTCCAGCGTGCGGCCCCCGTGGTTGGAGACGATGAAGCCGGTGACGCCGCGGGCCAGCGCCTCGCGCGCGTCGTCGGCGCGCGTGAGGCCCTTCAGCAGCAACGGCAGCCGGCTCTCGGCGCGCAGCCAGTCGACCTCGCGCCAGGTCGCGGCACGCGGCATCAAGCCGTCGAACAGCACGCTCTGGCCGGGCTGCAGGTTGAGCGGCTTCTTCAGGCCGCCGAGGTTCACGGCGCGGATGTCCTCGGGCAGCTTGAAGCCGATGCGGCGCTCACGGTCGCGCGCGCCGTGCACGGGCGCGTCGACGGTCAGCACCAGGGCCTGGTAGCCGGCGGCTTCGATGCGGTGCAGCAGCGCGCGCATGAAGTCGCGGTCGTCGCGCCAGTAGAGCTGGAACCACAGCGGGCCGGCAGCCGCGTCGCCCAGCATGGGCGCGGCGACGGCCTCCATGTCGACGCTGGCTTGGGCGCTGAGGATGAGGCCAGCCTCCTGCGCGGCGGCAGCGTGGGCGACGGCCAGCTCGCCGTCGGCGTGGAAGAGGCGCTGGTAGGCGATGGGTGCCAGCAGGATGGGATGCAGCAGTTCGCGGCCGAGCAGCGTCGTGCGGGTGTGGCCGCCGGACAGGTCGCGCAGCACGCGGGGGTGGAGCTTGATGGCGTCCCAGGCGCTGCGGTTGGCGCGCAGCGTCAGTTCGTCGGCGGCGCCGCCGTTCAGGTAGGCCCAGGCGTTGGCGTCGAGGCGGGCCTGGGCGGGCGCTTCGAAGTCGGCCAGATTGGCCAGGCCCTCGGGCAGGGCCTCGATGGCCGGCGTATTCACGTGTCCGCCCACATGCGCAGCAGGTTGTGATACGTGCCGGTCAGCTGCACCAGCTCGGGCGTCTCGCCCAGTTCACCGCGCAGCCGCATCAGGCTCATGTCCATCTCGTACAGCAGGCGGCGCTGCTCGTCGGCGCGCACCATGCTCTCGATCCAGAAGAAGCTGGCCAGGCGTTCGCCACGCGTGACGGGCTCGACGCGGTGCACGCTGGTGCCGGGGTAGACGACCAGATCGCCGGCCGCGAGCTTGACGCGCTGTTCGCCGAATGTGGTGTCGATGACCAGTTCGCCGCCGTCATAGTCGCTCGGCTCGCTGAGGAACAGCGTGCAGGAGATGTCCGTGCGCACGCGCTGCACGCCGCCGGGCAGGTAGCGCACGGCCTGGTCGACATGGCTGCCGTAGGCATTGCTGGCACCAGCGTAGCGGTTGAACAGCGGCGGCAGCACGCGCTTGGGGAGGGTCGCGGAGAAGAACAGAGGGTGCTTCTCAAGCGACTGCAGCACCAGCGCCTGCAAGGCCTGGTGCTGCTCGCTGCCGGCGGGCAACTGCTGGTTGTTCTTGACCTGCGCGGCCTGGCGGCCGGCGGTCGTGCGGCCATCGGCCCAGGAGGCCGCGGCCAGCAGTTCGCGCGCCCGCGCCAGGGCTGCGGTGTCGAGGATCTGCGGGATCTTCAGCAGCATGGCGCGGGGCGGGTCTCCAGGGTCAGAACTTGTACGTGCCCGTCATCGTGACGATGCGGCCCTTGCCCGGGATGTAGTGACCGGTGTAGAGCGAATCGGCGTAGAGCTTGTTGGCCACATTGTCGACGTTGAGGCGGAACAGCAGCGCGTCCTCGATGACCGTGTACTCGGCCATCAGGTTGGCGACGACGAACTTGGGCGCGTAGATGCCGGGGTTGCGGTTGGGCTGCTGACCGCTGCGGGCGTTGAAGCCGCCGCCGACGCGCCATTGCGGTGTGATCTTGTAGGTCGTCCACAGGCTGCCGGAGTACCTGGGCGTCAGCGAGGGGCGATCACCCTGCATCTCGCCGCTGTTGGCCGACGAGATGTCGATGTTGGCGACCGGCATCCACGTGAAGCTGCCGAAGATCTCCCAATCGGGCGTGATGCGGCCGGTGATGTCGACGTCCACGCCCGAGGCGTGGCGCTTGCCGGACAGCGTGATGACGTTGGTGTTCAGCGGGTCGGTGTTGCGCTCGTGCAGCTTGGTGGCGCGGAAGATGCCGAAGCGCGTCGTCAGCTTGCCGTCGGCCGAGTCGATCTGGCCGCCCAGTTCCAGGTTGATGGACTTCTCGGGCGGGATGCCCTGGTTGGCCGAGCTCAGCGAATAGGTGTCGCCCGAGGTGTTGAAGGCCGTGGCCGCCAGGAAGTGGAAGGATAGGCGCTCGTTAGGCTGGAACAGCACGGCGGCTCGCTGGCTCCATTCCGAGATCTTCATCTGGTAGGGCGTCGCCGTGACCGGCGTGGCGGCGTTGGTCGGCACCGTGTACTGGTTGTAGTCGCCGTTGAGCTTGTCGTAGCGCAGGCCGGCCACGACCTTCCACATCGGCGCAACCTGGATGAGGTCTTGCACGTAGGCGCCAAAGCCCTTGGAGACGTAGTCGTTGTTGGTGCGGAAGCTGCGCAGGCCTTCGTTGATGGACGCGCCATCGTTGGGCGTGCCGACCGTGGTGTTGGGCTTGGCCGGCACGATGCCGCCCTGGGCGGCCAGGATGTCGGTGTAGACCTGTTTCTTCTCCTGCGAGAAGTCCGCACCGGTCATCACGTGGTGGTTCATGCCGGCGGCCTTGAACTTGGCGCTCAGGTCGCTCTGCACGGTGACGGTCTGCATGTCCTGCACCTTGAGCTGCTTGCCGCGGGTGAGCACGGTGTTGGGACCGAAGGTGGCCAGGCTGGCAGCGATGCCGCCGGGTTGCTGGGACGCGGCCGCAAAGCGCACGGTGCCGGCGCGCTGGTCACGCGTGTATGACGCGTAGCGGGCCTTGGTGACCAGTTCGACGTCGGGGCTGAAGCGGTGCGTGTGCTGGCCCATCACGTAGGTGGCCGAGCCCTTGTTGCGGTCGCTGGCCATGCCGTAGTAGGCGGTGGGGTCCAGCGGCAGCAGCTCGGTCGTGACCGCGGCACCCGCCGTCGGCCGGATCCACGGCATGCCGTAGTTCATGCCGTTCTCGTTCTGCAGCGCGTACAGCGTGACGGCGAACTCGTCGTCCTCGCCGATGCCGGTGCGCACCGAGCCGGCCAGGCCGGCCTTGTTGATCATGGTGCCGGCACCGTCGTTGTCGCCGCGGTTGACCATGGTGCCGATGCGCCAGGCCGTCGTCTCGCCAGAGCGGCGGTTGAAGTCGCCGACCGCGCGGAACTGCGAGTGGCTGCCGACGCTGACGTTGATCTCGTTCTGGTCGGCCAGCAGGGCCTGCTTGGTGACCTGGTTGACCGCGCCACCGCTGGAGCCGCGGCCGAACATCAGCGCGCCGGAGCCGCGCAGCAGCTCGATCTTGTCGAGGAAGAAGGTGTCGCGATCGTAGAACGCCGGGTCGCGCATGCCGTCGATGAAGATGTCGCCGGTGCTCTGCAGCGAGATGCCGTGGATCTTGATGTCTTCCTCGCCGCCTTCGGCGGCCTGGAAGGTGATGCCGGCGGTGTTCTTCAGCACTTCCTTGACGTTGTCGAGGTTGCGGTCGTCGATGAGCTTCTCGGTGACGACGGTCAGCGATTGCGGGATGTCGCGGATGTCCTGCTTGCCCTTGCCGATGCGCGTCTCGGTGGCCTGGTAGCCGTCCTTGCCCTGCGGCTCGGCGCTGGCCTTGGCGCGCACGACGGGCAGCACGCTTTCTTCCTTGGCGGGCGCCTTCTGTGCGGGGGCGGTCTGGGCCAGCGCGGCCGAGGCCATGCCGAAGCCGGCGGCCAGCGCACCCAGGGGCAACAGCAGGGCCGGGGCCTTCGCCTTGTTCGATTTGTTCTTGCGGGACATGGAACTCTCCGATGGATCGTGAATGGGCATGGCTTTGCCCACGACGGCATCGGGAGCCGCCCACGGCATGGCTAGTTGGGAAACGGGAAAGAGGTCAGCGGTCGACTTCGTAGGACATCGGCGTGATGACCTCCCACTCGACGGGCTGGCCGTTTTCGGTCTGCGGCACGAAGCGGGCGCTGCGCATGTCCTGCAGCGCCTGCTCGTCCAGGCGGGCGAAGCCGGACGATTTCGCCAGCGTGATGTCGCGCGGCAGGCCGCGCACGTCGACGATGACGCGCAGGTGCACGATGCCGGACTCGCGCAGCCGCTTGGACATCAGCGGCACGGTCATGCGCGGCTCCTTCAGGTAACGCACCGCGCTGGCCGGGATCTGCTTGATGGCCGGCGTGGGTGGTGGCACCACCGGGATGATGACCGGCGCGGGCGCCGTCTGCACCACCGCGGGCGTCGGCGGGGGCGGCGGCAGCGCGGCGACCACGAGGGACGGTGCGGGCGCGGCGGCGATCGCGATCAGCGGCGGCTCGATGAAGGTCTGCGCCGGCGTCTGCAGCTGCGGCATGGGCACAGGCGTGGGTGGCAGCGGCTTGGGTGGCTCGGCCGGCGCGATCAGGCGCACCACCACCGGCGCGACGCGCGCCACCGTCCGGCGCACATCCTGCAGCTGGCTCAGCCCCCACAGCACCAGCACGTGCAGCACGACGATGGCCGCGGCCAGCAGGCGGTGCCGGCCCCAGCCCGACGTCTCGACATAGTTGGGCCGTGGCCGCGCCGGCACGACGGCGAGCCGAGCAGGCGCGGCGGCGACCGGTGTGGGAGCAACGAAGGCGAGGGCGGACTTCAAGGGCAGGACGAGATGACGACGGGGCGGGCTCAAGCAAAAATATTAACACGAATGCGAACGATTCCTATTTGAGGAATGGGCGTTGCGGCGGTGGCGCCACACAGGGGCAGGTCCCCGCCCGATATGCTGAGCCCCATGAAGACACTCACTCGTTGGCTGCTGCTGGCTGGCGCGCTGCTGCTGGTCGCCCACCTCTACCCTGGCGTCGTGGTGACCAGCTTCACCTCCGCGCTGATCGCGGCCCTGGTGCTGGGCCTGCTGAACACGCTGCTGCGGCCCATCCTCGTGCTGCTGACGCTGCCAGTGACGGTGCTGAGCCTCGGGCTCTTCCTGTTCATCATCAACGCGCTGATGTTCTGGGCCGCCGCTTCCCTGCTGGACGGCCTGGCCGTGACCGGCTTCTGGGCCGCGTTGATCGGCTCGCTGATCTACAGCCTGTGCGGCATGGTCATCGACGTCGTCGTCGAGCGCATGTTCCCGGGCGATTAAGCGCAGACGATCTCGACCCCGGCCGCCGCCAGCGCGGCCAGCTCCGCGCGCGCATCGCCGGCGCGGGCGCGCAGCGCCATCGAATGCAGCACGGCCGAGGCGAGCTGCGCCCGCATCGCGACATCGGTGCCGGCCGGCAGTTCGCCCGCGTCGGCCGCCAGCCGAAGCCGCGTCTCGAAGGCCGCCGTGAAGCCGCGCAGCGAATCGCCCAGCGCCTGGCGGATCGCCTCGTCCCGCGGTGCCTCGGTGGCGGCCGTGCCGATCAGCAGGCAGCCGCGCGCGGCCGCGTCGGCGGGGCAGTAGAGCTGCAGCGCCAGCTCGTAGACGCGCGACAGCCCGTCGCGCAGCGAGCGCCCTTGCAGTGCCGCCGCGATGGCCGCGTTGGACTGCTCGGTATACAGCCGCAGCGCCTGCAGGTACAGCGCGTGCTTGTCGCCGAAGGCGCCGTACAGGCTGGGGCGGTTCAAGCCGGTGGCGGCGCTGAGGTCGTCCATCGACGTGGCCGCGTAGCCGCGCTGCCAGAAGGCCAGCGTTGCGTTGGCCAGCGTGGCCTCGGTGTCGAAGCTGCGCGGCCGGCCGCGCGGCCGGCGCGCCGGTGCGCCCTCGTCTTCAGATTTGTGTACCACAATGAATGAAATTAATTGACGCCGTTGATTTCTGTTCAATATAGTACAGAAACACTGTTGGAGACCGAGATGGAGTTGTTCTTTTCCCCGATGGCCTGTTCGCTGGCGAGCCGCATCGTGCTGTACGAGGTGGGCGAGCAGGCGCGCGCCGAGGTGAGATTCACGCAGGTCGACAAGGCCAAGCGCACGGATGACGGGCGCGACTACTGGCAGATCAACGCGATGGGCCAGGTGCCCGCGCTGCGCACGCAAGAGGGCTGGCTGCTGACTGAGAACCCGGCGGTGCTGCAATACCTCGCCGAGGCCTGGCCGCAAGCCGACCTGTTGCCCGCCGATGCCCAGGCGCGTGCCCGTGTGCGCCAGTGGCTGGGCTTCATCGGCACCGAGCTGCACAAGGCGGTGTTCGTGCCGCTGCTGGACGACAAGGCCGGCGTCGAGGTCAAGGCCTATTCGATGGCCAAGGTGGCGCTGCGGCTGGCCGCGCTAGAGGCGCACCTGCAGCAGCATGAACACCTGGAAGGCGGCTACGGCATTGCCGACATCTACCTGGCCGTCGTGCTGAACTGGGCGCCCTATGCCGGCGTGGACCTGGGCGCCTGGCCGGCCGTGAAGGCCTTCCACCGCCGCATCAACCAGCGCGAGGCGGTGGCGCGCGCCACGCGCGAGGAGTTCGCGCTGTACCAGGAAGAGCAGCGGCTGCGCGCGGCCTAGTTCGGCAGCTCGACGTCCGGCGGGATGTAGCGGCCGCGGTAGATCTCGCCGAGGATGGACTGGCGCTCGTAGACCAGCGTGCGCAGCCGGGCATCGATGACCGAGGCTTCGACCTGGTCGGCGTCACGCCCGCGCGACTGGCGCAGGCCCGAGCGCAGCCGGTCGATGGCACCGTTCAGGTCACCGGCGGCGGCGCGCGTCTCGGCCTGGGCGCGCACGGCGCGCAGCGGCTGGCCCAGCTTCTCCCAGATGAGCGCCAGCTGGGACCAGGCCAGCGCATCGTGCGGGTCCAGGCTGACATGGGTCTGCAGTGCGTCCGCGGCGTCGCGCAAGGCGGGGCCTGCGGTCGCCGCCGGGCCTGCGGCCAGCGCCAGGCCGACGCGCTGCAGCAGCATGGGTCGTGACTTCTCGCCCTGCAATTGGTCCAGCGCCGCGATGCCGTCGGCGGGCCGGCCGCGTGCCTGGGCCAGCTCGGCGCGCAGATAGACCAACAACCGCTGGGCGGCGGCGGTCTCGGTGGGGCTGGGGCTGATCAGCTGCAGCGTCAATTCGGCGCTGCGCAGCGAGGCCTCGGCGCGTTCGAAGTTGCGCAGCTTGATGGACGACAGAGCGGCCGCGTAGCGAGCGCCGAGCTGCTCGTAGCCGCCCGCGTCCTTGACGCTGCGTGCGCCGCTGTCGTAGTTCTCCAGCACCTTCCAGGCGTCCACGCGCGGGTCCATCAGCACGCGCGAGCGTGCCGCCATCAGCGCATGCTCGGCCAGGCCGCGCGGGCGTGAGAAGGGCTCCAGTGCCAGGCGGGTGCGCGCGTCGCCGATGCGCTCGCTGGTCAGCGGGTGGGAGCGCAGGTACGGGTAGGCGCCGTTGTCCATCAGGTGGTAGGCCTGTTCCATGCGTTCGAACATGCCCACCATGCCGCTGCCGGCAAAGCCGGCTTCGACCAGCACGTTGAAGCCGACGCGGTCGGCCTCGCGCTCCATGTCGCGCGAGAAGTTCAGCGACAGCTGCGTGGCCGCGGCCTGGCCGCCGATGATGCCGGCGTTGGCCATGTCGATGTTGCCGCGCGACGCGGCCAGGATGCCCAGCAGCAGGCCGGCGACGGCGACCATGCTGTTGCGCGACTCGCCGGCGATGCGGCGCGCGATGTGGCGCTGCGTGATGTGCGACAGCTCGTGTGCCAGCACCGAGGCCAGCTCGTCGCGCGACGTCGTCATCGCGATCAGGCCCAGGTGCGTGCCGACGAAGCCGCCCGGCAGCGCGAAGGCGTTGACGCTCTTGTCGCGCACGAGGAAGGGCTCCCACGCGAAGCGCGCCTGCGTCTCGTCGCCGATGTGGCCCAGCTTGCGGCCGGCGTTGACGAGCGGCGTCCAGATGCCCTCCAGGTACTCCTGCAGCAGCGGGTCCAGCACGTAGTCGGGGTCGATGCGGATCTGTCGCATGACCTGGTCGCCGAGCCGGCGTTCGGCGCCGACGTCGAGGTCTTGCGAGACCGAATCGCCGAGCGCCGGCAGGTTGACCTGGGCGTTCAGCGGGGCGCCGGGCAACAGCAGGCTGGCCGCGGTGAGCAGGCTGAGCAGGGAACGGGAAGCGAGGGACTTCTTCATCGAACAGGAACTCCGGCCGGCAGCAGCCGGCTGTCTATGATGCCCGCAACTCGGTTTCCTGTTTGTTTCCAGGCATGACGACATCTCTGACGCACTTCGATGCCCAGGGCCAGGCCCACATGGTGGACGTGTCGGCCAAGGCTGAGACGCACCGCGTCGCCGTCGCCGCCGGCGAGATCCGCATGAAGCCCGAAACCTTCGCGCTGATCGCCAGCGGCACGGCCAAGAAGGGCGATGTGCTGGGCGTCGCACGCATCGCGGCCATCCAGGGCGCCAAGCGCTGCGCCGATCTCGTGCCGCTGTGCCACCCGCTGCCAATCACGCGCGTGGCCGTGGACTTCGACCTCGACGCCGCTGGCAGCCGCGTGCTGTGCCGCGCCCAGGTCGAGACGCTGGGCCGCACGGGCGTCGAGATGGAGGCGCTGTGCGCCGTGCAGGTGGGCCTGCTGACCATCTACGACATGTGCAAGGCCGCCGACCGCGGCATGGTCATCGGCAACGTCCGGGTGCTGGAGAAGCAGGGCGGCAAGAGCGGCGATTGGCGCGCGGGCGGCTCAGCGTAGCGTCCGCCAGTCGATGACGGCCGAGGCTGCCTGGCACTGCGGCACGGCGGCCGAGTCTGCGTCGGCGCAGCGCGCGAACCAGGTCTGGCCCGTCGGGTTGCGGAATTCGCGCAGGCGGTCGGCGAGGTAGCGCGCGCCTTCGATGTCGCCGGTGGATTCGAGCGATCGCGACCAATGCATCAGCAAGCGGGCGTCGATCAGGCTGAATGCGGTGCGCCGTGCGGCGGCCAGCGCATAGGGGCCTGGCGCCATGCTGGTGGCCGCGGCGTAGTCGGCTTGATGACTGAACAGCAACGAGTGCTGGCCGGTGACGATGCGCTCGCCCAGCGGCACGGCGTCTTCGTGCGGCGAGTAGATGGCGACGATGTGCTGATAGTCCCAGACGGCCACGGCACTGCCCGCCACCAACAGGCCACCGAGCAGCCGCCAGGGGCCGGGGGCGGGCTTTGCACTGTGGCCGGGCTGCGCGACCGGCAGTGCAAGGCCCAGCGCGAAACAGGCCGGCAGCAGGAAATAGGCATACCAGAGCGGGTACTCGAGCAGGCTGTGCAGGCCGATGGTCAGCACCAGCATCAGCGCGGCGCGACGCAGCGGCGCGTCGTCCTCGGCCCGCAGCGCCCCGCGCCAGGCGTGCCACAGCGCCCAGCCGAGCAGCGCCAGCACGGTGCCGGCCCACGGCAGGCCCAGCTCGACGGCAAGCTGTGAGGGCAGGTTGTGGGTGTGGTCGAAGAAGGCGATGGGACGGGTCGGGAAGGGCGTCAGGCTCCACGCGAAATTGAACTCACCCCAACCGACGCCAAGCAACGGGTTGGCCAGGGTCAACGCCCAGGCGTCGTGTAGGATGGCCATGCGCGACGGCGAGCCGGCACCCTCCGAGAGACGCGAGGCCGCGCCGAAGGCATGACCGCCCTCGGACCAGATCGACATCAGCCACCAGCTGACGGCCAGCATCAGCGGCGTGGCCAGCAGCCCAAGGCGTGCGCCGCGTGACAGCTTGCGGTCGACGAGGCCCCAGATCGCCAGCATCGCGATACCGATGAAGCCTGTGCGCGAGGCGCTCAGCACGACCGTGAAGACGAAGGCGAACAGCAGCGGCGACAAGGCCGCGCGCCAGCCGCGCTTCTCGGTGATGAAGACGGCGGCCACGGCGGCCCACATCATCAGGCTGGCGAGGTGGTTGGGCTGGCGCAGGTTGCCGACCGCGCGGCCGACGATGCCCGAGCGCGCGATGATGCTGCCATCGGCCATGGCGGGCGCGAAGACCTGGATGAGGCTGATGGCGACGCTGAGCAGGCCGGTGGCGAGCAGGCCCCAGCACAACGCTTCCGCGGCCTGACTGCGCGAATCCCGCGACAGGCCTTGTGCCAGCAGCAGCACCGCCAGACCTGCGCCGATGATGGCCGTGGCGCCCAGGCCGAGCGACAGTGGCAGCGAGCGCCAGACGACCGAGCTCATCGGCGCGACGAGCAGCAAAGCGAGAGCAGCCGCAGCGGGGCTCTTCAGGCCGGCACGCCAACCGGGTGTGGCGCGTGCCAAAAACATCAGCGCGGCGCCCCATCCGGCGAGGGCCAGCAGCTGGTTGTAGAGCGTCGCCGCCGGCGTCTGGTTGTAGGCCAGCAGCGGCGGGAGCGCTGCAGCGACCGCGAGCGACAACGCGAGGGCTGGGGCGAAGGTCGGGGCGGGCCGGGGCAGCGTTGCCCCGCCAAGGGCGGAGGTCTGGGTCGACATGGGCGCGCATGATGGCATGGGCCTGCCATTCAGCCCTTCGTTGCCGCTTCCTCGTGGTAGTCGTCGTCGATGTTGACGGCCCAGATCGCGTCGCGGCCGGCACCACCCTTCATGATGGCCTGCGCCGCCAAGCGGGCGGACAGCATGGAGTGATCCTGGTTGTTGTAGCGGTGCATGCCGTTGCGGCCGCACAGGAACAGGTTGTCCAGGCCATCGAGCCAGCCGCGCAGCTCGTCGAACCGTTCGAATGCCGCGCCGAAATAGCCCGGGTAGGCCTTGGGCTGGCGCAGCACCGTCGCGTCGAGCAGCTCAGCCTCGTCGGCCAGGCCCAGCTGCTGCATCTCGCGCACGGCCAGGGCCTTCAACGCTTCGTCATTCATGGCCCACAGCGCATCGTCATCGCGGGCAAAGAACTCCAACCCCAGCCAGACCGTGTCGGGGTCGGCCACCATGTAGGGGCTCCAGTTGTTGAAGACTTGCAGGCGGCCCACCTTCACACCGGGCTCCTGGATGTAGATCCAGTTGTCGCTGACATGGCGCGCCTTGCCGGACACCTTGGGGCTCATGCGGCGGTACAGCAGGCCCACGGTGATGAAGTCGCGGTACTCAAGGCCCGACGCGATGGACAAGGTCGGGGCGTCCGGTGCCGGGCGCAGCGCCTGCGCGAGCTCGCGGATGGGCATCGTCGAGACGACGGCGCTGGCGTCGACGCTCTGGTGCTGGCCCTGCGCATCGCGCGCGACGACGCGCTCGACGCGCTTTTCCTGGCGGTGGATTTCGTCCACGGTCCAGCCGCGCAGCAGCCGCCCGCCGCGCCGCTCGAACTCTGCAGCGGCCGTCTCCCACATCTGGCCGGGGCCGTACTTGGGATAGAGAAAGCTTTCGATCAGCGAGGTGTGCTGGGTGTCGGTCTTGCCCGACACGATCTTCTTCAACGCCTGCTTGGCGGCGCTGCCGATGGACAGGCTCTTGATGCGCTGTGCGCCCCAATCCGCGCTGATCTCGCGGCAGGGCACGCCCCAGACCTTCTCGGTGTAGTCCCTGAAAAACTGCCGGTAGAGCTGGCGGCCGAAACGGTTGATGAAGAAGTCTTCCAGCGTCCGCTCGGGCTGGATGGGGCTGGCTGCAGCGGCCATGTAGCTGCCGGCGAACTGCAGGCAGCGCAACGGCCCCATCTTGCGAACGAGGTCCAGGCCAGGCTTGAGTGGGTAGTCGAAGAACTGGCCGCCGAAGTAGATGCGCGACTGGCGACTGCGGATCAGCATGACCGAGTCGTCGGCCTCGCTGGCCGTGGCCGCGTGACCACCCAGCAGCCGTTCCTGCCCCTGGTAGGCCAGGCGCGCATCGCCGTTGCCGTGAGCCGGCTTGGCGACGGGCAGCACGTCGCGCCACCAGTCCATCACCCAGTCGGACTTGGAGAAGAAGCGGTGACCGCCGATGTCGATGCGGTTGCCCTTGTAGTTGACCGTCTTGGAGATGCCGCCGATGGCGTCGGTCGCCTCCAGGATCGTCACTTGCGGGTAGCCGGCGCGCAGCAGTTCGAGGCCGGCGGTCAGGCCGGCGGGGCCGGCGCCGATGATGAGGGTGCTGCGATCGTTGGTGGCCATGGGCCGACTTCAGGCGTTGGAGCGCGAAAAGAGCAATGTCTTGCGCAGAGTGAAATTGAAGCCGAATACACCGGCCGCAGACATGAGCTTGGCCGCCAATGGAGGGGCGTTCAGCAGCGCAAGCCAGACCCACAACGATAGGTGGGTCAGCAGCAGCCCGGCTCCGCCTATCAGCCCGTACATCACGAACTCGGCGCGTCGGTCGGTCAGTCGGTGCTGGCGGAACACGAATAGCGTGCTGCCGCCGTAGCTGACGAGCAAGCCGATGCTGAAACCGAGCGTTGCTGCCCAGAACCATGGCAGACCCCCGTTCAGGCCGAGCAGGAAGAGGCTGACATCGGCCGCCAGCGCCGCTGCGCTGAGCAGTCCGTAGAACAACAGCTCGCGTGGCAATGAGGGCATGTCAGTGGCGAGCAGCCGTGGGGGAGCCGAGCTGGGTGCAGGAGTACAGGCGCAACGCGACGTTGCCTACGGTCGCGGTGCTCAACGGCGGGATGGACAAGGCTTGTTCAAAGATCAAGTAGTCCGGCCGCACTGGGCCTGCGCAAAGCTGATGCAGCCGGGCGAGGTTTGGCGTCGGGCAGCCAGCCAGCTGGGGGGGGGAGTTGCTGAAGAATGCGCTGGTCTCGCAGCGTTCGAAATCATCGCGGATTGCTTCATAGGCGGCACGACGCGGTGCCATAAGCTCTGCTGTCGCACGGTTGAATAGCATGCCCGCACCCTGCTGGCGGTTGTAGTGGCTGGCCCGCTGTATGAGGCCCCAGGTGCCGGCCAATTGCTCAGGCCAGAAGACGCTTGCGTCGACGGGTATTTGTGAGGCGAACGGCGTTGGCGTGGACGCGGATTCAATCGCGCGATCGAGTGCGTCGCGCCTGTCCCATAGCGTCACGGCCGCGACAAGTCCCAGCAGACTCAGTGCGAGTCCCGCGCGCCGCCATGGTGCGCTGTGCGGCCACCAGCATAAGGCTAAGCCGGCGAACGCGAACGTGAGCAGGGGTGCGGTGATGACGTGACTCGCAATATCAAGCATCGGCCAGGTCGGCGGCCGCCAGTGCAAGCGATCCAGCTCCAGCCATAGCCTCATGCCGGCTAACGCCAGCAGCAGCACGCCAGAGAAGGCGACCGCGACAGTCGTCACATGGGGCGACACGCGCAGACCTCGCGATGCGGCCCAGATCAGCAAGACCCAGCCCACGAGCAATGGCGCCGTATAGGGGCTGCCAGCGTGGTTGCTCATCACCGCCAGCGCCAGCAGTGCCGCGCCAAGCCGCGTCAAGCCGCCTCGCTGCCACGTCTGCCAAATCAGGTAGGGCGCCAGCACCGTCGCCAGCAGATGCGTAAGCCATAGAATTCGCCATGGCTGCAACTGTGTCAGCAGCACGGAGTGCAACAGATCGGTGCCCACAGCGTGGACCGTCAGCAGGCCCACCGTGGCCACCACCACGACCTGCAGCAACTTGCGACCTTCATTTGGCAACCAGTAGCCGCGCGCGACTACTGCTAACAACGCAGTGTCGGTCAACAACGTCAACGCGTCTGACAGGGTCCAGTTGGATAGGACGACCTGCACGTTGGCTCCGTACACCTGGGACCACCAGAATGGGTCGTACACGGCGGTCACGGCTTTCAGCGTGATGACGCCGGCTTGCACTAGCGCGGCGGTGGCCAAGGGGAGCGCTATCAACAGCAGCCAGCGGCGATCGCGTTGCACCGCCAGCAGCCAAGTGACGACAAGGCCTGGCAACGCCATTAAAGGGTGAAACAGCGCAGCGGCTAGTTGCCATAGTGTCCCGAGCAGCAACTGGCCGCGAGCGAGCGGCAGCAGACTGGCCAGCACCAGCGGTTCGGCCAGACTGCGTGCGGTCAGAGAATTCTCCGTCACGCTGAACTTGCGCAGCCCACCGTACAACGGCGACATAACGGCCAGCGCCAGCAGACCCCAGATGGGTGCCAGACCCCAGCGGCGCGACAGCTGCCAGACGACGCATGCCGACGCCAGCAGGCCGATCAATAACAGCGTTTGGTGCGTGAATGCAGGGCCGACGATGCGATACAGCGGTGCCAGCAGCAGCGAATAGGCAGAGAACGTGTCCTGCGACCCCCCCGAGAAAAATGGGTCGGCGCTCAGCCCTGGTACCAGGCTGCGGCGCAGGGCTTGACCGAAGTAGAGCACCCCATCGTGGCGTATTCCTTCGTAAGGCCGGGCCAGGAGCAGCAGCATCAGCGCAGCCAGTACGCTGGGGGAGGGCAGTCGTCGC
The DNA here is from genome assembly GCF_056406315.1 of Roseateles sp. P1_C6. Classification (NCBI taxonomy): domain Bacteria; kingdom Pseudomonadati; phylum Pseudomonadota; class Betaproteobacteria; order Burkholderiales; family Sphaerotilaceae; genus Roseateles; species Roseateles sp. P1_C6. The sequence continues at coordinate 84,766 of NZ_JBFUAK010000006.1, forward strand.
AAGAGAGCGGACATCGGATTCGGGGGGCAAAGAAAAAGGGGCCGAAGCCCCTTTTTGCTGAACGTTCAGCCGTGATCGAACGATATCGATCAGGTGCTGGCGTTGTTCTTCGTGATCGAGTCGACGATCACCTTGTAGTTTGTCGTATCAATGTCAGTGGTGGTGAGCCAGGTCACGGCATTACCGTAGATGCCACCGACGTCAAAAATGATCTTCTTGCCGGTGCCCACGCCGACGTCGTCTTGAAGCGTGATGGTGATCTTGCCATCGGTGACGGAATCAAGGCTCTTCACTTCCTTGGTCGCCTTGAAGTCGGTGGTGGCCATGATGCCTTCGCTGCCAGCATCGCACTTGTCCTTCTGACCGCCGTTTTCTTGGATGCAAAGAGCCACAGCGCTCTTCAGCGAGTCAGCCACGGTAATCGCATTGGCGATGCGAGCCTTGGTCGTGTAGTTACGGTACTGCGGCAGAGCCACAGCAGCCAGGATGCCGATGATGGCCACGACGATCATCAGTTCGATCAGGGTGAAGCCCTTTTGGGCGCGTGCTTTCAGTTGCATGTCGGTACTCCAGCGAGTGTTTGGTGGGAGGGGGCAGACCCCTTGAATGCAGGGGTCGTGCCAGCTGTTCCTGCCCGTTTTGCCGTGCAAAAGCGCACGTTCAGGGTCGCTGAAAGCCTGGTTCTGACAAAAAACGTCACCTTGGCCTGACGCATTCTGTCAGCTGCCAGAGTATCGGCAAGAAACGTCAGGCATGAAAAACGGCGCTCGCGGCGCCGTTGGTCGGAAATCGCCGAGGCTCAGAGCCTCATCTCCTGGCCGGCCTGCAACGCACTGATCCGGTGCGGGCTGGTCAGCGCCTGCACGCCGTGCATGACTGCTTCGACCTCGCCGGGCTTGATGTGGGTGATGCGCACATCGACGCTGCCGCCCAGTTGCGCCAGCTCATAGCCCAGGTCGGTCGGGCAAAGGTGTTTGCTGACGTGGGCGAGTTCGGCCTCGTCGTCGCTGAACGCGGTCTCGATGACGAGGTGCGACAAGCGCAGTTCGGCCAAGCGCCGCCACAGGGCCGGGTTGGTGCCGGTGTCGCCGGTGAAGACCCAATGCGCATGCTGGCTGGCTTCGCCGCCATCGACGGCGAAGCCGACGGCCGGCACGGTGTGGGCGGCCGACAGCACTTCGATGACGCGGCCGCCCAGGTCCAGACGGTCGCCGATCTGGAAGGGGTGCAGGCTGAGCACCGGGGCGTGGCGGCTGGGCAGAACGGTGAAGTCGGGCCAGATGACGCCATTGAAGATGTGCTGGCGCAGCGCGGCCAGCGTTTCGGGCAGGGCGTGGACCTGGATGGGTGGGCGGCCGGCGGCAGCGCGCACGCGCAGCACGGCGTCGGCCAGCAGCGGGATGCCCAGCACATGGTCCAGATGGGAATGGCTGAGCAGGATGTGGTCGATGGCGGCCAGGGCGTCCAGCGGCAGATCGCCCACGCCGGTGCCCGCGTCGATGAGGACATCGTCGTCGAGCAGGAAGGCGGTGGTCTTGTAGCCGGCGGCAATGGCGCCGGAGCAGCCCAGGACGCGGATGTTCATGCGGTGCGTGGCTCGGTGTCGGGGCCTCGCGTCAGGCGAGGTGGAGCCGACAATGTACGCACCCGCCCCGGTCACCGGACGGTCGGATTACCGAGTTGGGGGTGTGCTGTCCGTGAGGAAGTCACGCGCGGCCGCGAAGCCCGCGGGCCTCCGCCGGGCCGAGGGTTCAGCCCTGGATGAACTGCATCTGCGTGCCCGCCAGTTCGATCAGATCGCCGGTGCGTAATGCAATCGATTCCCCTGTCAGCGGGATGCCGTTGACGCTGGGGCGCTGGCCGCCTTCGACGTGGGCGAAGACGTAGCCGGTGGGGCGTTTGGTGATGGACGCGACCTGCACGCCGGGCTTGCCCAGCGTCGTGACGACCTTGGTCAGCGCAACCTCGCGGCCGGCAGCGGCGCCGGTGAGGACCTTGATGGAGGCCGGGCCGATGACCGCCGCATTGCCCAGCGAGCCGAAAGACGAAGTCAGGCCCAGGTTCGGCGGCGCGCCGGAGCCGGGCTTGAGGATCATCGTCTTCTCGTAGTCGCCGCCGTCATTCAGCAGGAACTTGATCTTGTACTTGCCGATTTCGACGGTGTCGTTGTCGGCCAGCAGCTGCTTCTTGATCGCCTTGCCGTTGATGTAGGTGCCGTTGGTGGAGTTGAGGTCTTCGATGAAGACGTCGGCACCCACCATCTGCAGCACGGCGTGCTCGCCGCTGACGGCGAGGTTGTCGATGACGATGTCGTTGTACGGCCGCCGACCGAGCGTGGTCTTGTCCTTGGTGATCTGTACCTCTTTGATCACGACGCCGTCGAGCGAAACCACCAGTTTGCCCATGAATGACCTCAAGTTCTGTTGTACGTGCCGTGACTCTTCAGGCGAGGGATGTCAGTTGCCGCCACGTCGGCCGAAGGGCCACCAGCCCCGCCCTTCGGTACGTTGGCGGCCCTCCGCGCGGGCCAAGATGAGAGCGATGTTATCGCGGCCGCCGCTGTCATTGGCCGCGTTGATCAGTGCCTGCGCAGCTTCGGGCAGTGCCGGATTGCCATTGAGCAGATTCGCAAGGCTGTCGTCGTCGAGCATGTCGGACAGGCCGTCGGAGCAAAGCAGGTAGGTGTCGCCGGGCTGGACTTCGTGCAGATGCAGCTCCAGCAGCACCGTGTCTTCGACGCCGACGGCGCGCGTGACGAGGTTCTTGTTGCTGGAGAAGGCCGCTTCTTCGACGGTCAGCAGACCGGCGTCGATCTGCTCCTGCAGCAGCGAATGGTCGCGCGTGATCTGCATCAGGCGGCCGGCGCGCAGCCGGTAGGCGCGCGAGTCGCCGACATGGCCCAGCAGCAGGCCTTCGGGGCGAAAGACGCCCAGCACCAGCGTCGTGCCCATGCCGGCATAGCGCGGATTGGTGTTGGCAGCGTTGAAGATGGCGCGGTTGGCGTTGTCCACGCAGATGTCCATCGCGCGCTTGACCTCGCCGGCGCGGGCCTCGCGGCCGCCTTCCTTGAGCCAGCGGCCCAGTTCGGTGTTGACGAAGCTGGTCAGCATCTGGCTGGCCACTTCGCCGGCGTTGTAGCCGCCCATGCCGTCGGCCAGCACGGCCAGGCCGGCGGCCTCGTCCAGGGCCACCGAGTCTTCGTTGTTGTCGCGCGCACGGCCCACGTCGGTGGCGCTGAAGAACTCCAGGATCATGAGGCTTGGGAGGGGTCGGTCGGCTCGACGGGTGGGGCGGGGGATCGGCGATTCTGCCCTGCTTCCTCCGGCGCCAAGCGCAGTGTTTGCGCGAAAGCCGGCTCCTGGGGCTTGACGGCATCGGGCACGGTGGGTTCGGCCTGCAGATCCATGACGAGCACGGCGTCCAGGTCGCGCGCCATCTGCTCGCCGGAGGCGTAGCGCAGCTCGGGGCGCTTTTCGAGTGCGACCGCCAGCACCAGCGCCAGCGACTCGGGCAGGCTGGGACGGTGAATACGCACGTCCGGCGCCGGCTCGGTGGCGATCTGCTGCATCAGCCGCGCCATGGAGTCGCTCTGGTGTGGCAGCGTGCCGCTGAGCAGCTGGTAGAGCAGCACGGCCAGGGAGTAGAGGTCGCTGCGGCCGTCCACCGTCAGGCCGGCCAGTTGCTCCGGCGACATGAAGGACGGCGTGCCGAGGACCAGGCCCGTGCGCGTGCGGCTGCCGTCGCCGACGCGGGCGATGCCGAAGTCCATCAGCTTCAGGCTGCCGTTGACGCGATCCAGCATGACATTGGCCGGCTTGATGTCGCGGTGGACGACGCCCTGGCTGTGGGCATAGGCCAGCGCCCGCGCCAGCCGCGCGCCGATCTGCACGACCTCGCGCACCGGCAGCAGTTGTCCGGCCTTGGTGAAGAGGCTGAGGTCGCGGCCCAGCACGTATTCGAGGGCGATCCAGGCGTCGTTGCCGTCCTGGCCGGCATCAACGACCTGCAGAATGTCGGCATGCTCCAGCGCCCCGGCCGCGCGTGCTTCGCGCATGAAGCGTTCACGCACGTCAGCCAGGTCCTCGGCCGAGAACTCGCGGCTCAGCGCGAGGCGCTTGACGGCAACCTGGCGGCCGGTCGAGCGCTGCGTGGCCTTGTGGACGACGGCCATCGCGCCACGGCCGATCTCGGCGCCGAGTTCGAAGTCGCGCAGGTCAGGGGGCGCCGATGTGGCCCGGTCCGGGGCGGGCGCGGCGCCGGGCGCGTGGGTCTGCTGCACGGCGGGCAATGTCGACAGCTCGCTGGGCGGCGCATCGGCAACGCGGCCGATGAGGCGTTGCCAAAAGCCGCCCGCTTTTCTAGGCGTGTCGGGTTTGCCGCTGCTTGCCATGCAGCCGATCTTAGGTCGGCTCGCGCTTGCCGCGGCGCGCGAGGGCCAGGCCGACGGCGACGACGAGGACGGCGCAGCTGATGCTGACCGCGTAGTCCAGCCCGTGCATGTGGGCTTCGAACCATTCATGCACGGCCGAATCGGTCGTCGCCATCTCGCCGGCCACGAAGCCCAGCAGCGCCGCGCCCAGCGTGATGATGGCCGGGAAGCGCTCCATCAGCTTCAGCAGCAGCGTGCTGCCGAAGATGATCAGCGGGATGGACAGGCCAAGGCCGATGATGAGGAGTGGCACGCGCAAGGGCTCGGGCGCGCTGTTGGCGGCGGCCGCGACGGCGATGACGTTGTCCAGGCTCATGACCAGGTCGGCGATCAGGATGGTGCGCACGGCCGACCACAGGTTGCCGCTGGCGTGCACGTCCGCGTCATCGTCGTTGTCGGCCAGCAGCTGTATGCCTATCCACAGCAGCAGCACGGCGCCGATCAGCTTCAGCCAGGGCAGTTGCAGCAGTTGCACGGCGAACAGCGTCAGCACGACGCGCAGCACGATGGCCGCGCCGCTGCCGAAGAAGATGGCCTTCTTCTGCTGGCCCGCCGGCAGGTTGCGCGAGGCCAGTGCGATGACGACGGCGTTGTCGCCCGACAGCAGGATGTTGACCCAGATGATCTTCAGCAGCGCGATGAAGAAGGCGGCGTTGAGCAAGTCCATGTCTTGACGGAGCGGTAGGCAAAAAAAAGCCGCCAGTCGAACCCGGCGGCTGGTGTGGGATCGAACCCCGATTACAGCAGGGCCTTGAGCAGCTTGGCCATCTCGCTGGGGTTGCGTGTGACCGTGAAGCCGCACTCTTCCATGATGGCGAGCTTGGCGTCGGCCGTGTCGGCGCCGCCGGAGATCAGCGCGCCGGCGTGGCCCATGCGCTTGCCGGGAGGGGCGGTGACGCCGGCGATGAAGCCGACGATGGGCTTCTTCATGTTGGCCTTGCACCAGCGCGCGGCTTCCGCCTCGTCCGGGCCGCCGATCTCGCCGATCATGATGACGGCGTCGGTGTCCGGGTCGTCGTTGAAGGCCTTCATCACGTCGATGTGCTTCAGGCCGTTGATCGGGTCGCCGCCGATGCCGACGGCCGACGATTGGCCCAGGCCGATCTCGGTCAGCTGCGCGACGGCTTCATACGTCAGCGTGCCCGAGCGCGACACGACACCGATGCGACCCTTGCGGTGGATGTGGCCGGGCATGATGCCGATCTTGATTTCTTCCGGCGTGATCAGGCCGGGGCAGTTGGGGCCCAGCAGCAGCGTGCGCTTGCCGCCGGCGGCTTCCTTGGCCTTCATCTTGTTGCGCACTTCCAGCATGTCCCGGACCGGGATGCCTTCGGTGATGCAGATCGCCAGGTCCAGGTCGGCCTCGACGGCTTCCCAGATCGCGGCGGCAGCGCCGGCGGGCGGCACGTAGATCACCGAGACGGTCGCGCCGGTATGGCCCGCAGCTTCCTTGACGGTCGCGTAGATGGGAATTTCGGAGAACTTCTCGCCGGCCTTCTTCGGGTTCACGCCCGCGACAAAGGCGTTCTTGCCGTTGGCATAGGCCTGGCAACCCAGTGTGTGGAACTGGCCGGTCTTGCCGGTGATGCCCTGGGTGATGACCTTGGTGTCTTTGTTGATGTAGATGGACATGTCTTGTTCTCCTGGGCTTAGGCGACAGCGGCGACGATCTTGGTCGCGGCTTCGGCCATGGTGTCGGCGGCGATGATGGGCAGGCCGGATTCGGCCAGCATCTTCTTGCCCAGTTCTTCGTTGGTGCCCTTCATGCGCACGACCAGCGGCACGGACAGGTTCACGGCCTTGCAGGCGGTGATGACGCCCTCGGCGATGGTGTCGCACTTCATGATGCCGCCGAAGATGTTGACCAGGATGCCCTTCACGCTCTTGTTCTTCAGCATGATCTTGAAGGCCTCGGTCACCTTCTCGGCCGTGGCGCCGCCGCCGACGTCCAGGAAGTTGGCCGGCTCGCCACCGAACAGCTTGATGGTGTCCATCGTGGCCATGGCCAGGCCGGCGCCGTTCACCAGGCAGCCGATGTTGCCGTCCAGCGAGATGTAGGCCAGGTCGAACTTGCTGGCTTCGACTTCGGCGGGATCTTCTTCGTCCAGGTCGCGGTAGGCCACGATCTCGGGGTGGCGGAACAGCGCGTTGGCGTCGAAGTTGAACTTGGCGTCCAGCGCGATCAGGTTGCCCTTGGAGTCGCAGTTCAGCGGGTTGATTTCAACCAGCGACGCATCCGTGTCCATGTAGCACTTGTAGAGCTTGGCGAAGATGTCGACGGCCTGGTCGATGGACGCGCCGGTCAGGCCGATGGCCGCGGCGATCTTGCGCGACTGCGCTTCGGTCAGGCCGGTCAGCGGGTCGATCATCTCGGTGATGATCTTCTCGGGCGTGGAGTGGGCCACTTCCTCGATGTCCATGCCGCCTTCGCTCGACGCGATGAAGGCGACCTTCTGCGTGCCGCGGTCGGTGACCAGCGAGACGTAGAGTTCCTTCTTGATGTCGGCGCCGTCTTCGATGTACAGGCGGCGGACCTTCTGGCCTTCGGCGCCGGTCTGGTGCGTGATCAGCTGCATGCCGAGGATCTTCTCGGCCAGCGCCTTGACGTCGTCCTGCGTCTTGGCGACCTTCACGCCGCCGCCCTTGCCGCGCCCACCGGCGTGGATCTGGGCCTTGACGACCCAGACCGGGCCGCCCAGCTTCTGTGCGGCCTCGACGGCCTCCTGCACGGTGAAGGCGGGGATGCCGCGCGGCACCGGCACGCCGAACTGGCGCAGGATTTCTTTGCCTTGGTATTCGTGGATTTTCATGGCTGGGTCTCTCGGGTCGAGGAAGTCAGGAAGCGGTCGAGGCCGGCTCTGGGGTCAGATGCCAACGGGGGTAGAACTGGGCGACGGTGGCGCGGTCGCGGCGCAACGCGTGGCAGCGGTCGAGCTGGAAGGGCGGGTTGCCGGCGGCATCGCCCTCACGGGTGTCGATGACGGAGCCCGCCATCGCCTGGATGACGGCGGTCGGCAGGATCTGGCACAGCTCCGTGAGGTGGGTACAGCCGCGCGTGCCGCCGAGGCGCTCGGCGACGGCGTGGCGAAAGCCCTTCATCAGATTCAGACCGACCAGCTGGGCATAGGCATTGCCGTGCTCATTGCAAGCGCCGGGATAGGGCATCCACAGCGTGTCGGATGCGGCGGCCGTGATCGTCAGCGCGGCATCGACGGTCAGGTGCAGGCGCATCTCGTGGATGGGGTCGCCCGCCCGGCGCGTTTCGCCGGCCAGTGGCACATCATGCGTTTTAGTGTCGATGAGGCTGGCTTCGACGTCGAACAAGCCGTCATCGCGCAGGAACACCTGCACATCGAGGGCGCGGCGATGCAGCGGGCGGCGCGTGATGGACGGGTGGACGGCGGGCATGGAGCGGGGATGGGGCGGAACAACCCGGCCGGTGCCGGGACGGTGGTCGCACCAGCTTTTGCAGCTGCGTGGCCGATGGGCCGCGGGCTTGTAACCGGGTGAACCGCCGTTTTGGAGCAGGCGGCAATGTAGCACGGAGGGTGAAAAAGACCCCTGCGTGCTCGGTCAAGCCGACCTTAGGCCCTCAGCAAGCGGCGCACCACATCGGGGGCAAATCCCCGCGCCAGCAGGAAACGCGTCTGCCGCGCCTGCTCGGCCGGCTCCCGGGCCGGTTCCATGCCAAAACGTTTCTGCCAGACCTCGCGGGCGCGCTCCAACTCGGTCGCCCGCAGAGACGCCTGCTGCTCGGCATCCAGCTTCAGCCCATGCTGGGCCAGTTCCTGCTGAATGCGCTGCGCGCCAAAGCGGTCGGCGCGCAGGTGCAGGCGAGACGCGACAAAGCGGGTTTCATCGAGGTACCCGTCCGCGGCCAGGGCGTCGAGCAAGGCGTCGACGACGCTCTCGCCTGCCTCGGAGCCGTCCTCGTCGGGCGGATCGCCGTCTTCTCCATCAGCTTGTGCGGCCAGCCGAGCGCGTTGCTGCTGCTCGATGCGCAGCAGCTTGCGCCTCAGCTCGGCGCGGCTCTGCTCGCGCTGGGCCAGCAAGCCGATGGCCCTGGCCTTCAGCGACAGGGGCGCACGCGCCACGACAGTCGGCCGCCCGGGCTTATTCCGGTGCTGCCGTGGTCAGCAGGGCCACACCCAGCGATTCGCGGATCTTGTTCTCGATCTCGCGGGCCACGTCGACGTTCTCGCGCAGGAACTCGCGCGCGTTGTCCTTGCCCTGGCCGATCTTCTCGCCCTGGTAGGCGTACCAGGAACCGGACTTCTCGACGATCTTGGCGACGACGCCCATGTCGACGATCTCGCCCTCGCGGCTGATGCCCTCGCCGTAGAGGATGTCGAACTCGGCGGTCTTGAACGGCGGGCTGACCTTGTTCTTGACGACCTTGACCTTGGTCTCGGAGCCGATGACTTCCTCGCCCTTCTTGATGGAGCCGATGCGGCGGATGTCCAGGCGCACGGAGGCGTAGAACTTCAGCGCATTGCCGCCGGTGGTCGTCTCGGGCGAGCCGAACATGACGCCGATCTTCATGCGGATCTGGTTGATGAAGATGACCATGCAGTTGGTCTTCTTGATCGTGGCGGTCAGCTTGCGCAGCGCCTGGCTCATCAGGCGGGCCTGCAGGCCGGGCAGGCTGTCGCCCATCTCGCCTTCGAGTTCCGCCTTGGGCGTCAGCGCCGCGACCGAGTCGATGACGATCAGGTCCACCGAGCCGGAGCGCACCAGCGCGTCGACGATCTCCAGGGCCTGCTCGCCGGTGTCGGGCTGGCTGATCAGCAAGTCCTGCAGGTTGACGCCGAGCTTCTGGGCGTACTGGATGTCCAGCGCGTGCTCCGCGTCGATGAAGGCGCAGGTGCCGGCGAGCTTTTGCATCTCGGCGATGACTTGCAGCGTCAGCGTGGTCTTGCCGGAGGACTCCGGGCCGTAGATCTCGACGACGCGGCCGCGCGGCAGGCCACCGACGCCCAGCGCGATGTCCAGGCCCAGCGAGCCGGTGGACACGACCTGGATGTCTTCGATGACCTCGCCTTCACCCAGACGCATGATGGAGCCCTTGCCGAACTGCTTTTCGATCTGGGCGAGGGCGGCCTGCAGGGCCTTGGCTTTTTCGGTGTTGAGGGCTTTGACGGGGGCGTCCATGCGAATCTCCGTGGGAATGGCTGAATTATGGGGCAAGCTGTAAGTTTGTACAGTAGTTTGTCCCCCGATCCGCGGCAGTCAGCGGACACAGGATTGAGGAGCATCCTAGGCAGAAGGTGGCTCAAGGCGTGAGCCATCTGCGCAACCCCTAACATCGACGCAGGAGACAAGACCATGCGCATCCTGATTGCGGAAGACGACCAAGTGCTGGCCGATGGCCTGTTGCGCGCGCTGCGCGCATCGGGCTACGCCGTGGACCGCGTCAGCTCGGGCACCGAGGCCGACTCGGCGCTGGCCACGCATGAGTTCGACCTGGTCATCCTGGACCTGGGCCTGCCCCGCCTGCACGGGTTGGAGGTGTTGCGCAAGCTGCGCGCGCGCGGCTCGACGATGCCGGTGTTGATCTTGACGGCCGCGGACAGCGTGGAGCAGCGCGTCAAGGGGCTGGATCTGGGCGCGGATGACTACATGGCCAAGCCGTTCTCGCTGCAGGAGCTGGAGGCGCGGGTGCGCGCGCTGACCCGGCGCGGGCTGGGCACGGCCAGCAGCGTCATCAAGCATGGGCCGCTGACCTTTGACGCCACCGGCCGCGTGGCCTACATCAACGAGCAGATGCTGGAGCTGTCGGCGCGCGAGCTGTCGCTGCTGGAGGTGCTGCTGCAGCGCGCCGGGCGGCTGGTCAGCAAGGACCAGCTCGTCGAGCGACTGTGCGAGTGGGGTGAAGAGGTGTCGAACAACGCGATCGAGGTCTACATCCATCGGCTGCGCAAGAAGATCGAGCAGGGGCCGATCCGCATCGCGACGGTGCGCGGCCTCGGCTACTGCCTGGAAAAGATCGCGTCATGAGGCTCCCCGCCGGCCGGGTGCGGTCGACCGTCCGGGAGGGGCGGGCCTCGCTTGGGAGCGGCCCGGCGCCGCGGCCCGCGTAAATGCCGACCAAGGACGGCGCCAGCCCGCAGCAGGGCTCGCTGTTCGGCGAGATCCTCGACTGGATGCTCGCGCCGCTGCTGCTGATCTGGCCGATCAGCGTCGCGCTGACCTGGCTGGTGGCGCAGGGCATCGCCAGCCGGCCCTATGACCGTGAACTGGGCGAGATGGCGCGCAGCCTGGGGCTGCAGGTGGCGGCGGAGTCGGCACCTGCCAAGGGACGGGACCGTTATGCGCTGGCGCCCGAGGCTGCGGCGCTGTTGCGGGCGGATGCCTCCGACACGGTCTTCTATCAGGTGCTGGGCCAGCGTGGCGAACTGCTCAGCGGCGACGCGACGCTGCCCGTGCCCACCGAGGACGCACCCGTCGTGCCCTGGGAGCTGCATTTCCGTGACGACGAGGTGGGCGCCGAGGCCGTGCGCGTGGCCTATCTGTGGATCTCGCCCGAGGGCCAGGCGGGGTCGACGAAGACCATGCTCGTACAGGTCGCCGAGACGCTGGGCAAGCGCGCCCGGCTGACGAACGAGATCATCAAGGGCGTCATCCTGCCGCAGTTCGTCATCCTGCCGCTGGCGGTGCTGCTGGTCTGGCTGGCACTGGCGCGCGGCATCTCGCCGCTGAACGAGTTACAGCGGCGCATCCGCTCGCGGGAAAGCTCGGACCTGTCACCCATCGACGAGCAGCGCGTGCCCGACGAGGTGGCGCCGCTGGTGCAGGCCATCAACGACCTGCTGGCGCGGCTGGACTCGTCGATGAGCCGGCAGAAGCATTTCCTGGCCGATGCCGCCCACCAGCTGAAGACGCCGCTGGCCGGCCTGCGCACCCAGGCCGAACTGATCCAGCGTGAGATCGATGCGGGGCGTGCGTCGCCCGAGGAACTGAAGCGCTCGCTCGCGCAGATCGCCCGCGCCAGCGAGCGTGCGGCGCACATGGTCAACCAGCTGCTGGCGATGGCGCGCGCCGAGGATGCCGAGCAGGCGCTGCGGCGCGAGCCCGTGGACCTGGCCGGGATCGCCATCGACACGGTGCGGGACTTCGTGCCGCGCGCGCTGGAGCGGCGCATCGACCTGGGCTACGACGGCGTCGTGCCCGACGACAGCCGGCTGCGCGTGCATGGCCAGCCCATGCTGCTGGGCGAGCTGATCCGCAACCTGGTCGACAACGCGCTGCTGTACACGCCAGCCGGCGGCCTGGTGACGGTGCGCGTCGTCGAGGACCCGTTCGGCCAGGTCGTCGTGCTGCAGGTCGAGGACAGCGGGCCCGGCATCGCGCCGGGCGAGCGCGAGAAGGTCTTCCAGCCGTTCTACCGGTCGCTCGGCAGTGGTGTGGAAGGCTCGGGCCTCGGGCTGGCCATCGTGCGGGAGATCGTGCAGCAGCACGACGCCGAGCTGACGCTGGATGACACGCGCGTGCGGCGCGCGGCCGGGGGCGAGTCGCCGGACGGGCAGGGGCCGGGGGCGCGGTTCACGATCCGCTTCCCGGCGGCAGCGATCGCTACGTCTTGACCAGCTTCTTGACCCGCGCGATCGACAGCAGCAGCCCCAGGCTCAACCCCAGCGTCACCATCGCCGTGCCGCCATAGCTGACGAAGGGCAGCGGCACGCCCACGACGGGCAGGATGCCGCTGACCATGCCCATGTTGACGAAGACATAGGTGAAGAAGGACAGCGTCACCGCGCCGGCCATCAGCCGCGTGAACAGCGTCGGCGCGTCGGACGCGATCATCAGCCCGCGCAGGATCAGCGCCGTGAAGCCGGCCAGCAGCGCCAGCGCGCCCATCAGGCCGAACTCCTCGCCGAAGGCCGCGAAGATGAAGTCGGTGGTGCGCTCTGGGATGAACTCCAGGTGGGTCTGCGTGCCCTGCATGAAGCCCTTGCCGGTCATGCCGCCGGAGCCGATGGCGATCTCGCCCTGGATGATGTGGAAGCCCTTGCCCAGCGGGTCCTTGGACGGGTCCAGCAGCGTGCAGATGCGGTGCTTCTGGTAGGGCTTGAGCACCGGCCAGGTCACGTCGGGTTCGCAGATCTTGTCTTCGCTCAGCACCAGCGCCGTGGCACCCGCGGCGGCCAGCACGACGGCGGGCAGGATGAGCTTCCACGGCAGGCCGGCGAAGAAGATCACGTACAGGCCCGCGGCCAGCACGAGGATGCCGGTGCCCAGGTCGGGCTGCTTGGCGATCAGCACGAAGGGCAACAGCAGCAGCGCGAAGGCGGCAAGGAAGTCGGGCCAGCGCAGCAGGCCCTCGCGCTTCTGGAACCACCAGGCCAGCATCAGCGGTGTGGCCAGCTTCAGCAGCTCCGACGGCTGGATCTGCGTGACGCCGATGCTGAGCCAGCGCGTCGCGCCCTTCTTGGTGACGCCGAACACCGCCGTCGCGATCAGCAGCGCCACGCCCAGCGTGTACAGCGGGATGGCCAGCGCCATCAGCTTCTGCGGCGGCACCTGGGCGACGATGAACATCAGCGTCAGTGCCAGCACCATGTTGCGCGCGTGATCGACGAAGCGCGTGCCGTGGTCGTAACCGGCCGAGTACATGCACAGCAGGCCCCAGCCGCACATCCACAGCACGGCGATCAGCAGCGGGATGTCGAAGCCGCTGAGCCAGGGGCGCAGCCGGCTCAGCAGCGGCGGGCGTTCGATGACGGTCATCGTGAGGCTCCCGAGGCGGGGGCTGAGGCTGCCTGTGGTGCAGAGGCGGCCTGCCCCGGCAGTGGCACATCCACGGCGCGGCGCGGCGTGCCGATGGGCGCGAAGGTCTGGCCCAGCTGCGTCTTGGCGATGTCTTCCTCGCTGGGGTAGGTGCCCGTCAACAGGTAGTCGAACACGCGGCGGGCGATGGGCGCGGCCGACATGGAGCCGAAGCCGGCGTTCTCGACGATGACGGCCAGTGCCACGCGCGGCTGGTCCACGGGCGCGAAGGCGACGTACAGCGAGTGGTCGCGCTTCCTCTCGTCGGCCTTGATGCTGCTGTACTTCTCGCCCGCCTTCAGGCCGATGGCCTGGGCCGTGCCGGTCTTGCCGCCGCTCTGGTAGGGCGCGTTCAGGAAGGCCAGCCGCGACGTGCCCTCCAGCGTCACGCCGTTCATCGCGTTGTGGATGATGGCGACATCGGCGGGCCTGAGCGGCAGCGGCTCCAGCGCATCGCTGGCCACGCGGCGCTGCTCGTGCTTCACCACATCCTCGATCTCGCGCACCAGGCGCGGCTTGTAGCGCTGGCCGCCGGACGCGATGGTCGAGTAGGCCGTGGCCATCTGCAGCATCGTGAAGTTGTTGTAGCCCTGGCCGATGCCCAGCGAGATGGTCTCGCCGGGGAACCACTTCTGGTTGGCCGGGCTCCTGGCGAAGTACCGGCGCTTCCAGGCCTGCGACGGCAGCACGCCGGTGACCTCGCCCTGCACGTCGATGTCGGTCTTGCGGCCCAGGCCGAAGGGTTCCAGCTGGTCATGGATCAGGTCCACGCCCATCTCGTTGGCCAGGCTGTAGAAGTAGACGTTGGATGACGTGACGATGGCCAGGCGCATGTCCTTGGGGCCGGCGCGGTCGGTCTCGGGGCTGCCGAAGGTGCGACCGCCGAAGCTGTAGGTCAGGTTGTCCATGATGACCGTGCCGGGCGCGCGCTTGCCGCTGTTCAGCGCGGCCATGGCCATCAGCGGCTTGTACGTGGAGCCGGGCGGGTAGGTGCCGCGCAGGGCCCGGTTCAGCAGCGGCTTGTCGATGTCCTCGTTCAGCTCGCGCCAGGAATCGGCGTCGATGCCGTCGACGAACAGGTTGGGGTCGAAGGTGGGTTTGGAGACGAAGGCCAGCACCTCGCCGTTGCGCGGGTCGATGGCCACCAGCGCGCCGCGGCGCTCGCCGAACAGGCGCTCGACCAGGGCCTGCAGCTTGATGTCGATGGACAGGTTCAGCGTGTTGCCGGGCGTGGGCGGCTTGTGGTCCAGGCGACGCACCGCACGGCCACCGGCGCTGGTCTCGACCTGCTCGAAGCCGGTGGCGCCGTGCAGCTCCTTCTCGTAGGCCTGCTCCAGGCCCAGCTTGCCGATGTACTCGGTGCCGCGGTAATTGGCGAGGTCTTCCTCCTCCCACTCGTCCATCTGCTTCTTCTCGGCCTGGTTGATGCGGCCGATGTAGCCGATCAGGTGGGCGCCGACGTCGCCGAGCGGATAGCTGCGGAACAGCCGGGCCTTGATCTCGACGCCGGGGAAGCGAAAGCGCTGCGCCGTGAAGCGGGCGACCTCCTCGTCCGTCAGCTTGGTGCGGATGGGCAGGGAATCGGTGTGCTTGGCCTCTTCCAGCAGGCGCTTGAAGCGGCGCTTGTCGCGGGGCTGTATCTCGATGACCTGGCCCAGCGCCTCGATGACGCCATCGAGGTCGACCACCTTCTCGGGGTTGATCTCCAGCGTGTAGGCCGAGTAGTTACTGGCCAGCACGACGCCGTTGCGGTCCTTGATGAGGCCGCGGTTGGGCACGATGGGCACGATGGCGATGCGGTTGGACTCGGCACGCTCGGCAAAGCTGTCGTACTGCACCACCTGCAGCCACACCAGCCGCGTGACCAGCAGCCCGAAGCAGAACAGCACGAAGGCGCCCGCGGCCAGCACGCGAAGCCGGAAGCGTGACAGCTCCTGGTGGAGGTTCTTGAGGACGACCACGGGGTGCTATAGGGGTCGGTGGGCGTCGCGGTCCGGCGCGCGGCGTTGCGGCGCCAGCAGCAGCACGCTGGCCACCGGCCACAGCAGCGCCTCGAACACCGGCGCCAGCAGCACGCCCCAGCCCGGCCACATGCCGCCGACCGCCATGCGCACGACCAGCGCCAGCACATGGGCGCCGAAGAACAGCGGCAGCACCTGGATCGCCTGCGCCCCCAGCGAGAACCACGGCAGGCGGCGGTGCAGCGTGATCGCGCCGAAGCTCAGGCCGCTGTAGGCGAGCGCGTGCTGGCCCAGCAGCGCGCCGTCATGCACGTCGATCAGCAGCCCGAAGATGAAGGCCCACAGCACGCCGATGCGGCGCGGCTGGTGCACGCCCCAGAACACCAGCACGACGGCCAGCACGTCCGGCATCGCGGCCAGGCGGCCCATGGGCACCATGTCGGCCATCAGCGCGACCAGCAGCGTGAAGCCGATGAACCAGGGGTTGGCCGGCAGCAGCAACTGGTCGGCGGCGCGCGGCATGATCATGACGCGCTCCCTTCCGGCCGCGCGCCGGGCCGCCGCGAAGCGGCGAGGGGCTGGCATCCCAGCATGATCATGGCTTGGCTCCCGATGCCGCACTGGCTGCCTTGGCCGCGGCTTTCTCAGCCTTCTCGGCCTTCTTCACGGCCCGTGCCGCGGCCTTGGCTTCCGCGGCCGAAGCCGCTTCAGCGACTGCGGCGACCTCGGACTCCTTCTTGGCGGCGACGTGGCGATCCTGGGGCTGCAGCACGAGCACGTGGCGGGCGCTGTCGGGCTGGGCGATGGGCGCCAACAGCACCTGCGCGAAGCTGGAATCGCCGCGCCGCTCGACGACGCTGACCTTGGCCACCGGCAGGCCCGGCGGGTAGACGCCGTCCAGCCCGGAGGTCGTCATCAGGTCACCGGCCTTCACGTCCGCGTTCGCGGCCAGGAAGCGCAGTTCCATGCCGGAACCATCCGCCCGGCCGGCGGCGGCGTTGCGCATCTGCGTGCGCGCGTTCAAGAGCGGGATGGCCGCGTCCTTGTCGGTCAGCAGCGTCACCTCGGCGGACAGCGGGTAGACGCGTGTCACCTGGCCCAGCACGCCGGCCTCGTTGATGACCGGCGAGCCGGCCGCCACGCCCTGCGTCGCACCGCGGTCGATGACGACGCGGCGGGAGAACGGGTCCGGCGCCTCGAACAGCACCTCGGCGGAGATGGACGGCACGCTCAGCGCGGGCCGCAGGTCCAGCAGCTTGCGCAGGCGGTCGTTCTCGGCCTGCAACGCCTCGGCGCGCGACAGGCGCTCGGCCTGGGCCGTGAGCTGGCGCCGCGCCTGGTCTTCGGCTTCCATCGCGCGCTGCGTGCCGCGCAGATAGTCGCCGGCCGTCTCCCAGGCGTCGACCGGCGTCAGCAGCAGGCGCTGCACCGGGTGCAGCACCAGGGCCAGCGCGGCGCGGGCCGGGGCCATCAGCCGAAAGCGCGCGTCGGCCACCATCAGCAGCAGCGCCAGGGCCGAGCACAGCGCGAGCTTGGTCAGCGCCGACGGGCCTTGCCGGAAGAACGGCGGGGGTGTGCGGTCGAGGGTGCCGAGGGGCATTGCGCGCCTGGCGCTTCAGATGAAGGTGGGGCGGCTCATTCCGAGGTGAAGATGGAACCGAGACGTTCCATGCGCTCCAGCGCCATGCCGCAACCGCGCACCACGCAGGTCAGCGGGTCTTCGGCCACCAGCACCGGCAGGCCGGTCTCCTCGCCCAGCAGGCGGTCCAGGTCGCGCAGCAGCGCGCCGCCGCCGGTCAGCATCATGCCGCGCTCGGCGATGTCGGCGCCCAGCTCGGGCGGCGTTTGCTCCAGCGCGTTCTTCACGGCGGAGACGATCTGGTTCAGCGGGTCGGTGAGGGCTTCCAGGATCTCGTTGGACGAGATCGTGAAGCTGCGCGGCACGCCTTCGGAGAGGTTGCGGCCCTTGACCTCCATCTCCTTGACCTCTGAGCCGGGGAAGGCGCTGCCGATGTTCTTCTTGATCGCCTCGGCCGTGGGCTCGCCGATCAACATGCCGTAGTTGCGGCGGATGTAGTTGATGATGGCTTCGTCGAACTTGTCGCCGCCGACGCGCACCGAGCCCTTGTAGACCATGCCGCCCAGCGAGATGACGCCGACTTCGGTCGTGCCGCCGCCGATGTCGACGACCATCGAGCCCGAGGCTTCACTGACGGGCAGGCCGGCGCCGATCGCGGCGGCCATCGGTTCCTCGATCAGGTAGACCTCGCTGGCGCCGGCGCCCAGCGCCGATTCGCGGATTGCGCGGCGCTCCACCTGGGTGGAGCCGCAAGGCACGCAGATGATGATCCTCGGCGACGGCTTGAACGTCTTCGAGTCGTGGACCATCTTGATGAACTGCTTGAGCATCTGCTCGGTGACCGTGAAGTCGGCGATGACGCCGTCCTTCATCGGCCGGATGGCCTCGATGTTGCCGGGCACCTTGCCCAGCATCGCCTTGGCCTCGCGGCCGACGGCCTGGATGGTTTTCTTGCCGTTGGGGCCGCCTTCGTGGCGGATGGAGACCACCGAGGGCTCGTCGAGGACGATGCCCTTGCCGCGCACGTAGATCAGGGTGTTGGCGGTGCCAAGGTCGATGGCGAGGTCGGTCGAGAAATAGCGGCGCAGGGAGGCGAACATGGTGGGGCGCGGAAGGAGCCTCGCCGGCGGGGCGCGGCTCGAAATCGGGGGGGCTTATAAGCAGCGAGGCCGCCCCGCCGGCGACGAAATCAGTCGCTGAATGAGCAGCCCCGAAGGCCATGAAGATGGGCGGCGATAATAACCGAACCCCTTCGTTTTGAGCCCGCCGCTACTGGGTTTTCGGCTCAATCCTTACACCTGAAAACGACCCCATGAGCCTCACCCTCGATGATGTGAGCCGCATTGCGAATCTGGCCCGCCTGGAGCTTCAACCGGCCGAGTCGCAAGCGCTGCTCGGCAACTTGAACGATTTTTTCAAGATCGTGGACCAGATGAGCGCCGTCGACACCGCCGGCGTCGAGCCGCTGTACACGCCGCTGTCGGCCATCCAGCAAGTGCAGTTGCGCCTGCGTGACGACGTTGTCACCGAAAGCAACCAGCGCGAGCGCAACCAGCAGAGCGCCCCGGC
This sequence comes from Roseateles sp. P1_C6, assembly GCF_056406315.1. Lineage (NCBI taxonomy): Bacteria > Pseudomonadati > Pseudomonadota > Betaproteobacteria > Burkholderiales > Sphaerotilaceae > Roseateles > Roseateles sp. P1_C6. The sequence goes on from NZ_JBFUAK010000006.1 coordinate 103,070, forward strand.
CGTCGAGGACGGCCTCTTCCTCGTTCCCAAGGTCATCGAATGAACGCCGTTCACGACATGGGCGTGGCCGAGCTGGCCAGCGCCTTGAAGAGCCGTGCCGTTTCCAGCCGTGAAGTCACGCAAGGCCTGCTGGCGCGCATCGCCGCCCACGAAAAGCTGGGTGCCTTCCTGCATGTCGACGCCGACGGCGCGCTGGCCCGCGCGAGCGCGGCCGACGCCGTTCTCGCCGCCGGCAACGCCAGCCCGCTGACCGGCGTGCCGATCGCGCACAAGGACATCTACGTCACGGCCGACATGCCGACGACGGCCGGCTCCAAGATCCTGGCCGGCTACCGCAGCCCGTTCGACGCGACCGTCGTCGCCCGGCTGAACGCCGCCGGCACGGTGGCGCTGGGCAAGCTGAACTGCGACGAGTTCGCGATGGGCTCGGCCAACGAGAACAGCGCCTTCGGCCCGGCCCACAACCCGTGGGACATGTCCCGCGTGCCCGGCGGCTCGTCCGGCGGCTCGGCGGTGGCCGTCGCAGCCCGCCTGGTGCCTGGCACCACCGGCACCGACACCGGCGGCTCCATCCGCCAACCGGCCAGCTTCACCGGCATCACCGGCATCAAGCCGACCTACGGCGTCTGCTCCCGCTACGGCATGATCGCCTTCGCTTCCAGCCTGGACCAGGCCGGCCCGATGGCCCGCTCGGCCGAGGACTGCGCGCTGCTGCTGTCGGCCATGAGCGGCTTCGACGAACGCGACGCGACCAGCGTGCAGCAGCCGCCGCAGGACTTCCACGCGCAGATGCTGGTGGCCCGCGACGGCGCCACGGCTGCGCAGCCGCTGAAGGGCCTGCGCATCGGCCTGCCGCGCGAGTTCTTCCCGGCCGGCCTGTCCGCCGACGTGAACGCTGCCGTGCGCGCCGGCCTGGCCGAGCTGGAGAAGCTGGGCGCCACGCTGGTGGACGTCAGCCTGCCGCGCACCGAGCTGGCCATCCCCGTCTACTACATCATTGCTCCGGCGGAGGCGAGCTCCAACCTCTCCCGCTTCGACGGTGTCAAGTTCGGCCACCGTGCTGCCCAGTACGACGACCTGCTGGACATGTACAAGAAGACGCGCGCCGAGGGCTTCGGCGCCGAGGTCAAGCGCCGCATCATGATCGGCAGCTATGTGCTGAGCCACGGCTACTACGACGCCTACTACCTGCAGGCGCAGAAGCTGCGCCGCATGATCGCGGACGACTTCCAGCAGTGCTTCAAGCAGTGCGACCTGATCGCCGGCCCGGTGGCGCCCACCGTCGCCTGGGCCGCCGGCACCGGCGCCGACGACCCAACACAGGCCTACCTGGCCGACATCTTCACGCTGCCCGGGTCTCTCGCCGGCCTGCCCGGCATGAGCGTGCCGGTGGGCGCGGGTGAAGGCGGCATGCCGGTCGGCCTGCAGCTGATCGGCAACTACTTCAAGGAAGGGCAGCTGCTGCACGCCGCGCACGCCCTCCAGCAGGCGACCGACTGGCACCAGCGCGCCCCGGCAGGATATTGATGACCCCCACGCTCACTTTGTTCGCTGCCCCCCAAGGGGGCGCGAGCCTCCTTGAGGCGGCTCTGCGGAGTCTCTGAACATGCCCACGTCCAAACTCATCCGCGGCTACGAGGTCGTCATCGGCCTCGAGAACCACGTCCAGCTCTCGACGCAGAGCAAGATCTTCAGCGGCAGCTCGACCGCCTTCGGCGCGGCGCCCAACACGCAGGCGTCGCCGGTGGACCTGGCCCTGCCCGGCACGCTGCCGGTGCTGAACCGCGCGGCCGTCGAGCGGGCCATCCGCTTTGGCCTGGCCGTCGGCGCCAAGGTCGCGCCGCTGTCCATCTTTGCGCGCAAGAACTACTTCTACCCGGACCTGCCCAAGGGCTACCAGATCAGCCAGTTCGAGATCCCCGTCGTGCAGGGCGGCGCGGTGGAGTTCTTTGTCGGCGACGTGAAGCACAAGGTCAACCTGACCCGTGCCCACCTGGAAGAAGACGCGGGCAAGAGCCTGCACGAGGACTATCACGGCCAGTCGGGCATCGACCTGAACCGCGCCGGCACGCCGCTGCTGGAGATCGTCTCCGAGCCCGACATGCGCTCGGCCGCCGAAGCGGCGGAGTACGCCAAGACGCTGCACGCGCTGGTGATGTGGCTGGGCATCTGCGACGGCAACATGCAGGAAGGCTCGTTCCGCTGCGACGTCAACGTGTCGGTGCGCAAGCCCGGCGAGCCCTATGGCACGCGCCGCGAGATCAAGAACCTCAACAGCTTCCGCTTCCTCGTCGACGCGGTGAACTACGAGGTCAACTGGCAGATTGACGAGATCGAGGATGGCCGCAGAATCAGCCAAGCGACCATCCTCTACAACCCGGACACCGGCGAGACCCGCGCGATGCGCAGCAAGGAGGACTCGGCCGACTACCGCTACTTCCCCGACCCCGACCTGCCGCCGCTGGTCATCGCGCCCGAGTGGGTGGAGCGCGTGAAGGGCGAGATGCCCGAGCTGCCGCGCGTGATGGCGGCGCGCTTCGAGAGTGTCGATGGCCTGCCGGCCTATGACGCGACGATGATGACGCAGAGCCTGGCGACGGCGCGCTACTACGAGGCCGCGAAGGCCGCGGGCGCCGCGCCCAAGCTGGTCGCGAACTGGGTGATGGGCGAGATTTCTCGTCGGTTGAACTCGGAAGACGGCGAGATCGACACCGCCCCGGTCGGCCCCGCGCTGCTCGGCCGGCTGATCGCGCGCATTGCCGACGGCACGATCTCGAACAACGCCGCCAAGCAGGTGTTCGAGTCGCTGTGGTCTGGCGAGGCCACGGACGTGGACGCCGTCATCGAGTCCAAGGGCCTGAAGCAGGTCAGCGACACCGGTGCCATCGAGGCCATCCTCGACGAGGTGCTGGCCGCCAACCAGAAGTCCGTCGACGAATTCCGCGCCGGCAAGGACAAGGCGTTCAACGCGCTGGTCGGTCAGGCGATGAAGGCAACCAAGGGCAAGGCCAACCCGGCCCTGGTGAACGAGCTGCTGAAGAAGAAGCTCGGCTGATCGCCGATCCCGGCGCTACTTGGAGGCGCCGGGCTTCGGCGTCGTCGCGGGGACCGTCTTCTGCAACTCGCCCAGCGGCGGCATGGAGCCCGGCGTGGCACCGGCCCAGAGCTTCTTCAGCCGCGCCAGCTCGGCGTCGAAGCGCGCATTGATGCGCACGATCTCGGCCTTCTGGTTCTCGACGAGCACCTGCTGGGCCTCGATGCTCGCGTCGTTCGCATCGAGCGCCTGCTTGAGCTTGCCCGGCAGCGGGCGGCCCTTGTAGAACTCGGCCTCGTCCAGCAGCGGCTTGCGCTCCTGGTTCAGGTCCTTGATGCGGCGCTCGGAGATCTTGGTGGCCTTGCTGGCGTCGTCCAGCGCGGTGTTGCGCGCGCGCTGGTGCGCCGCCTCGGTCGGGTAGCGCTGCATCAGCGTGCGGTCGCGGCGGATGGCGTCCAGCTGGGCGATGCGGTCGGCCGCGGCGCGGCGGTCGGCGGCTTCCTTGGCGGTGCGCTCCTCGGGGCTGAGGAAGGGCGGCAGCGTCGTGCGCTGCGAGCCGTCGGGGTTCAGCACGCGCTGCTCGCGCGCGGTGCATTCGGGGATGGGTCGGTCGCCCGTGAGCTTGCGACCGTCAGCGGTCGTGCAGGTGTAGATGCCCTTGGCGGGCGCGCCGTCCTGCGCCAGCGCGGCGCTGGCGATGAACAGTCCGGCAACGACGGGCAGCGCGCGCATCAGACGCCGTAACGCTCTCGGTAGGCCAGCACGGCCGGGCGGTGCGCGGCCAGTTCGGGCGCGCCGTCGAGAAAGGCCAGCAGGTCGGCCAGGCCGGCGATGGCGACGACGGGCAGGCCGTAGCGCTGCTGCACCTGCTGCACGGCGGACTGCGGGCTGTCGACGCCACTCTCGGCCGCCTTCTCCTGGCGGTCTAGCGCAATGGACACGCCGCAAGGGGTGGCACCGGCGGCCTCGATCATCTGGATGGACTCGCGCACCGAGGTGCCGGCGGAGATCACGTCGTCGATGATCAGCACGCGGCCCTTGACCGGTGCGCCGACCAGCGTGCCGCCTTCGCCGTGGTCCTTGGCTTCCTTGCGGTTGTAGGCAAACGGCACATTGCGGCCGCGCCGCGCCAGCTCCATCGACACCGCCGCGGCCAGCGTGATGCCTTTGTAGGCGGGGCCGAAGATCATGTCGAAGGCCAGGTCCGACGCGATCAGGCGCTCGGCATAGAAGCCCGCCAGGCGACCCAGCTTGGCGCCGTCGTCGAACAGCCCGGCGTTGAAGAAGTACGGGCTGAGTCGGCCGGCCTTGGTCTTGAACTCGCCGAAGCGCAGCACACCGGCCTCCACGGCAAAGGCGACGAAGGACTGGGCGAGCGGATCGGCGGCGGCAGACATGTGACAAAGATTCTAGGGGTCAAAAAAAGAGGCCTGACCCCTAGAACGGGTCAGGCCTCTACTCGTTTACACCGGCGGGCTTGTGAGCCCCTCGGGCGGGCCGGCTTGGGAGCGGTCCGGCGCTAGTCCCGCAGTGCGTCTTAGAACGATGCCTTGAACTGCACGCCGTAGCTGCGCGGCTCGTTGACGATGCCGGTCAGGTTGTCGAAGTCGATGGCGGCGACGACCTGGCGGTGGTTGGTGATGTTGCGGGAATAGGCCGCCACCTCGTACTTGCCGTTGTTCCAGCCGTAGCCCACGCGCAGGCCGCCTTCCAGGGCCGACTTGGCCTTGTACTCGACGGCCTCGTACAGGAACATGTTGTACTTGTCCTTGTAGGCCCAGTCGGTCAGCACGGTCAGTTCGCCGGCGCCGATCTCGGTGCTGTACTTCAGCGTCCAGTTCCAGGTGACCTTGGGCGCGCGCGGTAGCGGGTTGCCGTTGATGCTGACGGTGCCGGCCAGCGGGCCTGCCGGGTCCAGCACCGTGCAACCGGTGTTGGCTTCCAGGAACTGGAAGTTGGCGTTGCCGCAGGGCTGCACGAACAGGTTGGCGTCCTTGATCTTCGTGTCGTTGTACGAGAAGCCCAGCGTCGTGCGCCAGTCGCGGGCGATGATGGCCTGCGCATCCAGCTCGAAGCCTTGGCCCTCGGCCTTGGCGGCGTTGACCAGGCGGTTCTGGTTGGTGGAGCCCGAGCCAGCGGTCAGCTGCATGTCCTTCACGCGGTACTTGAACACCGTGCCGCTGATGCGGGCGGTGTTGTCCAGCAGGTCGGCCTTGAAGCCGGCTTCGACGGACAGCACCTTCTCGGAATTGGCGATCGAGATCGCATCACCGAACAGCACGCGGCCCTGGATGGACGGCGCACGGTAGCCGGTGGCGACGCGCGCGAACAGGCTGGTGGACTTGTCCAGGTTGTAGTTGGCGCCCAGGTCCCAGCTCCAGTTCGTGGACTTCGGCGACGCGAAGAACGGGCCGATGACGTCGACGTTGTTGGCCTTGCCCGGCGTCCAGGTGCGGATGGCGTCGAAGTCCTTCTTGTCGTTGGTGTAGCGAACGCCGCCGCGGATCTTGAAGTCCGGCGTGACGGCGAAGTTCACGTTGCCGAATGCGGCCCAGGATTTGGCCGTCTGGTGCTGCACGGCATAACCGTTCTGCGGGTCACCGGCGGCGAAGCTGTCGAAGTTGAAGCTGTCCACCTGCAGCTTCTCGTTGAAGTAGTACAGGCCGGCGATCCACTGCAGCGGGTCGCTGGTGTTGGACTGCAGGCGGAATTCCTGCGTCGTCTGGCGCAGCGTCGGGATGCCATCGGCCGTCTGGGCGTCAAACGGAATGACGGACGGGTAGGGCGTCGTCGAGCCCGACGGGTAGTACTTAGGGCCATCCGGGATGCCGCCGAAGCGGCTGCCGAAGCCGCCGTCCACATCGCCGCGGCTGTAGAACTTGGCGCGGTCGTGGGCGGTGATGGAGTACAGCGACACGCCGTCGAAGTCCCAGCGCAGGCGCGCGCTGACTTCGCTGGACTTCAGCGTCTGCGAGTTGTAGCCGTCGGTGGGGTAGCTGGCGTCGTCGTAGCCGTCGACCAGGTCGTTGGCGCCGCGCTTCATGATGTTGGCGCGGAAGGTGGTGGCCGTGCCCTTGAAGTCGCGGGCCTGGACCTTGAACAGGCCCGAGAAGTTGCCGTTCTTGTAGGCGGCCTGCAGGCGCACCGCCTTGTCGTTGTAGCCCTCGAGGTCGGGCGTCGCGTCAGCCACCGGGTTGTGCACGCGGTTGTCCTGGCGCTGGACGATGCCGGCGACGCGCATCTGCCAGTCCTGGCTCAGCGGTACGTTGACGGCGGCTTCCAGGTTGGCGGAGTTCCAGCGGCCGTAGCTGAAGTTGGCGAAGCCTTCCAGGCGCTTGGTCGGCTTGGCCGAGTCGAACTTCATGACGCCGGCCGGCGAGTTGCGGCCGAAGAGCGTGCCCTGCGGGCCGCGCAGCAGTTCGACCTGCTCCATGTCGAAGACCGGGAAGCCCTTCAGCGCGATGCTTTCCTGCACGACGTCGTCATAGACCAGGCCCACGGGCTGGGACGCATTCATGTCGAAGTCGGTGTTGCCCAGGCCGCGCACATAGAAACGCGGGAAGGTGCGGCCGTAGTCCGATTCGATGTTCAGGCTGGGCACACGGCCCGACAGCGCGCGCACGTCCTGGCCGCTGGCGTTGTAGGTGTCCAGTTCCTCGGACTTGATCGCCGAGATCGACAGCGGCACTTCCTTCAGGTTCTCGGCGCGGCGGCTGCCGGTCACGATGACGGCCTCCAATTGACTCACGTCCTTCTTGGCTTCCGACGCCGGCGCGGTCTGGGCCACGGCGGCCTGCATCGGGAAGGCCGCAGCCAGTGCGAGCGCCAGCAGGGTCGGGGAAATGCGTTGTTTCGGCATGAGAAATCCTCGGGTTGACGGGGGGTAGGGCGGGCAGGCGAGAAAAAATGGGCGCTTTTGACGCCTCTGATTTCTACGGGATCGTAAAGATCACGTGACGTTTGCGTGATGAAAGCGTGCGCGGTGTTGTGCATTTGCTGCACTGCGATACTCATCCGCGTCAACCCACCCCTCATTGCGATGCGCTTCATCACCGCCAACCTCAACGGCGTCCGCTCCGCCGCCAGCAAGGGCTTCTTCGACTGGCTCGACAAGCAGCAGGCCGATGCGGTCGGCGTGCAGGAGCTGAAGGCGCAGGCCGACGTCGTCGAGGACAAGTTCCGCAGCTGCGACCTGCTCAACGGCCATTTCCACTACGCCGAGAAGAAGGGCTACTCGGGCGTGGGCCTCTATACCAAGGAAGAACCCAGCGATCTGGTCACGGGCCTGGGGATAGGCGAGTTCGATCTAGAGGGCCGTTGGGTCGAGAAGCGCTTCGACAAGCCGGGCCGCAAGCTCAGCCTCATCAGCGTCTATTTCCCCAGCGGCACCAGCGGCGAGGAGCGCCAGCAGGTCAAGTACCGCTTCCTGGCAGCGCTGTACCCGCACCTGATGGCGTTGAAGGCCGAGCGCGAGTTCATCCTGGTCGCCGACGTGAACATCGCGCACAAGGAAATCGACCTGAAGAACTGGCGCAGCAACCAGAAGAACAGCGGCTTCCTGCCCGAGGAGCGCGCCTGGCTGACGCGTCTGTTCGACGAAGGCGGCCTGGTCGACGTGTTCCGCACGATGAACCAGAAGGCCGAGCAATACACCTGGTGGAGCAACCGCGGCAATGCACGCGCCAACAACGTCGGTTGGCGGCTGGACTACCACCTGGCGACGCCGGGCGTTGCGGCGCTTGCGCGCAGCGAGGCCATCTACACCGGCGAGATGTTCAGCGACCACGCGCCGCTGACGGTGGACTACGACTTCAAGCTCTGAAAGCCACTGTGGCGCAAGCGCTGCAACGCCCTGCTTCTGCGGGTAACCAGCCGCATCCGCGTGCGGGGCGCTCCTACAGGGCATTGGGCGGGGAGCCGACGTCACGCGCCCGGGTGGCGCCCTAGAGTGGACTCAGCCGCGGTGGAAATGCCCGGCACCCGCCGGTCGGCGCTTTTGCTGGCCTCACCGCATCAAAAGGAGTTCGCTATGTCCACCATCAAGACCGTCACCACCGTCATGACCGCTGCCTTCCTCGTGACCGGCATCGGCCTGGCCGTCGCCCAGTCGGAAGAAACCCCGGCGTCCCCCCCGGTCGAGCAGACCACCGCAGCGCCGCTGCCGGCTGACCAGACGCCGCCCGCCGACCCGACGCTGATGCCGCAGGAAAGCAACGCCACGCTGCAGCAGCCGGCCGACGAACCGAGCCGCACCACGCCGCCGCCGGCCGAGCCCAGCACCGCGCAGATCCCGCCCCAGCCGGTCGACAACACGCTGTCGCAACCCGCGACGCAAAACTCGTCCGTGAACACGACGCCGGCCCCGGCCTACACGGAACCCGCTCCCCGCGCCGACCGTAACTGATCGCGACGTATCGGGCGATCTCCGTCACTGCTGACCATGCGTTTCGGAGACCGCCCTGAGGATGACGCCGCCGCGGACTCGCGGCGGGACATCCTTGCCGGCCTGCGCCAAGGCGTGCTGTTTGCCGCCGTGGCGCTCGCCGCGCTTTTCATTTTTGGCGGGAGCCGCTTCTGGCGCAGCCATTTGCCGGCTTCCTCCCCGCCGCCCCGCGCGGCCGCTGCCCAGCCGACCGCCGCCCCTGCGGCACCGGCCATCGAGCGGCGGCTGGACATGGGCAACGTCCGCGCCCCGCAGGACGTGACCCGCGTCGCCGCCTGGGCCGTGCGCGAGGCCGACAACGGCGACCATCCGTTTGCCATCGTCGACAAGCGGCGCGCCCGCGTCTACGTCTTCGCACCCAGCGGCCACCTGCTCGGCAACAGCCCCGTGCTGCTGGGCTATGCCGCCGGCGACCTGTCCGTCGCCGGCATCGGCAACAAGCCCATCGACCAGATCAAGCCCCAGGAACGCACAACCCCGGCCGGCCGTTTCCAGTCCGAGCCCGGCCGCAATGCGCTGGGCGACGACGTCGTCTGGGTGGACTACGGCGCCGCCGTGTCCATGCATCGGGTGCGTGCGACCAACCCCAAGGAGCGCCGCCTTGAACGCCTGGCCACACCGACGCCGGCCGACAACCGCATCAGCTGGGGCTGCATCAACGTGCCTGTCGCCTTCTTCGACAAGACCGTCTGGCCCAACCTCGGCCGGCGCGGGGCGGTCGTCTACGTGCTGCCCGAGCGCCAGTCGTTGACGGCCTTCTTTCCCGACGCCCGGCCGCCGCAATATTTCGCACAGGCGGCGCCGGCGCGAGGTAACAGCGCCAAACCGTGAACTCCTCGCCTGTGCGCGAGGTGCCCGCCTTCCTAGACTGCCCGCCGGGCTGGTGCGAGGTTGCGCCGCCCGTCAGCGGGGCAAAGCGTGGGCAGCAGTTGGGCAAACCGGTTACGTCGGGTCAAGGTCGGCATTTGGGGCATCGTCGCGGCATGGGGCGCCGCCACGGCACTGCCGGCGCTCGCGGACGTCACGGCGCGGCCGGTTGCCCATGACGCCGGCGACGGCCGCCCCTTCGCGGTCGTGGACAAGCGCCTGGCGACGCTGTCGGTGTATGCCGCGGACGGCCGCCTGCTGGGCCGCACGCCCGCGTTGCTGGGTCTGACGCCTGGCGACGCCGAAGCGGCCAGCGCCCGGGGCAAGGCCCCCTCGGCGCTGACGACGCAGGAGCGGGTGACGCCGGCGGGTCGTTTCGAGACCCAGCCCGGTCACAACCTGAACGGTGAGCGCGTGGTGTGGTTCGACTACGAAGCCAACCTGGCCATCCACCGCCTGCGCCCAGCGCCCGCCAACCAGCACCGCCCGGAGCGGCTGGCATCCAGCAATCTGCAGGACCGCCGCATCACGCTGGGCTGCGTCGTCGTCGACCCGGCCTTCTTCGACCAAGTCGTGCTGCCCGCACTGGGCAGTGGCCGGGGGCTCGTCTACATCCTGCCGGAGCGCGAGCCCATCGTCGCGGCTGCGGCGGGCATGGTGCGAGCGGCGGCGCCCTGAGCGGTCTGCAAGCCTGGGCACCACGCGCGGGGCCTGGATGGCCCTAGGATGCGCGCGCATGACCCTGATCAGCATCGTCACCAGCTGCCTGAATGAGGCCGACAACGTCGTCGAGCTGCATCAGCGCATCAAGGCCCAGTTCGAACCAGGCGGTCCAGCAGCGGACTTCGAGTTCGAGCACATTTTCGTGGACAACGGCTCCACGGACGAGACTGTCGCCCAAGTGAAGGCGCTCGCCGCGGCGGACCCGCGCGTGAAACTCATCGTCAACGCCCGCAACTTCGGTCATGTGCGCTCGCCGCTGCATGGCATGTACCAAGCCAGCGGCCAGGCCATCATCTGCATGGCGTCGGACCTGCAAGACCCCCCCGAGCTGATCGGCCAGTTCGTCGCTCACTGGCGTGCGGGCGAGCTGATCGCGCTGGGTGTGAAGCCGCATTCGCGCGAGACCTGGGCGATGGCGGTCGTGCGACGCTTCTACTACCGCGCGCTGGGGCGCATGGCCGACGTGCCGTTGATCGCCAACTTCACCGGTTTCGGGCTGTACGACCGGTCGGTCGTCGAGATGATTCGAGACCTGGGCGACCCCTACCCGTATTTCCGCGGGCTGATCGCCGAGCTGGGCATCCGGTACGCGACTGTCGAGTTCGAGCAGCCGGCACGCGTGCGCGGCATCACGAAGAACAATTTCTACACGCTGTACGACTTGGCGATGCTGGGGCTGACCAGCCATTCCAAGCTGCCGTTGCGGCTGGCGACGCTGGCCGGCTTCACGTTGAGCGCGGTCAGCCTGCTGGTTTCGCTGGGTTATCTGATCGCGAAGCTGGTGTTCTGGCAGCACTTCGCAGTCGGTACGGCGCCAGTCATCATTGGCCTGTTCTTCTTCGGCGCGGTGCAGCTCTTCTTCATCGGCATCGTCGGCGAGTACGTGGCGGCCATCCACACCCAGGTCAGCAAGCGGCCGCTGGTCGTCGAGAAGGAGCGCGTCAACCTGCCGCCGAGCGATTCGCTGCCGCGGCATTCGAGCGAGCCCCGCGCGTGAGCGGCGACCGCACCGAGCGCCAGTTCGACCAGCTGGAACTGGCTGCCGCGGGCTACCTGCTGGCGCCGCTGCTGCCGTTCCTGTGGGGCTGGTGGCGTTGGCCGGTAGCGCTGGCGTTCAGCAGTCTGCTGGCCGTCACGGTGCATGCGGTGGTCGTTCGTCACCGCCGCGATGCCGTCCCCCTGCGGCTGTGGTGGTGGGTCGCGCTCGTTGCCCTGGCGCTGCTGTGGGTGGCCGCCAGCGGTCTGCTTGGCGGCCTGCCTTTGGCCAAGGACTGGAGCGTGCGGATGGTCGTGCTGCACGACCTGACCCTGGGTGCCTGGCCGGTAGGTTACGGCCCGCTCGCCGGTGGTGAAGCAGTGCTGCGCTTCTCGATGGGCTATTACCTGATTCCCGCAGGCCTGGGTTCTTGGTTCGGCGGTATCGGGGCTGCGCGATTGCTGCTGGGCCTGTGGACGGCACTGGGTGTGCTGCTGTTCTTCGCGCTCGTGGTCCAGTCCTGGCCCCAGCGGCGGCCGAGTGCCTTGGCGACGGTGCTGTTGATCCTCGGGCTATTCAGTGGCATGGACGTCCTGGGCTTCGTGGTGGAGCGAGGGTATACACCTGCGCTGGGTGAACACATCGAATGGTGGGCGCCGTGGCTGCAGTACTCGTCGCAGACCACGCTGCTGTTCTGGGCACCCAACCATGCACTCCCTGCCTGGCTGGGGGTGGCACTGATCTGGCGCCACCGTGACACGGGGCTGGCGCTGGCACCCGCTGCGCTGCTGTTGCTGGCCGCGGCGCTCTGGTCGCCGCTGGCCTGCGTAGGGTTGTTGCCGTTGCTGGCCTTGGCGACGTTGCGTGCCCAGGCCGCGTCGGCGTGGGCACGCGAGCTGCTACGCCCGGCTGTGCTGGCGGTGCTGCCGCTGCTGGCGTTGCTGGGTGTGTTCGTCAGCTTCGGCATCGTCACCGACATCCTGCCGACCGAGCGGCGCGAACTCGCCGACGTCGCGGCGTCAATGGCTACATGGAATCAATGGATCTGCTTTCAGATGCTGGAATGGGGTTTCCTGGCCTGCGCGTTGCTGGCCGCCGGACCGCGCCGTCTGGACTGGACGTTCTGGGCTGCGTGTGCGTTGCTGTTTGCGCTGCCATTGCTGCGCTTCGGGCCAGGCAACGACCTGCTGATGCGCGCAGGCATTGCACCCGTCACCTTGCTACTGCTGTGCACCGCGCGCGCATTGGCGCTTTGCGACATGCCTGCGCGCTGGCGCCATGCGGTTGTACTGATGTTGCTGGTCGGCGCGGTCACGCCTGCGCAAGAGCTGTACCGCCAGACGCTGGGAGGCTCTCACTGGCGCGATGACGGCCGCAGCATGGCTAGCTATCAGGGCCAGGCGTGGCACTACGTCGGTCGCCTGATGCCCGGCGCGTTGGCCAGCTTGATGCGTGAACCGCAGCCATTGGCCGGACACTGAACGCGGCGCTTAGCCCAGACGGCACAGCAGCCCCAGCGCCGTGGCGCCGTCGCTGCTCAGGCGCAGGCGTGTTTCAGCTTCTACTTGGAGGCCATGCCCTTCGAGCAAGCGGCGCAGTCCGACCGGACTGAAGAAGTTGATGTGCTCGTGCCAGTGGCGCTTGCGTCGCCAAGCCGTCCCGTCGGTCTCGGCGGCGCGCATCAAGACCTCGAAAGGGACTTCTACGTAGAGCCGCGTCCGCGCCGCCATGGCGGCGCGGACCTGGTCGATCAGCGAGCCGGGTTCGGGCACATGCTCCAGCACATGCGCCAGCACGATGACGTCATAGGTCCCTTGCGGCGCGGCTACGGCTACGGCTCCGTCGACCAAAGGGCGCCCGGAAATGTCCAGTACGTGGTGCAGCGCCGCTTCGCGACGCAGTGGCGTGTTCAAGCCGGTGTCCCCGCCCCAGTCGAGCACCGCGGGCCTGGCGGGGAGCCTCGGCCGCAGAAAGGCATCGATCTCGGGAATGTGCGCGTCACCGGCCACCAGGGCGCGGTTGCGGGTCGTGTAGCCCGGTTCGAAATGTTCGCGCTGAGCTTCGTACTCGTTACCACGGTAGTCGCGGTAGAGACGCGCCATCTCTGAGTCGTCAAAACGCATGTCCAGGAACAGGGTGCCGCAGGCGGGGCAGTGCAAGGTGGTACACAGCGCGTGGGCGTGCCCGAGCGGCAGGTCACGCAGCCCCCATTCAGGCGTGATCTCGCAAGGCTCCCAGCCCAGCGCGCGCTGCGCGACGAACGGCATCAACACGGCGCTCACGCGTTCCAGATCGTGTGAATTGCAACAGATGCATTGGGTGGCGATGCGAGGCATTGCGGGTCAGGCATCCAACGAGTGCCATTGCGCTGTGCGCTTTATGGCGAGCTCCAGCGGCGTCCAGGGAGTCAGGCCAAGTTCGGCGGCGCGGTCGATGCTCGGTAGGTAGTGACGCCTCGATTCGCCGGGCTGGACAGAGCCGACCTGCACGTCAGCAGCCGGGCACAGCAGATCGCGCACGAGATGCGCCAGCTCGACGATGCGCAGGCCTTGCCCTCCGCCGACGTTGACGGGCCACGCACTAGGTGCTTCGAGCAACAGGTGCAGCAACCACCAAGCCAGGTCAGCACCGTAGAGGTAGCTGCGCACCGCCTCGCCGGCCGAGTTCAGCCGCAACGGCCCGCCGGCCAGCGCATCGCGGATGAGATTGCCGATGGCGAAATGGCCATGCAGATCCAGCCCAGGGCCGACGAAGGCGAAGCAGCGCGTCGGTACGATTGCGCACGCATGTCGCTGGGCATGCAACACCGCCAGCAGCTCCGACACGCGTTTGGCCTCTCCGTAGGCGCTGCTGACCTGCGTCGGGTCGCAGGCCCGCGGTGTGTCCTCTCTAATCCCCCTGCCATCGGTGGACAGGGCGCCGTACTGTGCGCCGGAGCCCGTCAGCAGGAGGCGACGCACGCCGTGGGTGCCGGCAAAAGCGAGCACCTGGCGGGTGCCGGCAAGCGCATCGTCGAATACGTTTTGCTGGTCGATGTGCGCACTGGCATGGGTGTCGGTGGCTGCATGCAGCAACAGGTCGAAGCGGCCCTCGCCCGGCCAGGCGTTGCGTGCGTCGCCTTGCAGGAATCGCAGCCAAGACTGCCGTGAGATCCAGGGTTGTGCGGCGATGAAGCCCTGCGGATTGCGGCTTAGCGCCACGACCTCGAAGCGCATGCCGCCGGCATGCAGATGGGTCAGTAGGGTCAGCAGGTTCTTGCCGAAGAAGCCGGTCGCGCCAGTCAGGTAGAGGCGCTGGCCGTCCAGCGCCTGCAAGCTTGGCGCGACGGCTTCGAGGCGGGAGAAATCTTCTCCCAGGAAGGCCGCAAAGTCGCTCACAGGCCGCGGTTGTAGATCAGCTGACGCAGCGCCGGTGTGCTGGCGTAGGGGCTGTCGAGGTCGTCGATCATCAGCGCAGAGTCGGCCTTGAGTTCTCGCACCGAGCGTTGGCCGTTCATGACCTCGCGGCAGGAGAGCTGGCCCTTCTGCAGCGGGATGGCCAAGTAGAAGTCGCGATCCACGCTGTTGTGGTGGAACTCATAACCGGCGGGCAAGTCGCGCTTCAGATAGACGCCGCGTACAAGCTGGTCCAGGTACTCAATCTCGCGTTTGCTCGGAATGCGCTTGGTGTCGCCGCTGGCGCCGCACATCTCGCGAGCCTTGTGGAAAGCCTTGAACCAGGCATCCACCTGATGCGGCTGCGAGCAATAGGGCGACACGGCAATCCCGTCGGCCTCGATGTCGATGTGGCGTTCCCACGTGCGAGCGCCTTTGGCGTACGACATCAGCATCGAGTCGCGCCAATCGCTGTACTCGTGCGTCGAGAAGCCGATGACCAGTTGCGGGTAGCGCTGGCGCAGATAGTCGATCTGATTCAGCTCCAGCTCGTCGTCCTCGGACGGGTAGAGCGACACGCAGTGGTTCAGCGACAGCGGGATGTGGCGGTTGGCGAAGAAGGTGACGAGGTCGTCGATGTCCTTCTCCGACGAGCCGCCGGTGGACACGATGACAGGTTTGCGCGTCTTGGCGATGCGGTCGAGCAGGAACCAGTCGTTCAGGTCCGAGCTGGCCACTTTGATGATGGGCAGGTCGAATTCCTCGCACAGGTCCACCGATGCCTCGTCGAAGGCGGTCGCCATCGGGATGCAGCCCTGGTCGCGAATAGCGTCGATCAGCGTTGCGTACTCGTGCTTTTCCAGCTTGGTGGCTTCGGTCTTCTTGATGTAGCGTAGATCCTCGCGACCCTTGAAGTTCGGTGAGATGAAGTGGTCGACATCGCGGAATTGCAGCTTGATCGCGGCGCGCACGTTGTTGAATCGCACGACTTGGGCGAATGCATTGATGATGGCCAGGCCGCGGTCGACGCGGCCCCAGTGGTTGTTGGCCAGCTCCAGCACAAACAGGTCACTGAAAACGCGTTGCATGGGGGTCATGTGTACTTTCTCGCAGCTTTCTCGTCACAGCCACGCGAATGCTAGCGCCGGGGTACAGGGATGGTCGAAAGCCAGGCGGTCGATCGACATAATCGACGCACTCGATCCTTCCCTTTGCAACAGATATCACGCACCGTGGGTCCTAACGTTACTTTGTCTCCATCGAAGTCCACTCCCCAGGTCAGCGTGATCATTGCCAGCTTCAACATGGGCTTGTGCGTGCGGGCCGCCGTCGAGTCGGTGCTCAGCCAGGATGTCGAAGGCGTGCAGGTCATCGTGGTCGACGACGGCTCCACCGACGACACTCGCGCACGGTTGGCGCCGTTTGCCTGTCGCATCACGTTGTGGCACCAGGAGAATCGAGGGCAGGCCGCTGCGCGCAATGCCGGACTGAGGCTTGCCAGGGGCGAGTTCATCATGTTCCTGGATGCGGACGACCGCCTGCTGCCAGGAAAGATTGCCGTGCAGCTCGCTTACTTGCGCGCGCATCCGGCGATGTCGGGAGTGTTTTCCGACGGCCTTCTGGTGACGCCCGAAGGTCAAGTCCTGAATCGGGTATCGACGGAATCACCCGCGGGGTTGTTCAGTGCCGAGGGCGCTGCGCATCTGCGTCGACATCTGCTCCGCGGCCATCCCTTCCCCATTCATTGCGCACTGCTGAGGGGGGCGGCCGTCGAGACCACCGGACGCTTTGACGAAAGCCTGCGCGCCCGCGAAGACCTTGATTTCTGGCTTCGATTCGCGGCCCTACACAAAACCGGGTACCTGCCGGGTGAATTGGTCGACTACGTGGTGCGGCCTTGCAGCGTGAGCCGCTCCCGTGAGTCGATGCATGTCGCAGGATGTCGGCTGTATGGCGCGCTCACCCACGATGCACAGTTTCTCTCACTGCCTGCCGAGGAACGAGCCGCGCACCTGAGAGCCTGGGCGATCGAGGTTGGGGTGCAGCACCACGGACCATGGGCCGCGGCCAACGAGGTCGCGCGTGAGTTCGCCCGGATGGCGCGTCAGCTGGACCCGCACAATTGGAGAGGCCTGCTGCTGACGACTTGCTTGGCCATGCCCGCTGGTATTGGATTGCTGCAGCGCAGCCTGGCGTGGCAGACGCGGCGCTGGCGCAACCGCCATGCGAGACAGGCGCCCTTCGACTCTCGAACCCAGCATTGCCCATGAATCCTTCCCAGGCCTTCGAGCCAACGGCGTTTGCCGGATGTTGGCGGTTGCGGCTACCGGTCCATGGCGATCATCGGGGGCGCTTCGTCAAGAGTTTCCATGCGCCCTCGTGGGCCGAGCATGGCTTGAGCACCCGGTTCGATGAAGACTTTTTTTCTGTCTCTCATCGCAGGGTGCTGCGCGGTTTCCACGTCGTGACGCCGCCTCGGGCGGGCGCCAAATTGGTGTATCCCATCCAGGGCCGTGTGTTCGACGCATTGCTGGACCTGCGACTGGGCGAAGTGAGCTATGGCAGTGTGCTGACTTTCGAACTCGATGCTGCTGACGGCGACGCGCTCTACATCGTGCCTGGCGTGGCCCATGCCTTCCTGACACTCAGCGACGTGGCGGTGATGGGCTACAAGACCGAGTTCGCGCACGACCCATCAACGGATGGTGGCGTGCGTTGGGATTCTGTTGGGGTGGCTTGGCCCGTTGCCGATCCCATCCTTTCGGCGCGTGATCGCGGGCTGCCGGGCCTGAAGGGCTTTCAAAACCCGTTTGGTGCCGCGGGATGACCGCACCCGTTGCGCTGATCACGGGTGGCACGGGTTTCGTGGGCTCCCGTCTTGTCGCAAGGCTAGTGCGGGACGGATGGCGCGTGCATGTCGTGACGCGGCAGGCCCTGGTTGATTCAGCGGTAGTGCGTTTCCATCGCGTCGATGCGCAAAGTGGAGCGTGGGATGGTTTGATGCAGTCCCTCCAGCCCGATGTCGTCTTCCATCTGGCGACGCTTTTTCTGGTCGAGCACCGTCCGGACCAGATCGACGATCTGCTGGACGCCAACCTCAGGCTCGGCACGCACCTGCTCGATGCGATGGGCCGGTTGGGCGCGGGGCGCTTTGTCAATGCCACGACCAGTTGGCAGCACAGGTTGCCCGATGAGGCCGCACCTTATGCGGTCAACTTGTATGCTGCAACCAAGCAGGCCTTTGAATCCATCGTGGACTATCACGCCGAACGCCACGGCGTATCCGCCGTGTCGCTGCGACTGTTCGAGTCGTATGGACCTGCCGACCCTCGTCCCAAGCTCCTGAACTTGCTGCTGCGGCTGGATGCGGGTGCGGAAACGTTGGCGCTGTCGGGCGGGGAGCAGCGGTTGTGCATGGTGCATGTGGACGACGTGGTCGAGGCACTGCTGGTTGCCGCGTCGCATACGGCTGCGCACGCCGGTCACGGGCGTTTCGGCCTGGGCGGTGTGCCGGCGCATTCGCTGCGGGAGATCGTCGCGATGATCGAGGCGCTGAGCGGTCGGCGATTGCCGGTGGCGTGGGGCGCGCGGCCGTATCGCGACCGCGAAGTCATGCAGCCATGGCGCGCCATGAAGCCGCTGCCGGGATGGATGCCCCGCATCGCTCTAGAAGCGGGTTTGGCCGAGCTGTTGGCCGGCCCCGCATGAGCAATTCGCATCGAGCCACGTTCTGGGCCTACCTGGCGCAGCTCGGTGGCCTACCGCTGAGCGCGGTGCTGCTGCCTCTGGTGCTGTGGCGGTTTTCGCTGGAGCAGCTGGCGCTGTGGTACCTGATCCAGAGCCTGGGACTGCTGGCATCGATGGCCGAGGGGGCGCTTGAGCCCGGATTGACCCGCTACCTGAGCTACGCGCGCAGCGGGTTGCGCACGCTGCCCACACATGGCGAAGCACCGGGCATTGGGCAGGGACCAGCCGACGTCGCAGGTATGCGCGAACTGGCAGGCGCCGCGCGTTGGCTTTATGGCCGGCTGAGCTGGATCAATCTGTTTTGTTTCGGGAGCGTAGGCGGCTGGGTGCTGATATGGCTCGGAGCGTCTCTGGGAGATGTCCCCCAAGTACTGACCGCCTGGGGGCTGTTCTGCGCAGGCCAGTTCTTGGCGTGCCGAGGTTTCGCCGCCATCTCGCTACTCCAGGGTGCTGGTCACGTGGACCAGGCCTTCAGGGCGCTGGCCGTCCAGCGCTTGGCGTTCGGCCTGACGGTGCTGGTCGGACTGGCCTGCGCCCCCCGGCTCGAAATGCTGGGGCTGGCCCAGATCGTCGGCGCGATCCTCGGCTTTTGCCCCGCGCTGTACCGGGCTCGGAAACTGATGCCCGCCGCGAGCATGCGGCCGACCTGGGAGCGTTTGCGGGCGCTGCTGCAGGGCAGCTTCGCCTTGTGGCTCAGCCGGCTGGGTGGCTACCTGGTTCTCAGGGCGAACTTGCCCATTGTTTCCGCCGCGCTTGGATTGCAGGCCGCGGGGCGCCTGGCGCTCGCCATGCAGTTGCTGGATGCGATCAGCCAACTCGCCCAGGCGCCGCTGCTGGCGCGGATGCCCCAGCTCTATGCACTTCATGTCCAGGCGGACCGCAAAGCCTTCATCACGATGGTGGGTCGCGTGCTGGTGGTGGGATGGGTGAGCTATGCCGGCGCAGCCTTGTCGCTCGCTGTCTTTGGTGATGCGGTGCTGAACTGGCTCGGAAAGCCCGGCGTGCTGCTGAGCACAGGCCTGCTGACACTGATGCTAGCGGCTGGCGGCCTGGAGCTCAATCACAGCATGAGCGCGACGCTCTTGATGGTGGAGAACCGCGTACCCTTCGTCCCGGCAGCGCTGCTGTCCGGAGTGGCCATCGTGCTGTTGTCTGTGCTAGTGCTGACGCAGACCCAGGCCGGCCTGCCAGCGGCCATCGTCATTCCGCTGCTCGTGCAGGCGGCATACAACAATTGGAGATGGCCGCTGGAGATGTTGCGTGCCTTCCGAACCCGCTACGGCGAGTTGATCAGAGCCGCGTTCAGTCCGTCCCGATGAAACCTCTCGTGACCATAGCGATTCCGACGTTCCGTCGGGCAGACCTTTTGCGCCGTACCTTGCAAAGCGCCATGTCGCAGGTGGGGGTGGAAGGCCTTGAAATCGTCGTTGTCGAGAACCCCGACGACGCTGACATGAACCAGCCCAGCGATGCGGAGCAGCTTTGCGCCGGGTTGGCCGATCCGCGGTTGCGCTACGTCCGCAACGACAGCAATCTTGGCATGGTGGGCAACTGGAACCGATGCCTGGAACTGGCGCGCGGGCGTTGGGTGCTCATCCTGCACGACGACGATTGGTTGTCGCCGCATTTCCTGCGCTTGGTACTCGGCCTGCTGGCCGCGCATCCGGAACTGCGGATGGTGGGAACGTCCGGCGTGCTGGAAAGGGGTGATGTGGGCGCTCCGCCGGTGCTGCCCGAGCGCTTGAAGCCTTACCGCATCGAGCTGCCGCACTTCTGGCTCGGCAACCCATACTTTGCCTCGAGCGTGGTGATGGACCGCGAACTGGCACTGCGGCTGGGCGGCTTTGACGAGGCCTGGTATCCGACGATGGATCATGTGTTCTGGATGCGCTTCTGCGGTGAAGCACCTTGCGCGCGCTTGCCCGAGCCGCTCCTTCACTACTACATCGGTGCGAATGCTTCGCTGAAGCCGGAGATGGTGATCCGCTTCATCGTCAACGACTTCCTGCAACGGCAGGAGCTGATGCGCCTGACTTTCCCGAGGCAGCAGTGGCTGACCTGGTATTCGCGCCTGAAGCCTTACCACGAGCGGCGCTTCCTGCAGCGGTTCTTAGATCTGCAGGTCCCCGAGCTGCAGTTGCATGAAGCCCTTCTAGAGGCAGGTTGGCGGCCGCTGCCGCGATGGGTGTCCTGGGCCTATGCGCCGATGCGACTGGGGTTCGAACTTCTGTCCATTCTCCTCACGAAGCGGCTGACGCGGCTCTCCAGCCGTGTGTCGTGATGAAGCACTTGAACATGGCGGCGAAGCCCGAAGGCTGTTTGCCTTCTGAATCCGCGATGAATCCCCTGGTGACTCTCGCCGTGCCGGCGTTCCAGCGTGCCGACCTGCTCGACCGGGCGTTGCGCAGTGCCTTCGCCCAGGAGGGCCTGGCCCCGGAGGCCTTGGAAGTGCTGGTCATCGAGGATCCAGCCATTGGCGAAGGGGCGCGGGCAGCTTCGCCTGTGGAGCAGCTCTGCCGGTCGATCAGCGATCCGCGCCTGCGATACCAGCGCAACCCGACCAACCTTGGCATGGTCGACAACTGGAATCGCTGTCTGCGGCAGGCGCGTGGCCGGTGGGTCGTGCTCCTGCACGACGACGACTGGCTGGCGCCGGACTTCGTGCGCCAGTGTCTTGAGTTGATCGCTGCCAATCCTGCACTGCGCTTGGTGGGCAGCATGGGCTTCATCGAAAGGGATGGTGAGACCCCACGCCGCGCTGGCGGCGTCGCCACGCGAGCGCCCTGGCGCATCACGCCGTTCCATTTTCTGCTCGGCAATCCGTTTTTCGTATCCGGCGTGATGATGGATCGTCAGATGGCGGTGGACTTTGGCGGCTTCGACGGTCGCTGGTACCCCACGATGGATTCAGACTACTGGCTGCGTTTTTGCGAAGCCGCGCCGGGTGCGAGGTTGCCTGCGCCGCTGGTGCATTACCACATCGGCCGCAACGTCTCGCTCCAACCTTCGGTGCTGACGGCCTACATCGTCAACGACTTCAAGCAGCGCAAGATGATCCTCGAGGCCCACTACCCAGGCAACCGCTGGCTGCAGTGGCATTCCAGGCTCAAGCCTTACCGGGAGCGACCCTTCCTCGAGCAACTGTTCCGGGTGGCGATCGACCCGCGTGAAGTGGATCGCGCTTTGATGGACGTCGGATGGCGGCCAGTGGCGCACGGCTTGCGCTGGACCTACCTGCCGCTGCGCGCGGTGCTGGAGCTCGGCGCTCGACTGCGCAGCCAGCGGCTCGTCGCCAGAACCGAGCGGTGACGCCATGCAGCGCCTGCGGCTCCTCGTCATCTTCGACAACCTCGAACTCAGCGGCTCGCACCGAGCCGCCCTCAACCTGATGGCGGACTCGAACGAGGTCCAGATCAGCTGCCAGGCTTTGGTGTGCATGACCGACAAGACCGGCTTGTCGGCCACTGACGAGCGCATTGTCTGGCCTGCGATGGCGCGCCGTCGCAGCGAATCGCTGTTCACCAAGATGCGCAAGGCTGTGGGCGCGCTGCGCGAAGCCGTGCGCCTGGCGAGGGAGAGCGATTGCATCCTCGGTACTTGTCCACCTTCGAGCCTGATCGCCTGGTGGGCGGGCTGGCGCTGCGGCAGGCCCGTGATCGGCTGGGTGCATTACGACGTGGAGGGCCGCCGCCGCGAGCGTGTCGGAGCCACGGGTGGCTGGCTGCGGGACAGCGCTCAGAATCTGCTGTATTACCGCTTCATGCCGCGCTTGAAGCATCTGGTGTGCGTCAGCGAATCGACGCTGGCGAGCATGGTGCGCGAGCGAGGTGGCTCTAGGCCACCGGGCTGGGCCGTGCTGCCCAACCTCTATCTGCGCAGCGCCTTTGCCGTGGAGTCGGCCGCGCTGCCTCGGTTGCCCGCCATACGCGCTTTGGGAGGCGCTGTTGTGCTTGTGCTGGGCCGGCTGGTGCGGCAGAAGCGTTGGGAGGATGCGCTCGCGGCTGCCGCCGAGCTCCAGTCGCTGGGTGTGCAGGCGCAGTGGGTGTTCGTCGGTGACGGCCCTGAGCGCGCGGCCTTCGAGGCTGCGCGGGTGGCCTCACCCGTGCGGGAACGATTGCACTGGCTGGGAGCCGACCCCAATCCGTTGCCACTGCTCGCGCGATGCGATGCCCTGGCCATGACCTCGCTTTACGAGGCCTGGCCGACGGTGATCCTGGAGGCCTTCGACCTGGGCGTGCCCGTCGTGGCCTACGACTGTCCGTCGGGGCCAGCCGAGATGCTGGGATGGGGTGAGCGCGGCTGGGTCACCGACGAGCGACCTCAAGCACTGGCGCAGGCCTTGGCCGAGCGCTTCAGCGAGGCCGGCGCGGCGCAGATGCGTCTCCGCAGTGAGGCCGGCCGCGCCTTCGTCGAGGCCTTCGCGCCCGCACAGGCCATGCCGCGCTGGCGCGCATATCTCGATCTTGTGGCGGGCGGCGCCCCGTAGACGTGCCAGTTGATCATGAAGCTCCGGACGCTCACAAGTTGTCTTTCTCCGCCCGAACGGCGGCCAGTTCCTCGGCCGGCAGGAACGGATGCATGTCGTCCAGCTCTGGTGTCAGGAAGCGCCCCTGTTCGTCAACGCGCGATTTCAGCTTGGGGCTGAAGCCCTGCGCCGGGTCCACGTGGATCTGCACGAGCAACGGGCCCGAACCGCCGATCAGCTCGGGCAGACGAGCCATGTCGTCGGGCGTGGCGATGTCCACGGCCTGAAGACCATACGCGCGAGCCAGCGCCACGTAGTCCGGGCAGTCAACTCCTGAGGTGCGGTCGGCACCGACGACGCGGCCGAAGAAGTTCTCGTGGCTGAGGCGGATGGACAGGTAGCCGTCGTTGGCCAGCACGACTACCACGACGTTGAGCTGCAGGGTTTTGAGCGTCTGCAACTCCTGCACGTTCATCTGCAGACTGCCGTCGCCGGCCAGGCAGACGACCCGGCGCTGCCGCGCGGCGACGGATGCGCCGATGGCGGCGGGCAGGTCGTGACCCATGGAGGCCGCACCGGAGTTGCTGAAGAGACGCTGGCCGCGCTTCAAGCGGCTGATCTGGAAAGGTAGGATGCAGGCTGAGGCATTGCCGCTTGCAACGATGCCGTCTTCTGGCACAGCGCTGAACAGTGCTTCGACGGCGCGGTACGGGTTGATCAGCCCGGGCGCGCTGACGTTGCCGGCTTCCAGCGCCGGGTAGCGTACAGCCATGTCACGGCACCAGGCGGCCCAGGGCGCGAAGGCCGGGGCGGTGATGCCAGCCCGCAGCGCCGTGATGAAGACCTTGGCGTCGGTGGTGATCGTCAGCGCGGGCTTCACCAGCGGCTTGTCGAACTCGGCCGGGTCGATGTCGACCTGCACGACGCGGGCGTTCTTCGCGAAACTGCCCCAGTTGTAGCTGACCTGGCGGATGTTGAGCCGTGAGCCGATGACGATGACGAGGTCGGCCGCCTGCAAGCAGAGGTTGCCGGCGCGCGTGCCAATGGTCCCGGGGCGGCCGGCGAACAGCGGGTGGTCGCTCTCGATGAGGTCGTGCGTCCAGGCGGTGGCGAGCGGGATGCCGCTGGCCTCGACCAGCTCGCGCAGGTCGTCCACCGCACCCGCCAGGCGCACGCCAGTGCCGCCGAGGATCAGCGGGCGCTTGGCCTCGCCCAGCCAGGCCAACACGGTGCCGACATCGGGTGGGGCGGGGGCCTGCGTCGCGGGCGGCTCGATGAAGTCGAAGGCCTCGGTCGAGGACTGCAGATCGATGGGAATGTCCAGCCACACGGGGCCGGGGCGGCCACTCGCGGCCAGCACCACGGCCTCGGGCAGTGCGCGCGCCAGCTCATCCAGCGAGCCGATGGCCCAGGCGTGCTTGACGATGGGGCCGACCATGTCGGTGATCGGCACTTCCTGGTCACCCAGTTGGCGCAGCCCCGGCACAGGCGTATGAACCAACGCCGTGGCGCGCTTGACCTGGCCTGACATCACGATCATCGGGATGGAATCGGTGAAGGCCCCGAACACGCCGTTCAGCGCATTCAACCCGCCCGGGCCGGTCGTCACGTTGACGATGGCCGGGCGGCCGTCGATGCGGGCATACCCTTCGGCGGCCATCGCACAGGCCTGCTCGTGATGCATGAAGGTGCAGTGCAGACTCGGCTGCGCGGCCAGCGCCTGGTTCAGAAACATTGCGCCGCCGCCGGTGACCGCAAAAACCTGTGCCAGCCCTTTGGACGCGAGGTACGCGGCGATGCGCTCGGCTGCGTTCACAGCCCACCTCCGACGAACGCGGCGATCTCGTCGGCTGCGTAATCGAGCTGATCGTTGGACAGGCCCGGATACAGGCCAATCCAGAAGGTGTCGTTCATGACGGTGTCTGTGTTGGTCAGCGGGCCGACGGTGCGGAAATTGCGGCCTTGCATGTAGGGCTGGCGTGTCAAGTTGCCAGCGAACAGCAGCCGCGTGCCGATGCGCTTGCTGTCCAGGTGCGTCAACAGGTCGATGCGGCGCAGGTTGGCCTCGGGCTTGATGGTGATCGGGAAGCCGAACCACGACGGGTCGCTGCCGGGCGTCGCCTCGGGCAGCAGCAGGAATTCCTCGCAACCCTTTAGCCGCTCGTGCAGCCGGGCGAAGTTGCGCTTGCGCGCGGCGATGAAGCCGTCGAGCCGGTCCAACTGCGCGAGCGCGCAGGCGGCCTGCATGTCGGTGATCTTCAGGTTGTAGCCCAAGTGGCTGTAGGTGTACTTGTGGTCATACCCTGAAGGCAGAGCGCCCAGCTTCCAGCAGTAGCGCTGGCCGCAGGTGTTGTCCTTGCCAGGTGCGCACCAGCAGTCGCGGCCCCAGTCGCGCAGCGATTCGGCGGCGCGCTTCAGGGTGTCGTCGTTCATGAACACCGCGCCGCCTTCGCCCATGGTGATGTGGTGGGCGGGGTAGAAGCTCAGCGTGGCGATGTCGCCGAAGCTGCCAACCAGCTGGCCGTTGTAGGTGGAGCCCAGCGCGTCGCAGCAGTCCTCCACCAGCCACAGGCCGTGCTGGCGGGCGATGCGCGTGATGACGTCAAGGTTGAACGGGTTGCCCAGCGTGTGGGCCAGCATGATGGCCTTGGTGCGCGGGGTGATGGCGGCTTCCAGCTGGGCGACATCGATGTTGTAGGTCGGCAGGTGCACGTCCACCAAAACCGGCACGGCGCCGCACTGAAGGATGGGGTTCACCGTGGTCGGGAAGCCGGCGGCCACGCCGATGACCTCATCACCGGGGCGGATGGCGCGCTCGCCCAGCAGCGGCGACGTTAGTGCCGAGAA
The DNA here is from genome assembly GCF_056406315.1 of Roseateles sp. P1_C6. Lineage (NCBI taxonomy): Bacteria > Pseudomonadati > Pseudomonadota > Betaproteobacteria > Burkholderiales > Sphaerotilaceae > Roseateles > Roseateles sp. P1_C6. The sequence goes on from NZ_JBFUAK010000006.1 coordinate 128,546, forward strand.
CGCGAGCAGGTTGGCGGACGAGCCGGAGTTGGTCGTCAGCACATGCTTCACGCCAAGGCGCTGCGCGAGCCGCGCTTCGAAGGCGGCATTGAAGCGGCCCGTGGTGAGCCACGCGTCCAGCGACGCCTCCACCATCAGCTTCATCTCCTGCGCACCGACAACCTTGCCGGACGGTGGAATGACCGTTTGGCCGGCCTGGAAGGGGGCGGGCTGGGCGGCAGCGGCCTCGTATTGTTCGACGAGCTGCAGGATCTGCTGGCGCAGCGCGAGTTGGGCGGGGGTCATAGGAGAAAAGCGTAAGAGTCGATCTGCTGCAGCGTCAGCGCGTGCAGGTCCTGCCCCATGCGGTGTGCGAGGTGCCATTGCCAGGTCAAGTGCAGCGCTTCTTCCAGCGCCAGCCGGCCGCGCCAGCCGAGACGCTCGGCGGCCTTGCTGCTGTCCAGCATCAGGATGCCGGCTTCGTGCACGCCGGCGCCGTCGCCCAGCGTGAGGCGCGGCGGTTGCACATCTTCGCGCTGGGCCTGTGCCATCAGCAGCTGTGCCACCGTGCTGACGGGAAGGCATTGCGCCAACTCCGGGCCGAAGTTCCAGGCGCTGCTGTAGCTTGACGGGTTTTCCACCAAGCGCTCGGCGAGCGCCAGATAGCCGGCCAGCGGCTCCATCACGTGCTGCCACGGCCGCACGGCGCCGGGGTGGCGCAGGTGCAGCGGCGCGCCGCTGTCAAGCGCGCGGAGCAGGTCGGGTACCAGGCGGTCGGTGCTGACGTCACCGCCGCCGATGACGTTCCCGGCGCGCGCGGTGGCCAGGCCCGTGCCGCGGCCGGGCAGCTCGTAGGCGGACGCAAAGCTGGCTGCGACGATCTCGGCGCAGGCCTTGCTAGCGCTGTAGGCGTCGTGGCCGCCCAGGGCGTCGGTCTCCCGGCAGGGGGTGGCGCCCAGGTCGCGGTAGCACTTGTCGCTGGTGACCACGACGACGGCACGCACGCCGGCCTGCTGGCGCACGGCGTCCAGCAGGTTTGCCGTGCCCATCACGTTGGTGGCAAAGGTGCCCAGCGGGTCGGCATAGGAGGCGCGCACCAGCGGCTGGGCGGCGAGGTGGAAGACGACCTCGGGCTGGGCCGCGGCCAGCGCTTCACGCAGCGTGGCTGCGTCACGCACGTCGGCGCGCCATTCGCCGCGCAGCGTTTGCTGAACACCAGCCAAGTCGTAAAAGCCGCCGGCTTCAGGCGCCAGCGCATAGCCGCTGACCTGGGCGCCCAGGCGCTTCAGCCACAGCGCCAGCCAGCCGCCCTTGAAGCCGGTGTGGCCGGTGACCAGGATGCGTCGGCCGGCCCAAAAGGCTGAGGACTGCGGCGTCACCACGTCTTCCACGGCGCCCGGCCTTCGGCCCAGAGGCGCTCCAGATGGGTGCGGTCGCGCACGTTGTCCATGGGCTGCCAGAAGCCCGGGTGCTCATAGACGCCGAGCTGGCCACGCTCGGCCAGGGTCTCCAGCGGCGTGGCCTCCCAGGCGTCGGCATCGTCGGTGATCAGGTCCAGCACCTCGGGATTGAGCACGAAGAAGCCGGCATTGACGCCGGCGCTCTCGCTCTGCGGCTTCTCGCGGAAGCGCCGCACCAGGCCGGAGTCGGGGTCCACATCCAGCGCGCCGAAGCGGGCCGGCGGGATGGCGGTGGTGATGGTGGCGGCCACGCCGCGGGCGCGATGCTGGGCGAGGGCCGCCGTCACGTCCACGTCGGCGACGCCGTCGCCATAGGTGAAGCAGAAGTCCTGCTCGTCCTTGAGATAGGCCGCCACGCGCTTGAGCCGGCCGCCGGTGCCGCTGTCCTGACCGGTGTCCACCAACGTTACGCGCCAGGGCTCGGCATGGCGCTCGTGCACTTCCATGCGGTTGTGGGCGAGGTCGAAGGTGACGTCCGAGCTGTGCAGGAAGTAGTTAGCGAAGTATTCCTTGATCACATAGCCCTTGTAGCCGCAGCAGACGATGAAGTCCTGGATACCGTGGGCGGCATAGATCTTCATGATGTGCCACAGGATGGGCTGGCCGCCGATCTCGATCATCGGCTTGGGCCGCAGATGGGTTTCCTCGGCAATGCGGGTACCCAATCCACCGGCCAGGATCACGGCTTTGGTCATGGAACCAGTTTAGGGCGACCGAGGGCATTCCCTGGGCCGGGACGACGCGGGATTGCCCGCGCCAGACGGGACAATTCCGCTCTTTCCAGCGGGTTACCGCCCGCCTCGCCCGCCCTACCGGGTCCACTTGGAACGACAGACGTGACCACCATCCCCACACCGGCGTCCGGCCGCGCGGCAACCCCGCCCGCCGGGACGGCCATCCTTGGCCAGCCCAACCAGCTCTTCGTCCTCTTCTTCACGGAGATGTGGGAGCGCTTCTCCTACTACGGCATGCGGGCGCTGCTCGTGCTGTTCCTGGTCACCGAGGCCAGCAAGGGCGGCTGGGGCTGGAGCCGGGCGGATGCGACCAACCTGTACGGCTGGTACACCGGCCTGGTCTACCTGACGCCCATCCTGGGCGGCTACATCGCCGACCGGCTGCTGGGCACACGCCGTTCGGTGCTGCTGGGCGGCTTCGTCATCGCCGCCGGCCACGTCGCGCTGTTCATGGACACGGTGACCAGCTTCTACATCGGCCTGGGCCTGGTGGTCATCGGCACGGGCCTCTTCAAGCCCAACATCTCGGCCATCGTCGGCCAGCTGTACGGCAAGGACAACGAGGGCGCCCGCGACGGCGGCTACACGCTGTTCTACATGGGCGTCAACGCCGGGGCCTTCTTCGGCATCTCGCTGTGCGGCTACATCGGCGAGAAGGTGTCCTGGAACCTGGGCTTCGGCCTGGCCGGCGTGTTCATGATCCTGGGCGCCCTGCAGTTCTGGCTCAGCCAGGGCCTGTTCGGCAGCGTCGGCGACAAGATCGACGCCGCGGCTAAGGTGGCCCGCGATGCGCTGGACGACACGCCCAAGCAGGTCGTCGCTGACCGCCTGAAGGCGATCTTCGTGTTCTCCTTCTTCACGATCTTCTTCTGGTTCGCCTTCGAGCAGGCCGGCGGCTCCATGACCATCTTCGCGGCCGACTACACCGACCGCTCGCTGGTCGGCACCAGCGGCCTCATCTTCAAGATCGTCAACACCGCGATGACGCTGGTGCCGGCGGCCATCCTGTCCTGGCTGCTGTTCAAGCTCTACCGCTCCACCGGCGGCAACTACGCGCTGGCCAACCTGTCGCTGGCCGTCGCCTTCGTCATCATCTGGGGCCTGTGCCTGTGGATGCTGGGCCGCGAGTTCGCGATGGAGCAGAGCGAGGTGCCCGCCACCTGGTTCGGCGTGCTGAACAGCTTCTTCATCGTCGTGCTGGCGCCCATGTTCTCCAAGCTCTGGGAAGAGAAGTGGAACCCCAGCGGCCCGGTCAAGTTCGGCGTCGGCCTGGTGCTGCTGGGCCTGGGCTTCGCCGTGCTGTCCTATGGCTCGGCCGGCATCCCGCAGGGCGCCAAGACCGCCCAGGTCAGCATGATGTTCCTGACGCTGGCCTATTTGTTCCACACCATGGGCGAGCTGTGCCTGTCGCCGGTGGGCCTGTCGTACATCTCCAAGCTGGCGCCTGCCCGCCTGCTGGGCCTGATGTTCGGCGTGTGGTTCCTGAACGCGGCCATCGCCAACAAGATCGCCGGATCCACCGGCGCCTTCATCGACCAGGTGTCCAGCCAGTACTCGATGTCGGTCTTCTTCCTGATCTTCACGGTCATCCCGATCGGCGCCGGCCTCGTGCTGATGGCCATGACGCCGCTGATGAAGAAGTGGATGCACGGCGTCCACTGACGATGACCTCGCGGGTCATGAAACCCGTGCGTAACTCCCCGAAGCCGCCACGGCCCCGAGCCTGGCGGCTTTTTTGTTCACAGATCCTGGCTGGTGACAAGTTATGTCAGCAGAGGCAAAGGGTTTCAGGCGTGACTTAATCAGCTTTAAGTCGATCTCGCTACAGTCGCGCGCTTGAATTCGGAGCCCTCCATGAAGAAGCGAAGCCTGGCGCTGTCCCTAACCTCCACTCTTGCCGTCCTGCTCGCCGCGTGCGGCCAGCAGCAGGGCGGCCCCGGCGGTCCGGGTGGCCACGGCGGCCCGCCGCCGGTGTCGGTCGCACCGGCCACGCAGCGCGAGGTGCAGGAGTTCGACGAGTTCACGGCCCGCCTGGAGGCGCCGGACACCGTCGAGGTGCGCGCCCGCGTCGCCGGCACGGTGGATGCGGTGCGCTTCAAGGAGGGCCAGCTCGTCAGGAAGGGTGACCCGCTGTTCACGATCGACACGCGTGCCTTCCGCGCCGAGGTGGCTCGCGCCGAGGCGCAGATCGCCGCGCTGAAGACCCAGGCCGAGCTGGCCAAGACCGACCTGGCCCGCTCCGAGAAGCTGGTCAGCGTCAACGCGGTCAGCCAGCAGGAGATCGACCAGCTGCGCTCGGCGCTGCGCAGCGCCGAGGCCAACCAGAAGGGTGCGGAAGCCGCGCTGGTGCAGGCCAAGCTCAACGTCGAGTACGCGAACGTCACTTCACCCGTCAGCGGCCGCACGTCGCGCGCCAATGTGACGCCGGGCAACCTCGTCGGCGTCGGCGACCCGGTGCTGACGACCGTCGTGTCCAGCGACAAGGTCTACGCCTACTTCGACGCCAGCGAGGCCACCTATCTGAAGTACATGCGCGCTGCCCGCGACGGCAGCCGCGCGTCGTCGCGCGACGCCGCCAACCCGGTGCAGATGGGCCTGTCCAATGAAGAGGGCTACCCGCACCAGGGCAAGATGGACTTCGTCGACAACCGGCTGAACCCGGCGACGGCGTCCATCCGCGGCCGTGCCGTGTTCGACAACAAGCAGGGCCTGTTCACGCCGGGCCTGTTCGCGCGCATCAAGCTGATCGGCAGCGGCACCTACAAGGCCGTTGTCGTCACCGACCGCGCCATCACGACCGACCAGACGCGCAAGATCGTCCTGGTCGTCGGCCCCAACAACATCGTGCAGCCGCGCGAGGTCAAGCCCGGCGCCCTCATCGACGGCATGCGCGTCGTCGATGGCCTCAAGCCCGGCGAGCTCGTCATCGTCGACGGCCTGCTGCGTGCGTTCCCCGGCGCGCCGGTCACGCCGCAGGTGCTGAAGGTTGACGACAAGGGCATGCCCATCCCCGCGCCGCCGCAAGGCCAGCCGGGCGCCGCGCCCGCCGCTGCGCCGGCGTCTGCTGCAACTTCGGCCGCCTCGAAGTAATCCCAAGGCGGTAGCCCATGGACATCTCACGCTTCTTCATCGACCGGCCGCGCTTCGCGACCGTGTTGTCGCTGTTCATCTTCCTGATCGGCGCGCTGGCCATCCCGCTGCTGCCGATCTCCGAGTACCCCGAGGTCGCGCCACCGCAGGTCGTCGTGCGCGCCCAATACCCCGGCGCCAACCCGCGCGTCATCGCCGAGACGGTGGCCACGCCGCTGGAGGAGCAGATCAACGGCCTCGAGAACGTGCTGTATTTCGACAGCCAGGCCACCGGTGACGGCGGCATGACGCTGACGGTCACGTTCAAGATCGGCACGCACCCGGAAGCCGCCGAGACGGCGGTGCAGAACCGCATCAACCGCGCGCTGCCGCGCCTGCCCGATATCGTGCGCCAGATCGGCGTGACGACCGAGAAGGCCGCGTCCAACCTGACCATGGTGGTCCACCTGGTCAGCCCCGACAACTCGCGCGACGCGCTCTACCTGCGCAACTACGGCACGCTGAACGTGCGCGACGACCTGCTGCGCGTGCCCGGCATGGGCTCGGTGCTGAGCTTCGGTGCCGGCGACTATGCGATGCGCATCTGGCTGGACCCGCAGAAGCTGGCCGCGCGCAACATGACGGCCGGTGACGTCGTCGGCGCCATCCGCGAGCAGAACACCCAGGTCGCGGCCGGCGTGGTCGGCGCGTCGCCGTCGCCCAAGGGCACGGACTTCCAGCTCTCCATCAACGCCCAGGGGCGGCTGGCGAGCGAGGAGGAGTTCGGCGACATCATCGTGCGCAGCGAGCCCAAGACCGGCGCCATGGTGCGCGTGAAGGACCTCGGCCGCGTCGAGATCAGCGCCAACACCTATGCGCTGCGCAGCCTGCTGAACAACAAGGAGGCCGCGGCCATCGCCGTGTTCCAGGCGCCGGGCTCCAACGCGCTGGCGATCTCGGACAACGTGCGCAAGACCATGGAGAAGCTCAAGCCCAGCTTCCCCAAGGGCGTGGACTACGCCATCGTCTACGACCCGACGCGCTTCGTGCAGACCTCCATCGAGAAGGTCGTGCACACGCTGTTCGAGGCCGTCGGCCTGGTCGTGCTGGTCGTCATCATCTTCCTGCAGACTTGGCGCGCGTCCATCATCCCGCTGGTGGCCGTGCCGGTGTCCATCATCGGCACCTTCGCCGTGCTGCTGCTGCTGGGCTTCTCCATCAACACGCTGACGCTGTTCGGCCTCGTGCTGGCCATCGGCATCGTCGTGGACGACGCCATCGTCGTGGTCGAGAACGTCGAGCGCAACATCCAGGACGGCCTCACGCCGCATGCGGCGACCGTGAAGGCGATGCAGGAGGTCTCGGGCCCCATCATCGCCATCGCGCTGGTGCTGTGCGCGGTGTTTATCCCGCTCACACTCGTGCCGGGCCTGTCGGGCCAGTTCTACAAGCAGTTCGCCGTCACCATCGCCATCTCGACGGTGATCTCGGCCTTCAACTCGCTGACGCTGTCGCCGGCGCTGGCCGCCATCCTGCTGCGCCCGCATGACGCCCCCAAGGACGCGCTGATGCGCGGCATGGACAAGGTGTTCGGCCGCTTCTTCCACTGGTTCAACTGCTTCTTCCAGCGGCGCTCTTCGGAATACGGCCGCGGCGTCACCGGCATCCTGAAGCGCAAGTCGCTGGCCCTGGTCGTCTACGCGCTGCTGCTGGGCGCCACGGCACTGCTGTTCACGCGCATCCCCAGCGGCTTCGTGCCCGCGCCGGACAAGCAGTACCTGATCGGCATCGCCCAGCTGCCGGCCGGCGCCAGCCTGGACCGCACCGAGGAAGTCATCCGCCAGATGAGCGCCATCGCGCTCAAGGTGCCCGGCATCGTCGACTCGGTGGCCTTTCCCGGCCTGTCGGGGGCGGGCTTCTCGGCCGCGCCGAACGAGGGCATCGTCTTCTTCGGCCTCGCCGACTTCGACAAGCGCACCTCGCGCGACCTGAGCAAGGAGGCCATCCTCGGCCAGGTCAACGGCGCCATCCAGCAGATCCAGGGCGCGCGCATGTTCGTCGTGCCGCCGCCGCCGGTCGACGGCCTGGGCATTGCCGGCGGCTTCAAGGTGCAGGTGCAGGACCGCAGCAGCCAGGGCGAGCAGGCGCTGTACGGCGCCACCTGGGGCACGCTGGGCCAGATCTACGGCAACCCCAACACCAGCATCGGCACGCCGTACTCCAACTACGACATCAACGTGCCGCAGCTGTTCGCCAACGTCGACCGCACCAAGGCCAAGCAGATGGGCGTGCCGCTGGCCTCCATCTACGACACGCTGCAGATCAACCTCGGCTCGCTGTACGTCAACGACTTCGCCAAGTTCGGCAAGACCTACCAGGTCATCGTGCAGGCCGACGCGCCCTTCCGAGCCAAGGCCGAGGACATCACCCAGCTCAAGACCCGCAACGAGGCCGGCGAGATGGTGCCGCTGGGCTCGCTGATGAGCGTCGAGCCGACCTTCGGCCCGACGCGCGTGACGCGCTACAACGGCTTCCCGTCGGCGGACATCAACGGCGCGCCCAAGCCCGGCTTCTCGTCGGGCCAGGCCGAGACCGAGATCGAGCGGCTGCTCAAGGGCCTGCCGCGCGGCTTCAGCTACGAGTTCACCGAGCTCAGCTACCAGGACCGCCTGACCCGCGACGTCACGCTGCCCGGCATCGGCGTCAAGGTGCCGACGCTGGCCGCCGTGCTGATGTTCTCGGTGCTGCTCGTCATCCTCGTGCTGGCCGCGCAGTACGAGAGCTGGAGCCTGCCGCTGGCCATCATCCTGATCGTGCCGATGTGCATCCTGTCGGCCCTCTTCGGCGTGTGGCTGTCGCACTTCCCGCCGTTCGGGCAGGCCGGTGACTTGAACATCTTCACGCAGGTGGCGCTGGTCGTGCTGGTCGGCCTGGCGTGCAAGAACGCCATCCTGATCGTCGAGTTCGCCAAGGAGCTGGAGGAGCACGGCAAGTCGGTCACGGACGCCGTCATCGAGGCCTGCCGCCTGCGGTTGCGCCCCATCCTGATGACGTCGATCGCCTTCTGCGCCGGCGTCATCCCGCTGATCCTGGGCAGTGGTGCCGGCAGCGAGATGCGCCGCGCGATGGGCATCGCCGTGTTCGCCGGCATGCTGGGCGTGACGCTGTTCGGCATCTTCCTGACGCCGGTGTTCTACAGCCTGCTGCGCAAGGGCACCGAAAAGCGCCGCGCCCGCGCCGCCGCGCTGCGCGCCCAGGTCGAGGCCTCGGCCCACGCCTTCCACCCCGGCATCGACGATGCCGCACCCAAGAAGGAGGGCCACTGAAATGAAAGTCCGCCTCACCCTCCTGGCCGCAGCCGCCGTGCTGGCCGGCTGCGCAGCACCGGGTCTGTCCCAAGGCCCCCAGAACCTCGCACCCGCCAAGTTCGCTCAGTTGCCCGTGGTGGATGCCGCAGCCAACCCCGGCCCGGCCACGATGACGGCTGCCTTTGTCGACAGCGCGCAGCTGCAGCGCGTCGTTGACGAGGTGCTGGCCAACAACCGTGACCTGCGCGCCACGGCGGCCCGCCTCAAGCAGGCCGAGGCGCTCGCGACCGCTGCGGGCGCCCAGCGCCTGCCCACGGTCGGCATCGGCGCCAACGCCAGCCGCCAGCGCGCGCCCAACGACCAGGGCCAATACAACACGTTCAACAGCTATGGCGTCAACGCCACGGCCAACTGGGAGATCGACCTGTGGGGCCGTGCGTCGGCCAACGCGCAGGCCGCCGGCTATGACGCGCAAGGCGCTGCGCTGGACCGTGATGCCGCCCAGCTCAGCCTGGCCGGCACGGCGCTGAACCTGCAGGCCCAGCTCATCGGCCTGGGCCATCGCCTGAAGCTCGCCAAGGAGGCGCTCGGCGTGCAGAACCAGCTGCTGGATTTGGTGAAGGCCCGCGTGGGTGCCGGCCGCGGCACGGCCGTCGACCAGGCCCGCGCCGAGGCGCTCGTGGCCACCACGGCCGCCAGCGTGCCGGCGCTGCGCAACGCCGCCTGCCTGACGCGCCTGCAGCTCGACGTGCTGCGCGGCCAGCCGCCGGCCGACTGCGACAAGGCCGACAGCGACCCGCTGCCCGCCATGCCCGAGCCTCGCCTGATCAGCCTGGGAACCTTGCCCGACCCGGCGGGGCTGCTGGCGCAACGCCCCGACGTGAAGGCCGCTGCCGTGCGCGCCCAATCCGCCGCGTCACGCGCCCACGTCGCCTGGGCCGCGCGTTGGCCCAGCCTGGGCCTGACCGGCCAGATCGGCTGGAGCGCTGGCAGGGCAGGCGACCTGTTCAAGAGTGGCACGCAGATCCACAGCCTGGGCGCCGCGCTGAACTGGAACTTCCTGGACTTCGGGGCCCGCAAGGCCGAAGAGTCGGCCGCCCGCGCCGGCTTCGAGGCGGCGGTGGCGACTGCCGAGCAAGCCCAGCTGACGGCCTTGCAGGACGCGCAGGGCAGCCTGTCCACGCTGCGCGAGACCGAGCTGCAGGCGACCGCCCAGGCCACGGCCGCCGAGGCGACGCAACGCGCCCGTGACCTGGCGTTGAAGCGCTACGAAGCCGGCGTGACCGACTTCTACTCCTTGCTCAACGCCGAGCAGGAGCGGCTGGCGGCGCAGGACGCGCTGATCCAGGTGCAGACGAATCGTGCGGCCTCGCTGCTGGCGGTGCACAAGGCGTTCGCGGCGCGGTTGACGGCGCAGTGAACGATGTGGGGAGCCGCCGCGGCGGCTCCCGCGATTTCATTGGCATCGCGCTGAGGCTAGGCGTTGTCGAGCAGCTTGCGGACCCGCCAGGCCTGCCATTGCTGGTGGGCCAGTCCGATCGTGATCAGGCCGCTCAGGCCAAAGACCACGCCCGACAGGGTCCGGCCGCTCTCGGTCGTCGCCCCGCGCCACAGCGCGAACACGAGGCCCGACACCGCCAGTGCGCGCAGAAAGCCGGCGAAGCCGACGTTGCCGCGCACCACGACGTCGCCGTTCGCCTGGTTTTTCCAGCCCCGCAGCGTCTGCCAGTTGTCCGCCTCCACGAGAACCGCCGTCACCGTGTCGCCGGGCTCCTGCCGCGGCCGGCCTGGCAGCTGCGCGGACAGGCACCGGCGCCCGTCCTCGGTCTCGAAGGAGAAAAGCGTGGCCTCGTCCTTCGAGGACGGATCGCGCTTGACGTCGAACACGCGCTGGAGCCGTACGGTCTGAATCTGCAAGTGGCGGGTGGATGAGCTGCGGCGCCGCAGTCTCGCCGATGCCCGGCGTCAGGACCCCGCCACGATGCGTGCCGCCAGCCCCATGACGCTGCGGCGGTAGGCGTCGGCCAGCGCATCCGGCTGCGCGCTGCAGGGCAGCGTCAGGTCCGCCGAGCCCGGCGCGGGCAAGGCCGTGCCGGCCGGCGCCTGCAGCGGCAACCAGTGCCAGCGCGCGCGCAGGTGCAACTGCAGGCCGCCGCCGTCGGGCCGGGCCAGCCACTCGTCCACCTGCACGACGAGCCGCAGCGACTCACCGTCCGGCGTGTTCTGCTTGCCCACCGTGACCGGGTAGGGCTGGCGCAGCCGCCACAGGTCCTCGGCCAGCACGCGCGGCAGCGCCTCGCGCAGCGGCTCGGCCCAGCGTGACTCGGGCAGCGGCCGTAGGCCGGCGCTGCCTTCGGCGATGAGGATCTCGTCGCGGTCCAGCAGATCGGGCAGCGCCACCTGCGGGCTCAGCACCCAGGCGCGGTTGTCCTTGCCGGGCCTGGCCTCGGGCGGCAACGGCGGCAGGCCGGTCAGGCCGTAGAGGCGGCGTGGCGGCGTGCTGCGCGTCGAGCAGGCGGTGAGGAGGGCCGCGGCGCCCAGCATGAGCAGCGCGTCGCGGCGGCGCAGGTCCAGGGCGGGCGTCTTCATTTGGCGGGCTCCACGGCGGGCGCAGTTGGCGGGGCATCGGGCTTGCGGCCCAGCAGCAGCTGCTCGGGCTGCGCGTCCAGCGAGCGGGCCAGCTGGCGCAGCGCCCGCGCGGCTTGCGACAGCTCGCGCATCGTCCGCTCGGTCTGCTGCAGCAGCGGGCCGTCGCCGTCGGCCGCTTCGCGCAGCGAGGCGCTGGCCTGGGCCAGCTCGTTGATGGCGCGCTGCAGGTCGCGCACGACGGGGCCCTTGGGGTCCAGCACCTGGTTGGCGCGGTCGGCGGTGGTGCCGAGGCGGTCCGCCGTGCCGGACACCTTGTCGCCCGCGCGGTCCACGCTGGCCATCGCGCGTTCGGCGCCCTGCGTCAGCGGCACGGCGCGGCGATCCAGTTGCGCGGCGAGCTTGCGCGCATGGCCGGCGGTGGCGGCGAAGTCCTTCAAACCCTGCTTCAGCTCGGGTGCCGCGATCAGCTGGCGCGCCGAGTTCGCGATCTGGCTGAGGTCGTCGACGATCTTGCGCAGGTCGACGCTTTCGAGCTGGTCCTTCAACGCCTGGAAGGCGGTCGCGCTGGTCGGGATCTCGGTGGCGTCGCCCTGGTAGCCGCCATGCATGCGGCCGGGCGGCTTGGGGCGGAAATCCAGGTCCACATAGAGCTGGCCAGTGAGCAGGCTCTGCGTGCCGAGCTGGGCTGTCAGGCCGCGCTTGATGAGGGTGGGCAGCGCATGGCCGATGTCGTCGTTGCCCATGCGTCCGTCCAGGCCGCGCACGGCATCGGCATCGAGTTCGGCCAGCACGGGAATGGCGAAGCTGTCGGCCTTGCTGTCGTAGTGCACGGTGATGTCGGTCACGTCGCCGATGCGCACGCCGCGAAAGACGATGGGCGCGCCCTTCTGCAGCCCGAACACCGAGCCCGAGAAGAACATGACCACGCGCTCCGGCTGCTTGAACCAGTGCCGGCCCGGCAGCACGACGAGGGCCAGCGCCAGCAAGGCCAGCGCGCCGACGACGAAGGCGCCGATGACGAAGGGGCTGGCGCGGCGGCGCTTCATGCAGCGTCCTTCTCGCGTGCGGGCTCTGCGGCCTGGTACTGGCCGCGCGTCAGGAATTCGCGCACCGGCTCGGGCCCGCGGTCGCGCAGCTCCGCCGGCGGGCCCAGCGCCGTTGCCGTGTGCGCCTCGACGTCCAGGAACAGCACGCGGTCGGCCACGGCGAACAGGCTGTCCAGCTCGTGCGTGACCAGCACGATGGCCGTGCCGAGGTCGTTCTTCAGCCGCTTGATGAGGTCGTCCAGCCGCGCCGACGTCAGCGGGTCCAGCCCAGCCGAGGGCTCGTCCAGGCACAGCAGCGGCGGGTCCAGCATCAGCGCGCGGGCGATGGCCGCGCGCTTCCTCATGCCGCCCGACAGCGCCGAGGGTTCGGCGTCAAACGTGGCCGCGTCGGGCAGGCCGGCCAGCGCCAGCTTGAAGCGCGCCTGCTGCTCGCGCTCGGTCTCGTCCAGCTCGGTGTACAGCTCCAGCGGCAGCATCAGGTTCTCGCCGACGGTCATGCTGCTCCACAGCGCACCGGCCTGGAAGGCCACGCCGATCTCGCGGCGCGGCGGGTCGTCGCCATGGACGTCGCGTTCCTGGCCGCCGGCCATCCAGGTGACGGTGCCCTGGCGCGGCGCCTGCAGGCCGATCATGTGGCGCAGCAGCGTGCTCTTGCCGCAGCCGCTGGCGCCGACGATGGCCAGCACCTCGCCGGCGCGCACGTCGAACGTCAGGCCGTGCTGCAGCTCGCGGCCGCCGGCATGCAGGCTCAGGTCCTGCACGCGCATCAGCACGTCGCCGTTCTTGCGGTCGGTCTCGGCCATCAGATGTCCAGTCGCTGGAAGATGACGGTCAGCGCCGATGCGGCGATGACCATCCAGACGATGGCCTGCACGACGGCCGCCGTCGTGGCCTCGCCCACGGCCTGCGCGCTGCGCCCGGCGTTCAGCCCCTGGCGGCAACCGGCCAGCGCGACCAGCACCGCGTAGACGCTGCCCTTGAGCAGCCCCGCGAACAAGTCCCAGCCGGCCAGCGCCTCGCGCGTGGTCGTCAGGTAGGCCATGGCCGGCACGTCGTACAGCACCACCGCCACGGCCAGGCCCACGGCCAGGCCCGCCACGCCGGCGCACAGCGTCAGCAGCGGCCCGGTGACCAGCAGCGCCAGCATGCGCGGCAGCACCAGGTGCTCGACCGGGTCCACGCCCAGCGTCGTCAGCGCGTCGATCTCTTCGCCCGCGCGCATGCTGCCGATCTGCGCCGCGAACGCCGCACCGACGCGGCCGGCCAGCACGATGCCCACCACCAGCGCCGCGATCTCGCGCACCACGCCGATGGTCACCAGGTTGGCGATGAAGCTCTGCGCGCCGAAGCGCTGCAGCTGCTCCGCACCCATGTAGGCCACGATCAGCCCGACCAGGCTGCTGACCAGCAGCACAATGGGCAGGCTGCTGGGCCCCGTCTGCTCGATCTGCCACAGCCAGTCCGACATGCGCATGGCCGTCTTGCCGCGCGCCAGCCGCCCCAGGGCGCCCAGCAGGTCGCCGACGAACACCAGCGTCTTGTGCCATTCGGGCTCAGGCGCCTCGTCGCTGTCGGGCGCGGGCGCCGGCTTGGCGCCGGCCACCTGCGGCAGGCTCAGCGTCAGCAGCGGCTGCAGGCCGCGCGGCAGGCCGCTCAGGTCCAGCTGCACGCCCGCGCGCGCCAGCGGCGCCAGCGCCTGCCACAGCGCGCCGGCAAAGGGCGGTTGCCACTGCGACAGCGCCGCGCTGTCAAAGCCCAGCTGCGTGCCGGGCGCGGCCGGCAGCTCGGCCGGCGGCTTGGGCAGCTCGGCGTCGGCGGCGTGCCAGTCGCCGGCCAGTACCAGCCGCCACTGCCGGCCCTGGCCCTCCCAGCGGGCGTTGGCGATGGCGCGGCCACCGGCGCTGGCGGCGGCAGGGGGCAGGGGGGCGGGCAGGACATGGGACATGACAGCGACATGCTCTGTCGCGCCAGCGCATCCGCGGCCCGGACGCCGACCGTGCCCGTTGTAGGACGGCGCGCCGCTTCGGCGGCGTTGTCGGTTTGCGCCGACACCTTGAAGGGGGTGGGGACGACGGTGCCAGGCCGGCTGGGCGCCCAAAGTTGTCTGACCCCTATTGCCCTGCCCGAGCCCGCCATGAAGCCCACCGCCAACATCCCGCCCCGCCCGGAAGAGACCACGCAGCGCGGCACCGCGGTGCCCGATGGCAAGCCGTCGCTGCCGCATGAGCGCGACCAGCAGAACACGGCCACGAACGCCAAGCCCGACCCGCAGATCCGCCGCGCCGCCAGCGACCTGAAACAAGGCCAGGTCGACACCGACCTGCGCGCCACGCCGGGCCTGGACGCCGACCGCCGCGGCGACCTGGTGAAGGGTGGCGAGCATGGCGCGGGGGACCAGAAGCCGCGCGCCAGTCGCTGACCTGGGGCGAAGCGCCGCCCGGCCGGGGTGAGTCGCGGCGGCCTCGTCGTCGGGCCGGCTAACCTCGCGGCATGGCCATCCTGCCGCGCCGCTGGCGCCTGCCCTATCTCGCGCTGCTGACCGTCGTTGGCCTGCTGCTCAGTGCGTCGGCGCTGCAGGCCTACCGCCTGGGCGGCGGCACACACCCGTGGGAGCCCTTCCTGTGGGAGTTCAGCTCCGTGCTCGTCATCGGCACGCTGGCGCTGGGCGTGCATGCGCTGGTTGGCGCCTTGCGCGGTCAGCCCTGGCCCCGGCAGCTGGCCGCGCACGCCGTCGCGCTGCCGGTCTTCAGCGTGCTGCACATCGCCGGCATGTTCGGCCTGCGCTTTCTGGTCTACGGCCTGGTCGGTGCCGACTACCGGCCCGACGCGATCCCGGCGCTGCTCGTCTTCGAGGGCGGCAAGGACGCGGTCAGCTACATCAGCTTCTGCCTGATCTCGCGTGGCATCTGGATGGCGCAGGCGGCCGGCGCGCGCGAGCAGGAGCTGGAGCGCGCCCGCCGCGAGCTGGCCGAGGTGCGCCTGGCGCGGCTGGCCGACCAGGTGCAGCCGCATTTCCTGTTCAACACGCTGAACCTGATCTCCTCCGTCATGTACGAGGACGTGCCGCGCGCCGACCGGCTGCTGTGCCAGCTGGCCGACCTGCTGCGCCAGACGCTGGCCGCGCAGGCGCGCGTGGAGCACACGGTGCGCGAGGAGCTGGCGCTGGTGCAGCCCTTCCTCGCGCTGATGCAGGCACGTTTCGGGCCCGAGCGGCTGGTCGTGCAGATCGACGCGGCCGCCGACGCGCTGGACTGCCGGCTGCCGGCGCTGCTGCTGCTGGCGCCGGTGGAGAACGCCGTCAAGCACGATGTCGCGCGGCACCGTGGCCGCGTGACCGTCGTCGTCGCGGCTACGCGCGAGGGCGAGCGCCTGCGGCTGCGCGTCAGCAACCACGGCGACACCCCGGTGCCCGAGTCCCCGCCCGATCCCGACGGCGGCCTGGGCCTGCGCAACCTGCGCGAGCGCCTGGATGGACGTTACGGGAGCGCCGCCCGCGTCGTGTTCGGGCCGGACGGCCGCGGCATGACGCTCACCGTGGAGCTGCCATGCGCGTGCTGATCGTCGATGACGAGCCCGCCGCGCGCGCCAAGCTGCGCCGCCTGCTGGCTGCCGAGGCCGATGTGGCCGAGCTGCTGGAAGCGCCCGACGCGCCGGCGGCGCTGGCACTGGTGCGGTCGCTGCCCGCCCCGCCCGACCTGGCGCTGCTGGACATCGAAATGCCCGGCGGCAATGGCGTGCAGCTGGCCGCCGCGCTGCGCGAGATGGGCGTGCGCTGCGTGGTCTTTTCGACGGCGCATGCCGAGCATGCGCTGCAGGCCTTCGAGCTGGCCGCGCTGGACTACCTGCTCAAGCCCTACACGGCGGAGCGCCTGGCCGCCGCGCTGGCCCGCGTGCGCGAGACGCTGGCGCGGCCGGCTGCGCCGGTGGGCGAGTGGTGGGTGGATGGCGAACGGCTGTTGCTGGCCGACGTGCAGTGGCTGTCGGCGGCGGACAACTACATCGAGCTGCACCTGCCGCCACGCACGCTGCTGGAACGCGCCACGCTGGCCGACGCGCTGGCCCGCCCCGGCTGGGCCGCGCGTTTCCTGCGCGTGCACCGCAGCCATGCGGTCAACCCGGCGCATGTGCAGCGCATCGAGCGCCTGGGCAGCGGCGAGGCCGTACTGACGTTGAGCTGCGGCGAGTCGCTGCGCGTGTCGCGCGGCTACCGGGCCGCGCTGGACGCATTCGCCCCGTAGCGGCCGCCACTCGCCCCAGCGCGCTCGCGCGGTGAGCGCCCCGCCGCGAAGCTGGCGGCCATGAACACCCCCTCCGCCCGCCTCCCCTTCCTCGACGGTCTGCGCGTTGCCGCCTTCGCGCTGCTGATCCCGTACCACGTGGGCATGTACTACGTGACCTGGGACTGGCATGTGAAGAGCCCCGCCGCCAGCAGCGCGCTGGAGCCCTTCATGCAGCTCAGCTCGCCGTGGCGACTGGGGCTGCTGTTCCTGATCGCCGGCGCGGCAGCCCAAGGCCTGTTCGCCCGGCGTGGCGCGCTGGGCACGCTGAAGGACCGCTCGCTGCGGCTGCTGCTGCCGCTGGTCTTCGGCATGGCCGTCATCGTCACGCCGCAGGCCTATTTCGAGGTGCTGACCAAGGCGCCGCAGCTGCTGCCCGGCGACGGCGGCTACCTGGACTTCTGGGCGGCCTACCTGAAGGGCGGCAAGTACTGCCGCGGCCAGGACTGCATGGACGTGCCGACCTGGAACCACCTGTGGTTCCTGCCCTACCTCTGGGTCTACGCCGTGCTGGCCGCCGGGCTGGCCGCGCTGCTGCGCCGGCGCCCGCCTGCGCTGGCCTTGCCGGCCTGGGCCTGGCTGCTGCTGCCGGCCGTGCCGCTGGCGCTGGCGCGCGTGCTGGTGATGCCGCACTACCCGACCACGCACGATCTCGTGCACGACCTCTACAACCACCTGCAATACGGCTGGTTGTTTGCCATCGGCTGGGCCAGCCGCACGCCGCTGGCGGCGGGTTTCTGGGCCGCGGCGCTGCGGCTGCGCTGGGTGGCGCTGGGCGTCTCGCTGGCCACCTGGGCCGTGCTGATGGTCTTCAACAGCCGCTATGCCGACGCCACGCCGCCCGACGCCGTCCTGGCCGCGGCGCGCACGTTGCGTGCCTCACTGACCTGGTGGTCCATCGTCGCCGCCTGCGGCTGGGCGCAGCGCGCCTTCACCCGCGAATCGCCGCTGCTGCGCCAGGCCAGCGCCGCGGTGTTCTGCCTCTACATCCTGCACCAGAGCGTCATCGTGCTGCTGACCCAGGCGCTGAAGCCGCTGGCGCTGCCCTGCGGGGTGGAGGCGTTGCTGCTGATCGCGCTGACACTGGGCATCTGCGCGCTGGCCTATCTGGGCGCGCGCCGCGTGCCGGGGCTGGCGCTGCTGCTGGGCATACAGCGCCGCCCGCACGGTGGGCCGGCGGCGGTGATAGCGTCCGAGCCTCTGTCGCCCGCCCGTTCCGCATGATGTTGTTGCGTCTCGCTGCTGCCTCTCTTTTCCTCGTCTCGCTCGCGCACGCCGCCGAGCCACCGTCTGCCGAAGCTGCCTACGTCGCCGTGCGGCCGATGATCGCGGAGCAGCAGCGCCTCGTGGCGCCCAACGCCATCGAGGTCAGCGAGGCCGTGACGCTGGGCGGCCTGAAGCAATGGATCACCGTCCGCGGCGCCGACAAGGCCAACCCGGTGCTGATCTACGTGCACGGCGGCCCCGGCGCGGCGGAGATGGGCCGCAGCTGGCCCTACCAGCGCGGCTGGGAGGACGTGTTCACCGTCGTGCAGTGGGACCAGCGCGGCACCGGCAAGACGCTGCGCCACGGCGGCGAGGCCGCGAACAAGGAGGGGCTCACGCGCCGGCAGATGGCTGACGACCTCGTCGAGCTGATTGCCCTGGTGCGCCAGCGGCTCAAGGTCGAGCGCGTCATCCTGCTGGGCCATTCCTGGGGCAACGTCATCGGCATGGATGCGGCACTGCGCAAGCCGGAGTGGATCAGCGCCTACGTGGGCGTGGGGCCGCTGATGAACCTGCAGTCCAACGAGAAGGCGCAGTACGAGGCGCTGCTGGCCGAGGCGCGCAAGCGCCATGACGCGACCGCGTTGGCGGAGCTGCAGGCCATTGCGCCCTACCCGGGCGACGGCGAGATCCCGTTCGCCAAGGTCAATGTCGCGCGCAAGTGGGTGATGGCCTACGGTGGCCTGGCGGCCTACCGCAGCGATGCCAATTTCTACTTCCGCGCCGCGCGGCTGTCGCCGTATTACGAGTTCGAGGACCGCTTGGCCATCGACCAGGGCGGCCAGTTGTCGGTGCCCGCGCTGCTGCGCGACATGCGCCGCGTGGACCACACCGCTCTCCGCGAGGTCGCGTTCCCGATGTTCATGTTCCTGGGCCGCCACGACCTGACGACGCCGTCGTCCGTCATCGAGCCGTGGATGACGCAGCTGAAGGCGCCCGCCAAGCGCATCGTCTGGTTCGAGCACTCGGCCCACCTGGCCCCGCACGAGGAGCCGGGACTGTTCCTGCTGAGCCTGGTGCAGCACGTGCGGCCGCTGGCCGTGCGCCCGCCATGACCGCCACGCTGGACATCGACCTGCTGCGCAGCCTGGTCGCCGTGGCCGAGACCGGCGTGCTGGGCCAGGCCGCCGCGCGCGTGGGCCGCACGCAGTCGGCGCTGAGCATGCAGATGCAGCGCCTGGAAGGCGTGGCCGGCCAGCCGCTGCTGTACCGCACCGGGCGCGGCGTGACGCTGACGGCCGCGGGCGAGCGGCTGGTGGCGCAGGCGGCCGAGCTGATCCGCCGGCACGACGAGGCACTGGCCGAGCTGCGCGGCGCGCAGATCTCCGGCGTGCTGCGCTTCTGTTGCCCGGAGGACTACGCGGTCGTGTTCCTGCCGCACCTGCTGCAGGGCTTCGCGAGCCTGCATCCGCTGGTGCAGATGGAGGTCACCTGCGCGCCGACGCCGCGTCTGCACGAGCTGCTGGCCCGCCACGCGGCCGACCTGGCGCTGGTGTCCGTGCAGGCGGAGGACGGCACCGACGTGATCCGCCGCGAGCCGCTGGTGTGGGCCGCCAGACGAGGCGGGGCTGCCGCGACGCTGGACCCGCTGCCGCTGGCCCTGGGCGCGCCGGACACGCTGGACCACAGGCTCTCCCTCCAGGCGCTGGAGGCCGCGGGCCGGCGCTTTCGCATCGCCTATGCCAGCAGCAGCCTGACCGGGCTGGTCGGCATGGCGCGTTCGGGCCAGGCCGTCACGGTGCTGACGCGCACGGCCGTGCCGGGCGATCTCGAAATCCTCGGCGAGGACCGCGGCCTGCCGGCCTTGCCCACCGTGGGCCTCACGCTGGCCTTCGACCGGGACCGCCCGTCGGCATTGACGGCCGCCTTCGCCGCCCACGTCCGCAAGGCGCTGCCCACCGTCTAGCGCTGATAGCTGCTATCAGCACTATTCGCTTCCGCTGCCGGCGCGAACTTCCTACCCTCGCAGCATCCAATCGCCGTGGGGTTCTTCATGTCGCGCAATGCCGATGCCGCCTTCTGGGCCCAGTCCCGCCAGCACCTGATCCGCTACGGCGGCAGCTTCGAACCGCTGATCATCGAGCGCGCTGACGGCTGCTTCGTCTACGACGCCGATGGCCGCGCGATCCTGGACTTCACGTCCGGCCAGATGAGCTCGCTGCTGGGCCATGGCCACCCGGAGGTGGCGGAGGTGGTCGCCCACCACGCCCGGCACCTGGACCACCTGTTCAGCGGCATGCTGAGCCGCCCGGTGGTGGCGCTGGCCACCGCACTGGCCGACGTCGCGCCCGAGGGCCTGCAGCGCGCCATGCTGCTCAGCACCGGCGCCGAGGCCAACGAAGCCGCCATCAAGATGGCCAAGCTGTACACCGGCAAGTACGAGATCGTCAGCTTCGCGCAGTCCTGGCACGGCATGACGGGCGCGGCGGCATCCGCCACGTACAGCGCGGGCCGCAAGGGCTATGGCCCGGCGGCGGTCGGTTCGTTCGCGATCCCCGCGCCCTATCCCTACCGCCCGCGCTTCGAGCGCGACGGCCGGTTCGACTGGCAGGCCGAGCTGGACTACGCCTTCGACCTCATCGACCGCCAGTCCAGCGGCAACCTCGCAGCCTTCATCGCCGAGCCCATCCTCAGCTCCGGCGGGCTCATCGACCTGCCCGTGGGCTACCTGGCGGCGCTGCACCAGAAGTGCCGGGAACGACAGATGCTGCTGATCCTGGACGAAGCGCAGACCGGCGTGGGCCGCACCGGCCTGATGTTCGCGTGCAACCGCGACGGCGTTTCGCCGGACATCCTGACGCTGTCCAAGACGCTGGGCGCGGGCCTGCCGCTGGCGGCGGTGCTGACGACGACCGAGATCGAGGAGCGCTGCCACGAGCGTGGCTTCCTGTTCTACACGACGCACGTGTCCGATCCGCTGCCGGCGGCGGTCGGGCTGAAGGTGCTGGAGGTGGTGGCCCGCGACGGGTTGGTGGAGCGCGCGCGCACGGCCGGCGCGCGGCTGGAGGCGGGCTTGCGCAGCCTGCAGCGCGAGTTCGACTGCATCGGCGACGTGCGCGGCCGCGGCCTGCTGCTGGGCGTGGAGATCGTCAAGAGCCAGGCCGGCAAGCAGGCCGCGCCGGAGCTGGGCGCAGCCATCACGCGCGCCTGCATGGCGCAGGGCTTGAGCATGAACATCGTGCAACTGCCCGGCATGGGCGGCGTGTTCCGCATCGCGCCGCCGTTGACGGTGACCGACGCGGAGATCGACCTGGGCCTGTCGCTGCTGAAGCGCGCGATCGAGGCCGTCGTTTAGGGCCCGTTGCCACAGCGTTAACAGGCCCTAGTTCGCCGGCACCGGCGTGAACAGCGGGCTGGCCATGCGCACCGGGATCACGTCCAGCCGTGCCTTCAGCACCGTGTAGTCCTCGCCACCCAAGGCGCCACTGAACCAGCCCACCAGGCCCGGGCCTTTGTAGAGCCGGAACTCGAAGCCCAGCTCCGGCGACAGGTCGCCCGGCCGCGGCCGCACGCGGTAGGCCAGGCCCCGCACCTCGGGCGCCGGGCCGTCCAGCAGCTGTGCCATGGCCAGCACGATGCTGCTGTCGCCCAGGATGTCCAGGAAGTAGTGGTCGTAGCGCAGCAGCGGCTTGTAGTCGCTGGCGGCCGGGTCGATCCGGGATTCGCGCAGCTTGTGCGCGGCGGGCGTGGTGACGCCGGATTGGAGGTCGTGCTTGTCGCCGCGGTCCAGATAGCTCAGCACGGCGCCGCGCAGGTTGAAGGCCGGCAGCTTGGCGTCCGACGTGGCCTCGGCCAGGTCCACCAGCAGCGCGCCGCGCGCGCCGACGATCTCGACCTCGCTGCCCTTGATGACGGCGGCCGTGTTCTCCTCCACGCCCAGGCCCAGCGTGTAGCCCAGCGCGCGCATCGCCGGCAGCATGCGGCCGATGCGCCCGCGCTTCAGGAAATGCTGGTCGACGAACAGCGTCGGCGCGACGAAGCCCAGGCCACGGTCGTACTCGCGGCCGTCGCGCCACTGGCCCTTCAGGATCTGCATGTTGTCCGGCGCGTCGCGAAACATCATGCGGCTCATGACGGCCGCACCGGCGCTGGTGCCGGCCACCACGCCGCCGCCGTCGAACACCTGGCGGATGGCCTTCAGCATCGCAGTGGGCTCGCCGCCGGGCTGCAGCGTGTCGACGATGTACTCCTGTGCACCGCCCGAGAAGAACACCGCCTTGGCGCCGGCGACCTTGGCGATCAGCGCGGGATCGTTGAGGTTGGCCTGCAGGTCGATGTCCTTCTGGCGCGGCGCGACGGGAATCGCCTCGGCGTTCGCGCCGTGGCGGTTCAGCGCGGTCACGATCAGGCCGGCGCTGCGCTCGGGGTTGGCCGCGGCCGTCGCGAACACGGCGATGCGCGCGCCGGCACCGCCCGCCTCGTCGACGATGCGCTGCCAGACGGCGTCGTTGTCGTTCTTCAGCGCGCCGCCGATGACGATGGCCGTGCCCGCGTGGGCCAGGCTGGCCGGCAGCAGCAGGGCGGCGGCCAGCAGCCGCAGCAGTCTGAGGGTCATGTGTTGCATGGCGCCATCTTGGCAGGCCGGCCACCGGTCCGGCAACGGCTTAGGGGGCGAACGCACCAAATCAGCGGCGTTGCGTGGCATTTGCTGCCCGGCCCCAGTAGCATGCGCCGGCGCCGGTCTGGCGCAGGGGAGGCCATATGAAACCATCTCGCGCATCCGTCGTGATGCTGGCAGTGAGCCTGCTGCTGACCGCCGCGCCGGCGCAGGCCGCCGAGCAAAGCGTGGACCTGGGTTCGCGCGGCCGCTACGAAAGCTATCGGCTGCCCGCCGATACCGAGAGCGTCGACCTGGCGCAGCAGTACGGCGGCAACTGCCGCTTCGGCCGCAGCTGGGGTTACGACCTGACCGGCCGCGAGCTGTGGGTCGATGACGGCTGTTCGGGCCGCTTCACCGTGCGCACGCGCGACGGTGACAAGTCATCCGGCAACGGCACCGCCGCGGTTGTGGCCATCGCCGCCATCGCGGGCTTGGCGCTGCTGGCCCACCACCACGGCAAGGACGACGACGACCGCCCCGACGACAACCAGCCGTCCTACCCCTCCTGGGGCGGCAACAGCATCCGCGGCATGAATGGCCTGTGCCTGGACATCTCCGGCGGCCTGCGCCAGGGCGCGCCGCTGATCGTCTTCAGATGCCACGGCAGCGACAACCAGCGCTTCAGCTGGAGCCGGCGCGGCGAGCTGCGCGTGGGCGACTACTGCGTCGACGTCACCAGCGGCGACACGCGCGACGGCACGCCGCTGATCGCCTTCCGTTGCAACGGCGGGCGCAACCAGCGCTGGAGCGCGCGTGGCGGCCAGATCGTCAGCGATCTGAGCGGCAAGTGCATGGACCTGCAGAGCGGCCAGGCGCGGCCGGGCCAGCCCGTGATTGCCTGGCGCTGCAATGGCGGCGCCAACCAGAACTGGTCCTGGTAAGCGATGGAGACCGACACCATGATGAAGCGACGCCCTCTCCAGCGCGCCTGCGCCGCCGCCCTGTTGCTGGCCGCCGCGGCGCTGATGCCCGCCGGCGCGGCCACGCCTGGCCAGCCGATGTCACCCAGCGAGGCACGCGTCGCGTTTGCCGCGGCCGATCTCGACCACGACGGGGTCGTCTCGCTCGACGAATTCCACAAGGATGTGCTGCGCACCTGGCATGCGCTGGATCTCGACCACGACGGCTACCTGTCGGTGCGCGAGATGCTGGGGGTGGTGCGCAACGACGGCGAGGTGGCGGCCCGGCTGCGCCTGGCCGACAAGGACGGCGACGGCAAGCTCAGCTTCAAGGAGGTCATCGAGGCGCGCATGGCTTTCTTCGCCGCGGCCGATGTCGACAAGGACGACAGGCTGAGCCTGCGCGAGGTGCTGGACTACCTGGGCCGCATGCGGCCCGTCGGCAAACGCTAGGCGGCGGCCTGCACCGCCAGGCCTTCGCTGACATAGACGCAGTCGCCCTGCTCGAACACACGCACCTCGCCGGGCAGGAAGGCCGTCCAGGCTTCGTCATGCGTCAGCGGCTCGGTGGCGATCAGCGTCATGCGGTCGCGCGGGCCGTTCAGCGTGGCCAGGTCCACGCTGAGGTCGCCGTCGCGCAGGCGCACATGGCCGAACGGCGGCTGGCGGCGCAGCCAGTGCAGCTTGGTCGACGCATGCGCCAGCATCGCGCGGCCATCGGTCAGCAGCAGGTTGAAGCGGCCGTGCTCGGCAATCTCGTGCAGCCAGGGCGTCAGCGTGGCGCCCAGTTCGGGCCAGTCGGGCAACTGGTCGCCAAAGCGCTGCTGCAGGCGCTGCATCAGCCAGCAGAACGCGCGCTCGCTGTCGGTCTGGCCGGCCGGCGTGAAGGCGCCGGTCAGCGTGGGGTGGAAGTCCTTCAGATCGCCGTTGTGGGCGAAGGCCCAGGTGCGGCCGGCCCAGTCACGGCGAAAGGGGTGGCAGTTCTCGACCGCCCGCGCACCCTGCGTCGCCTTGCGGATGTGGGCAATGATGTTGCGTGCCTGCACCGGGTGCTGGCCGTAGTGCGAGGCCAGGTCGGAATGGGCGGCCGGCTGGTCCTCGACGACCACCTCGCAATGCTCGCCGTCGTGGAAGGCGACGCCCCAGCCGTCGACATGGTCCGCCGTGCGCCCACCGCGGGCGGCGAAGCCGCGCAGCGAGAAGTTGGCGGCGGCCGGCAGGCGGCTGTTGAGGGCGAAAAGCTCACACATCGGAGGGGTGGGGCAGCTCTGGTAGGAGGTTGAACGTCTCAAGTCTGACGGCGGATGACACAAAGGCCAACAACGCCTTTGTCATGAGCTCATGCCTGTCGTGCTTTGTGCACAGCCTTTGCCGGTACCTGTTTGGGCGGCCTCGCAATCCCTAGCTTGCAAAACGCGTTCGAATGACGCCACGCCGTAATTCGTTCACATACACATCCCGCAACATTTACAACCAGCCGGTCACGCAGCCTCCTACGCTTTGGGGATGGCTCGTCAACCGCATGAGCCGAGGAGCACTGCGATGTGGATGACTGAATTTGCCCAGGCGGGCCAGACGCCCCGTCCTTCCGAGCGCCGCGCGGCGGCCTCGCTGTCCAGCCAATGGATGGGCCTCGTGCTGGAGGAGCTCGACCATGGCGTCGTGCTGCTCAACGGTGCCGGCCGCGTGCTGCACACCAATCTGGCGGCGCGCGCGTCGCTGGAGGACAACCATCCGCTGGAGCTGGTGGGCCCCCACCTGCGCGCACGGCTGTTGACCGACGCCGTGCCGCTGGCCGATGCGCTGGAGGGCGCCGAGGCGAGCGGCCGGCGCTGCCTGCTGCGCCTGGGCGATGAGCGTGCCGAATGCGGTCGCTGCAATGTCGTCGTCGTGCCGCTGAACCGCGACGTCAGCCAGGCCGCCGTGCTGCTGATCCTGGAGCGGCGTCAGCTGTGCGGCGACCTGGCCGCGCAGTGGTTTGCACTGCGCTACCAGCTGACCCCGGCGGAGACCGAGGTGCTGAAAGCGCTGTCCAACGGCGTCAAGCCCACCGAAGTGGCGTCGCGCCAGGGTGTCGCGATCTCGACGGTGCGCAGCCAGATCCAGAGCATCCGCGCCAAGAGCGGCGCGGACAGCATCGGCGAGCTGCTGCGCCAGCTGGCGCTGCTGCCGCCGCTGGTGTCGTCGCTGCGGCCGGCCAAGCTGGTCAATTGACTTTATAGAACTGCGGGCCGAGCGCCGGGCCGCTCCCAAGCCGTCCGCCAGGGGGCGCCCAAGGTACTCCTTGGACGAGGGGCTAACATTCCGCGGTGCCCCAGGCCTCATGCCTGCGGCGCTGCCGGATGCCTGACGACGCCCTCGACACTGAACTCCTGGCCTTGCCGCCCTCGCTGCGGCTGCTGGCCGCGCGTGGCATGGCGCGCAGCTATCGCAAGGGCGTCGTGCTGATCGAGGAGGGTTCGGTCGGCGACAACCTCTACCTGATCCTGTCCGGCTCGCTGCGCGCCTACAGCAGCGACGTGCGCGGCCGCGAGATCACCTATGGCGTCTACGGCCCCGGCGAATACGTCGGCGAGATGAGCCTGGACGGCGGCCCGCGTTCGGCCAGCGTCATCACCGAGGCCGCCAGCCGCCTCGTCATGGTCACGCGTGCCAGCCTGCTGACCCACATCAGCGAGCACCCCGAGTTCGCGTTCGAGCTGCTGACCAAGGTCATACGCCGCGCGCGCGCCGCGACGCTGTCGACCAAGCAGCTGGCGTTGAACGATGTCTACGGCCGCCTGCGCAACCTCGTCGACGAGTTCACCGGCGATGGCCGCCACCTGGAGCTGACCCACCAGGGCATGGCCCAGCGCCTGGGCTGCTCGCGCGAGATGGTGTCCAAGCTCGTCAAGGACCTGGAGCTGGGCGGTTACCTGAAGCGCGTGGCGGCGGGCGAGTACCAGCGGCTCAAGACCTTACCGGCCCGCTGGTGACGGGGCTGACTTGAGCGGCTGCGCCACCGGGAAGCGCTGATCGGGCCGAGGCGCCCGCGCGTACAGGCCGGAGACCTGCGGCAGGGCGGCCTGGATGTCGCGGATGCGCGTCGCGTTGGCCGGGTGTGTGGACAGCCATTGCGGCGGCGCGCCCTTGTTGGCGGCCATCATCTTTTCCCACAGCCGCACGGCGGCGGACGGGTCGTAGCCGGCGCGGGCCGACAGCTCCAGGCCGACCAGGTCGGCCTCGGTCTCGTCCTCGCGGCCGAACTTCAGGCTCAGCAGCTGTGCACCCATGCCGGCCGCGTAGCGGCCCAGGTTGCCCAGGCCCAGCAGCGCCGAGCCCAGCTCGACGACCACGTTCGTCGCCGTGGACTTGCCGACCCGCTCGCGGGCGTGCTCGCGCAGCGCATGAGCCACCTCGTGGCCCATGATGGCCGCGACCTCGTCGTCTTCCAGCTTGAGCTTCTCGAGGATGCCGTAATAGAAGGCGATCTTGCCGCCCGGCATGCAGAAGGCGTTCAGCTGCGGGCTGCCCAGCAGGTTGACCTCCCACTTCCACTGCCGCGCGCGGTCGTTCCATTCGTAGCTGAACGGGATGATGCGCTGGGCGATGTAGCGCAGCCGCTGCAGTTGAGGGTGCTCCATGGGCGCCAGCGCGCGCTGCTGGCCGGCCTGCTGCATCATCTGCGCGTACTGCTGGCCGCCGGCCTGCTCCAGCTGCTCGGCGGGCACGAAGCCGGCGAACTTGCTCTTGGGGCCCACGTCCACGCCTTCGCGCGCCCAGGCCGGTATGACGGCCGCGGCGCCCGTGGCGGCGAGCAGGCCCGTGAAGAGGCGCCGGCTGCGCTGGGACGGCGGCGTGCAGCGGCCGGCCGCGCAATCGGCGCAGGCGCCGAACTGGCGCGTCGGCGGGTTGGTGAACTGCAGATCTTGGGCAGCGAAGAAGTCGTCGGCATCCATGCCGTCATTGTGCGATGGCGGCCGCGGCCTTCTCGTAGGACGAGGCATCATCACCTAGCGACAATGACCGCCATGGACAGCCAGCAATTCCGCGCCGCCCTCGGCATGTTTGCCACCGGCGTGACCGTCGTCACCGTGCGCTCGGCGGACGGCGGCCTCGTGGGCCTCACGGCCAACTCCTTCAACTCCGTGTCGCTGGACCCGCCGCTGGTGCTGTGGAGCCTGGCGCGCCGTGCCGGCTCGTTGCCGGTGTTTGCGCGCGGCACGCATTACGCGATCAACATCCTCGCCGCGGACCAGATGCAGCTGGCCCAGCGCTTCGCGATGCGCGACGTCGACCGCTTCGCCGGCGTGCCCTGGCGCGAGGGCGCGGGCGGTGCGCCGGTGCTGGATGGCGCCGTGGCCACCTTCGAATGCGCCAACCGCAGCCAGTACGAGGAGGGCGACCATGTCATCTTCGTCGGCGAGGTGGAGCGCTGCACGGCACGGGCCGGCGCCCAGCCGCTGATCTTCCACGGCGGGCGTTATTTCACCGAATTGCCGCTCTAGGGCGCTGCGCTGTCGATCTGGGCCCACGCCGTTCGTCGTCATTGCAGAGGGTCGTCCTCTGCCCAACCCAGGAACCACGCCATGACCAACACCGTCACGCTGCACCGCGTGCTGCGCTGCCCGCCCGACCGCGTCTACCGCGCCTTCACGACGCCCGCCGCGATGGCCAAGTGGCTGCCGCCGCACGGCTTCACCGGCACCGTCCACGAGATGGACGCCCAGGTGGGCGGCAGCTACCGCATGTCGTTCACGAACTTCACGACCGGTGGCAGCCACAGCTTCGGCGGCCGCTACCTGGAGCTGGTGCCCGGCCAGAAGCTGCGCTACACGGCCGCCTTCGACGACCCCAACCTGCCCGGCGAGATGCAGACTACCGTCGAGCTGCGCGCGGTGTTCTGTGGCACCGAGGTGCACATCAAGCAGGAAGGCATCCCGGCCGTCATCCCGGCCGAGGCCTGCTACATGGGCTGGCAGGAGTCGCTGACGCTGCTGGCCCAGCTGGCCGAGCCCGAAATCAACCAGTGATCAGCCCAGCCGGCCCGCCGGCATCGCCGCCGGCGCGGCGCTGATGACGCGCCAGCGCCAGGCAGCCAGCGCTGCGCTGATGGCCAGGCCCAGCAGCGCCAGCGGCCACAGCGGCAGCGCCAGCCAGCGGCTCAGCAGCCACAGCGCGCCGCCGAGCAGCAGGAAGCCGAAGACGGGCAGCACGGTCGTCCAGGCGCGCGGCGCCTGCATGCCGGCCGGGCTGCGCATCAGCGTGGCGATGCCCAGCGCCAGCGCCGCGATGGGCAGGCACAGCATCAGCGGCTGCTCGGCGGCGTTGGCCAGCAGCAGCAGGCCCAGCGTCGTCACCACCCAGGCAACGAGGAAGTGGCGCATCTGCCGCCACACCACCGCACGGCTCTGTGCGCTGCCTTGCGGCATGCCGGGCAGCAGCGTCAGCAAGGCCTGCTCGCGGCGGCTGTGCCACAGCATGTTGCGCAGCGCGAACCCGGGGTTGAAGCCGGCGCTGGCCAGGCCGATGGCCATGCCGATGCCGCCGCTCTGAAAGGCCAGGCCGATCTTGGCGCCGGCCAGGGCGAACGCGAGGCCGAAGCCCAGGCCCACGAAGCCGAAGGCCAGGCTCACGCCGAGCAGCTGGCGCAGCCAGTGCTGCAGGCCGTGCAGCACGATCTCGGCGCGCGCCATCACGCTGGCCGGCGTGGGCCGCGCATTGGCCAGCACGTGGCCCAGCCATGCCGAGGCGATCCGGTCGAAGGGCTGGCTCAGCCACTCGCCCGGGCGGCCGAACACGGCCAGGCCGGCACGGCTGCCGGTCATGCCGTCCAGCGCCGCCTGGCGCATGCGGCTGCGGCGCGCATAGCCGGCACGGTGCGCATCGCTGCCGTTGCCGAACACCAGCGCCAGCAGCGCGCCCAAGGCCAGCACGCACAGCGCCAGCACCGACCAGGGCTGGGCCTGCCAGATGTCGCCCAGCGCCGCCCACAGCGGCGCCCAGCGCACATCCAGGCGCAGCGGCAGCACGACGGCCGGTGCGAAACAGAGCAAGAACCACAGCAGCCACTGGCGCTGCGCCCACGCGACGAAGACGCCGGCGGCGGCGCCGGCCAGCAGCATGGCCGGCAGCGACGGCATGCGCGCCATGGCCAGCCACAGCAGCACGCCCAGTGCGGCCGACAGCGGCAGCCAGGCCAGCAGCGCGGCCTCGCGCAGCCGCGGCAGATGCTGCGGCACGAAGCGCGCGGCGTTCGGGTGGTTCTGTTCCAGCAGGCTGGCGACGATGGCGATCCAGATGCCGAAAACGGCACCGGCCAGCACGCAGGCCGTCAGGATGAGGCGGGCTTTCGTGTCCGGCAGCATGACCAGGCCGACGGCCAGGCTGATCAGCCCGAGGGCGGCGAGCGCGCGCCGGCCCCAGGGGCTGTCGGGGTCGCGCTGGCGCCAGGACGCCAGCAGCATCTGGTTGAGGCTGGGGTTGAGCATCACGTCAGCTCCGCGAACAAGTCGTCCAGGTTCACGCGGTCGGCCGCGACGCCGGCCGGCACGCTGGCGTTCGCCGGCAACCGCGCCAGCACGCGCTCGCGGCCGGCGGCCAGCGGCGTGCGCTTCAGCGGTTCGGCCTTCAGCCGGGCGAACAGGCCGGCCAGCTCGGTGACGGTGCCGGTGAAGGCGCGCACCTGCTCCAGCAGCTCGTCCAGTGGCGCCTGCAGCGCGATGCGGCCGCCGCTGAGGAAGGCGAGGTTGAAGGCGACGCGCTCCAAGTCGGACAGGATGTGCGTCGAGAACACGACGGTCGTGCCGCGGTCCAGCACCTGCTCGACCAGCTCGCGCAGGAAGTCGCGCCGGCCGACCGGGTCCAGGCTCGCCACGGGCTCGTCCAACACCAGCAGGTCGGGCTCGTGCGCCAGGGCGCGGATGATGGACAGGCGCTGCTGCTGGCCGCCGGACAGCTTGCGGATGGGCTTGTCGCGGGCGATGTCCCAGCGCGACATCAGGCCTTCCACGCGCGCCTCGTTCCAGCGCGGGTAGAAGCTCTTGAAGTACGCCAGCAGCTGGGCGGGCGTGAAGCTCTCGAACAGATCGCTGTGCTGAGGCACGTAGCCGATGCGCGCGCGTGCCGCGTCGTCCAGCTGATGCACGTCCTGGCCGAACAGCTTCACCGTCCCCGCCTGCGGTTCACGCAAGCCCAGCAAGGCTTCCAGCAGCGTCGTCTTGCCGGCGCCGTTGCGGCCCAGCAGGCCCACGACCTGGCCGGGCAGCAGCTGCCAGTCCAGGCCGTTCAGCACGGCGCTGCCCTTGGGGTAGGACAGGCTGATGCCGGCGAGTTCGGCGGCGGTGGTCTCAGTGTGGGGAAAGTGGGCGCTCTTCATGGGGCTTGCTCGTCGAGGATGGTCTTGAACAACTGCAGGGTCTGGGCCTTGGGCAGCTCCAGCTGGCGGGCCTCGGCGGCGGCCTGCTCCAGCGTCGGGCGCAGCAGCTCGACGCGGTCGGCGGTGGGCTGGGCGCGCTGGTGCTGGGCCGCCACCACCATGGACAGGCCGCGACGGCGCTCCAGCACGCCGTCCGACTCCAGCAGCGAATAGGCCTTGGAGATGGTCATCGGGTGCACCGCCAGCGCCTGAGCCAGCTCGCGCACCGACGGGATCTCGTCGCCCGCCTTCAGCTGCCCGGCCGCCACACGCCGCCGCACCTGCTCGATGAGCTGGCGGTAGATGGGCTCGGGCGAGCCGGTGTTGATGTGAACGAAATGGGTGGGATCCATGCGGTACTGCCAATGTGTACTAGTACGATAGTACACGTAGACAGTTCGCGTCAAGCCCCCGTGGTGCAGGTGTTTTGAGCAAATAAAGTCGAAAACTGTCAATGACAGTCGAGAACTGACTCGCACAGGACTCACGGAGGCCACGACGTGGCCACCGTCACGGCGAACCGACGGTAGGGGAGGAGACGGCTGCCCCAGTGAAAGTCGCTCCCGCTACTTCGGGTTCTTGGATCGGCTTGAGGTGCTTTGAACTAAAGGCCGCCCAAGCGCACGCGGTCTTCTACCCACATCGTGACCAAGCGAAGCGCGTCGGAACGAGCATCGCCGAGGGCTTCCTCGCGTGTATCCCTGTGTCGGATGCACTCGTGGCGCAATGCACCCTCGCCGCTGCTGTCGACGACGAAACGGACCACGCCCAGGTAGCCGAGTTCGTACAGCTTCACCGATGCAAGCGCGGAGGCCGTCCCATCCGTCGCGAAGAACAGGTTGTCCATCAAAGCTTCTGCCGCCCCCTTCGAGTCACCACTGACATCAGCACTGCCGGCGGCGTCGCGGGGGCCCCATTCGCGGACATAGCGACGGGTCGCGTGTTGGGCATGCATGAATCGGGAATCTGGAAAGGCGAGCGGGGCAAGTTCTCGCAATCGGAACTGCTGCCGACCGAAGTCAGGAACCTCGTCGCCCAGGCCATCAAGGCTGAGCAGACTTCAGCCAGTGAACCCGCCGCACCGGCGGCGGATAGACCTGCTGCGCCGGCGAGCCAGCCTGCTTCGTCGGCGGCGGCTACAGCCCCCAGAACTTGAACGGGCTTCCGACAAAGATGCCGATCGACGGGTCCTTGGTGTCGCTGCGCCAGCCGAAGCGGATGCCCGCGTTGTACGGCGTGAACCCGTCGTTGGTGTCCTTGGACTGCAGGAAGTACACCGGCATGTCGATGCCTTTCACGCGCGACGTCCGGTCGTAGCTCAGGTTGATCTCCGCGCTGGCGGCCTCGCCCATGAAGAAGCGCGACGTCAGCGTGAAGATTCGCTTGATCTGCTGCTTGGGCTGACCGGCTGCGCCGTTGACACAGGTCACCGGGTACGTCTGGGCCTGCGGGCAGAACACCTTGGCATCGGCCTCCTTGTAGGCGCGCTGGTAGTCGAACTTGGCCAGGTAGAGGACTGAGCCCGAAGTGGCGTACCCAATGTACGGAGCCAGGCTCTGCGAGTACTTCTCGGACGTCTCGTCCTTCAGCGTGGTGGTGTTGAGGAACTTGTACTTCTTGTAGCCGACGCGTGCCTGGGCGCCTGCCAGCACGAAGTCGGCAAGGTTGGCACTCGGCAGGAAGTTGCTCGCGAACGTGCCCGCCGTCAGCCCGTAGCCGACGCTCGCGCCTGAGGCGAGCCCGTCCAAAGAGGCGATGTCCACTGACTTCGCGCCGCTCGACAACGGCGAAGACAGGCTGAGGGTGCGGTTCAGGTAGCTGCCGTCGGCGCTGCCGTCCTTGCCTTTGCCGTACCAGTCGTACCTGATCGTGGCGTTGCCGCCCTCGGTATTGGCCGTCAGGTAGGCGCTCGGGCCGTCGGCCTGCGCCTTACTGCTGCCCGCACCATCCTTTGTTGCGCCGGAATCCGGCTTCGCGGCTGGCTTGGCGCCTGAATCTGTTGCCTGCGCAAGGTTCAGGTCGGGAGCGACGGCCGGTGTCTTGGCGTCGGCTGTAGCGACGTCAGGCAGACCCGCAGCTTTGGCGGCAGCCTTGGCGACTGCCGCCGCGTCTTGCGCCGCCTGCGCGGCGTCCTTCGCGGCCTTGGCCGCATCTCCGGCCCGGCGTGCGGCATCAGCGGCGAGCTTCGCTGCCTGCAGGGCTTTCTCTAACGCCGTGGGCTCGGCTGCATGGGCAGGGAAGGCGGCGGCGATGGCGAGCGCGACGCCCGCGAGGATGAAATGCTTCATCGCGGACCTCCTCAGGTGATGGACACGGAGATATCGCCGTAGCCGTCCGGACGTGCATCCATGCTGTCGACCCTGTTCTTCCCCTGGCGAATCTTGTGAGGGCCGGTCTCGGCGCGCTTCGTCCACGTCCCGTCGACGTCCTGCTCGATCTTCAGGCTGATCTTCAGGCCCACCTCGCCCAAGAACATCCACACCAGCAGGTAGACGCCCTTGGGCACCTGGACCCCCGACTTCGAAAGCCAGATGATTTTTCCGTCGATGCCCTTGAGCCCGGCGCGCTTTGCGACGCCCGTATCCCCATCCCAAACGACCCGAACGTTGGCCATGTCGCTCTCCCTGAGTGTGGGCAACGAGTGCACCATGCGGGCATTTCGGCGGTCAACGGCGCGGGTCATCAACAGTGTGGAGGGCTTGCCGTGGGAGCAGTGCCCAATGCCCGAGCGCTGCCGCGCGCGAGCACCTGTCCTTCTAGAAATCAGATCCGTCGGGAAATTTATCCCGGCGCTTGCCGCCTAGACTTGTGGTTCTTCCTGCGCGCTTCTCCTTCGTGCCCTTAAGCGCAATGCCCGCACGAGCAGGTCCGCTGACGCACCGCCAAAGAAGGTGCGCCATGGCCGGGACAGAGCTGAAAGGGCTCCGCGTGCTCGTCATCGACGACAACGTCGATGCGGCCGATTCCCTCGCGTGGCTACTTGCAGATGCCGACGCTGAGATGCGGGGGGCGCAAATTGACGGCGCGGTGAATGGCCTTCAAGCAATGCTTGAACACGTTCGCGCAAGCCATGGCGACGTCAGCACGCTCGCGGCAAAGCTGAAGGAGCTTGAGGATCAGCGAGCTAAGGTCGCCCGGCAGTTCGACGACGCGATCAAGCAGCTTGGCCTCTGATCCCTAAGGTAGGTCCGGTCGGCAAGATCGGCGAGGGCAGACTCACTCTGGTCTGAAATGGCGGGCGCAGGCGCGCCCGCCATTTCAAAGAGCTCCTTCCAAGGCACCTGCAAGAACCTTGGCGCGGTTGAAAATCAGACGCATTGGGCGGCGCCTCGCCCGGGTAAGGTCTGTGGCGCGGGCCTGCCTCTCCCAAGCTTCCCGCGCCGGGGTAACCGGTCGCCACTCGTTGACCGGTTACGCCCTGGACCGTCCCTGAGCAACGTGGATCGCGCCGCAGCCGGATTCAGTTTTCGACTATTTTTGTCAGCCTTCGCTGCGGACCTGGTCGGAACCGGCTCCAGTTTTCGACCGCTCCGAAGCGCCGAACAAATTTGACCGCCCGCTAGGCCGCATTCCGCCTAGGGTCCAGTTTTCGACTTTATTTGTTCAGAACAGCAGGGGCGGGCGGGACTGCGCACAATGCGGGCTTTCTTGCTCGTTGAAGTCACCCCCATGCGCCGTCTGCTGCTCGCCTCCGCTCTGTTCGTGTCCTTTGCCGCCCAGGCGCAAGTCAAGGTCGACGACCCCTGGGTGCGCGCCACCGTGGCGCCGCAGAAGGCCACCGGCGCCTTCATGCAGTTGACGTCGGCCAAGTCCGTGAAGGTCGTCGCGGCCAGCTCGCCGGTGGCGGCGGTCGTCGAGATTCACGAGATGAAGATGGACGGCGACAACATGAAGATGCGCGCCGTCGACGCGCTGCCGCTGCCGGCCGGCCAGGCCGTGGCGCTGAAGCCGGGCAGCTATCACGTCATGCTGATGGGCTTGAAGGCGCCGATCAAGGCCGGCGAGACCGTGCCGCTGACGCTGACCGTCGAGGGCGAGGACAAGCAGCGCACGACGGTCGAGATCAAGGCCGAGGCACGGGCCAAGTGAACTGATGCACCGCGATGTATCGCATTGACGCCGACACGCCGGACGCCTACGTCGCCGCGCTGGACGGCTGGCGACAGGCGCAGGTGGCGGCGTTGCGTGCCGCGGTGCGGGAGGCCGCGCCGGCTGCCGACGAGCGGCTCAAGTGGGGCCACCTCGTCTATTTCAGCAACGGCCCCGTGCTGCTGATCCGCGCCGAGGAGAGCCGCGTGTTGTTCGGCTTCTGGCGCGGCACGCGGCTGCTCGACCTTGAACCGCGCATGCGTGGCGGCGGCAAGTTCGAGATGCGCACGCTGGAGTTGCGGCAGGACACGCCGTTGCAGCGCGCCACCGCGCTGGCACTGGTACGGGCCGCCATCGCGCTGAACGCGCGACTGGGCGACCCGACGGCACGCGCCTGAGGCTCAGCGGCGGCGGCGGGCAATGCCCACGCCGGCCAGCGCGGTCAGGCCAAGGCCGAAGGCCCGCGGCTTGAGGGCAGAAAGACGGGGCATCGCGGTTCGCCTGTCGCGGCCGGAGAGCGGTCCGCGTGAACTGGGGAAGTCCGCTCAGGCCCTTGCGGCGATGGCGGCGACTTCAGCGGCCAGCCGCGGCCACAGCGGCTCGGGCAGGTCGTGGCCCCACCCCGGGAGGATCTCCAGCCGCGCGCCGGGGATGCGCTTGGCGAGGTCGTGCGCGGCGGCGACCGGGATCAGCGCGTCGTCCTGGCCGTGGATGACCAGCGTGGGCGCCGCGATGCGCGGCAGGCGCTCGGCGCGGCGGTCGTCAGCGGCGATGGCGACGAGCTGGCGCGCCACCGCCTGCGGGCGGAAGGCACGCTTCACGCCGCGCGCGAGGCGCTCGCGCAGCGCCCTGGGCTCCGGCGGGTAGCCGGGGCTGCCGATGACGCCGTAGAGCTTCACGTAATGGTCGAGGATGTTCTCGAGCTTCTGCTCGGGCGTCGTCGCCGGCCTGGGACGCGACAGCATCGCGCGGCGTACCTTGAGGCTTTCCTTGGGCAGGCCGCGGTGGCCGCTGGTGGTCATCATCAGCGTCAGGCCCTTCACGCGGCTGGCGTGGGCGAAGCCCAGGTGCTGCGCAATCATGCCGCCCATGGACGCGCCGCAGACATGGGCCTGGGCGATGCCCAAAGCGTCCAGCACGCCGACGGCGTCACGCGCCAGGTCGGCGATCTGGTAGGGCGCC
This sequence comes from Roseateles sp. P1_C6, assembly GCF_056406315.1. Lineage (NCBI taxonomy): Bacteria > Pseudomonadati > Pseudomonadota > Betaproteobacteria > Burkholderiales > Sphaerotilaceae > Roseateles > Roseateles sp. P1_C6. The sequence continues at coordinate 164,440 of NZ_JBFUAK010000006.1, forward strand.
TTGACCGGCAGCCGCAGCGTGTGCAGCAGCGCGGCCAGCGGGATGTTGGGCATGCCCAGCTGGTCGAACGGCTGGCTGTGGCCCACGTCGCGGTTGTCGAAGCGGATGACGCGAAAGCCCTTGGCGACCAGCTGCTCGACCAGGCCGTCGGGCCAGGCGATCAGCTGCATGCCCAGGCCCATGATCATCAGCAGCGGCTCACCGCTGTCCGGGCCCTGGATGTCGACTTCGATCTGGACGCCGTTCGCCGAGACTTTCATCAACGGCCGATCAGCCGAGGTCGACCTGGCGCTCGATGACGCGCGACACCAGGCCGTAGTCGATGGCCTCCTCGGCGCTCATCCAGAAGTCGCGCTCGATGTCGATCGCGACGCGCTCCAGCGGCTGGCCGGTTTCCTTGGCGATGACGGCGGCGATGCGTGCGCGCGTGCGCAGGATTTCCTTGGCCTGGATGGCGATGTCGCTCGCCTGGCCGCCGGCGCCGCCGGCGGGCTGGTGGATCATGAAGCGCGTGTTGGGCAGCGCGAAGCGGCGGTTCTTGGGCGCGGCCAGGTAGATGTGCGTACCGGCGCTGGCCACCCAGCCCGTGCCGACGGTGGTGACCGGTGCGCGCACGAAGCGGATCATGTCGTGGATGGCGTCGCCGCTCTCGACATGGCCACCGGGCGACGAGATCAGCAGCGTGATCGGTGCGTCGGATTCCTGGCTCAGCGCCAGCAGGCGGCGGCAGGTGGCATGCGCCATCTTGTCGTCGATCTCGCCGAAGACCATGACGAAGCGGCCCTTGAAGAGCAGCTGCTCTTCCTGCTTCTCGGGGGCGTCTTTCTTGGCGGCCTTGTCTTCGGCGGCGGCGAGGGTGTGGTGTTGCATGGTGGGGTCCGGGTTGAGGGCGATACCTTACCGCGAGATGCGGGGCGGCTTGGAGGAGAGGTCAGGCGTCACCCAGCCGGCGCCACCAGACGATGCTGCCGAGGATCAACAGCGTGGCGAAGCAGCTGGTGCTCCAGACGACCGTGCGCACGATGAGGTGCGAGGTGTAGGCGGGCAGCGTCGGCGGCGTGAGCGCGTGGGCCGACAGCGCGCCGACGATGGCGGCGCAGGCGAGGCAGGCCAGCAGCAGCCGGTTTCGCCGGACATCGTGTCGCGGTGGGCTGGCCTGCCGCTGGGCGCGCAGTGCACGCCGGTACACGGCGGCGATGGCGACCACGCCCATGGCGGTACTCAGGTGCTGGACCAGGTGGACGACGAGGAACTGCCGGTCCATGGCGGCAAAGACCGGTCGGTTCAACCAGGGCAACAGGTCGGTGCCCCAGCGGCCCGGGTGCGTGAACGAATCCCACAGCACATGGCTGGCCGCCCCCACCAAGATGGACAGCACGGCCACCGCCAGGTTCACCGAGGCCCTGCGCGCCGGCTGCTGCAACTGGCTGCGCACGAGGGCGCGGTGAGGTGCCGGCAACAGCACCGTCAGCGGTTGGGAAAACCGCAGCAGCAGCACGAGCAGCAGCAGGCTCGCCGGCAGGCAGACCGTGGCGACGCCCTCGGGCGTGTGGCAGAACGCCCGCCATTTGCCGTGCATGCCGACGTAGTAGCTCAGGTCGGGGGCCATGGCCCCCAGGATCAGGGCGGGAAAGGAGAGCCAGCGAGGGCAGAGAGACCGCAGCGGCAGGATGGCGGCCGGGTGCGCAAAAGTCCAGGGCATGGGTCAGTCGTCAACAGCTCACGAGTTCGTCAGCCGGAATATCGCACCCTGATGCGCCTGCGCTCAGGGCGCGCTTGTGCCGCAGGGCTACCGGGCGCGCTCCAGCGCGACCTTGACGCCCAGGCCCATCAAGGTGGCGCCGGCGACCTGCTGGAAGCGTTGGAAGACGCGCGGCTTGGCCAGCAGCCAATGCCGGGCCCGCCCGCCGAGCGTGGCCGTGCACAGGTTGACCGCGGTGCCCGAGGCGATGGAGACCAGGCCGAGCACGGCTGCCTGCAGGCCCGGGTGGCCGAGCGTGGGGTCGATGAACTGGGGCAGGATGGCCAGGAAGAAGATGGCCACCTTGGGGTTGAGCAGATTGGACAGCGCGCCCTGGGCGAACGGCGAGGACCAGCGGCTGCGGCGGGGTTCGATGCCCACCGGCGCGGGGTGGCGCAGCATCTGCCAGCCCAGCCACATCAGGTAGACGGCACCGATCGCCTTGACGGCCAGGAAGGCGGTGGGGACGGCCGCCAGGAAGGCCGTCAGGCCCAGCGAGGCCGCGGCCACATGCACCAGCGCGGCACAGGCGATGCCGAGGCAGACCTTGATGCCCGCGGCGCCGCCGCGCGACACCGAGTTGCTCAGGATGCAGATGACGTCCGGTCCCGGGATCAGCGCGAAGCTCATGTTGAGCAGCGTGAAGGCCAGCAGCGTGGAGGTCGCGATCATGGCTGCACCGGTGTCCGGTAGAACCAGCGCCGCGCGCCCTTGGGTTCGAACGGCTTCCAGTCGCCATCCGGCTGGGCCAGCCTGTCCGCCAGCGCATACAGCGCGATCGGGTTCACGCCCAGGCCGATGTGGCTGGCCTGCACCTCGATGTTCTCGGCCAGCGGCGAGGGTTCGTTGACGCTGCAGCGCCAAGCGACCACGCCGTCGCTCTTGGAGTAGATGGATGTCGTCGGCACCGGCGGCGCCTGGCGGATCTGTGCCATCAGCTCGGGGTCGTTGGAGGCGTGGCCGCTGACCATCTCGAAGAAGCGCCAGGCGTTGGTCGCGCGCGGGTGGCCGGTGAAGGGCGTGCCCAGCGTGACGACGCAGCGCGTCAGCTCGGGGCATTCCTTGGCCAGCTCGCGGGCGTAGATGCCGCCCAGGCTCCAGCCCAGCAGGCTGACCTTGCGGCCATGGCGGCGGTGCAGGTCGACCAGGTCGGCCTTGCACCGCTCCAGCACCCCGGCGCGCGGGCCGAAGTTGAAGCCCTGCCCCCAGGGCTGGGTGGCGTAGCCCAGCGAGTCCAGCATGGCGCGCAGCGGCGCCGTGGTGAAGTCATGCGCACCCAAGCCGGGGAAGACCAGCACCGGGTGGCCGTCGCCGTGCGGCAGCTTCTTCAGCCACGGCATCGTGGCCAGCAGCGCGGCGTACTCCCAGGGCGCGCGGCCCTCCAGCATCAGCAGCCAGGCGTTGGGGGCGCGCAGGTCGGACCAGTCGGGGTGGGCGGTGGTGGGCGTCTGTTGCCAGCGCGAGAAGCGCGGCGAGCGGATAGCGGGCATGCGGAAAGCGGTTTCAGGCAAAGCTCGGCGATGTTAGCCAGCTGTCGCCTGTTTCCGGGGCGTGCTTGCCCGGGGCCGCCGTGTCGCGTTGGCGACGTGGCATGGGGCCGCCGTATGGCCCTAAGGCGGCGTGCCCGGCCGTCGCCCGCCGTCGGCCGTGGACTGGATCACGTCCGGCCCCTGGGCCCAGAAGCGGCGGATGCCGACGACGTAGCGGTGCGGGTCCCGCCGACCCTTCCAGGCGGCCCACAGCAGCGGGCCGAACAGGCCTGCCAGCATCAGCGCGGGAATCAGCAGGCGCAGGCGGCCCGACGCGAACAGCTGCAGGCCGATCGCCAGCACGAGCACCACAAGCGCGAGCCGCCTCAGCCACGGGGGCTCATGGCGTTCGCGCAGCGGCGTGGCGCAGTGCGGGCACTGCAGCCGCATCGTCGTCGGCCGGTACCAGGGCACCTTGGGCGGCCACAGCGCGCGGGCCAGCGTCGCGAAGCGGCCGTGGCACTGGGGGCAGACGTAGGGGCCGGTCGGCATGGCGGGCGCCCCCGACAGTTCCTGCTCGCAGCGCGTGCAGACCGCTTCGGCGTGCGGCAATGGCGCGCCGCAGCCCTGGCACCTCAGCGCGCCTTCGCTCACGGCACGCCACCTGCGCCGTGCCGGGCCGCACATTGGGCGGCGACGCGCGCCTGCAGCCGGTCTTCGTCAAAGGCATCGCGCATGCCGTACGCCAGGCAGGCCACGACGCCAACCAGCAGCGGCGCCATCACCAACCCGACAGCGCCCTGCAGCTTGGCGCGCCATCCCGTCACGGCGATGGTGTCCCGCGCCAGCACCGCGTCCAGCGGGGGTGCGTAGCCACCGCGCAGCACCCGGAAGGCCTTGCTGACTTCGAAGGCGGCCAGCAGCGCCAGCGCCGCCGGCATGCCGAGGAAGATCAGGCGCAAGGTCCACCGCGCCGCGTCGGCGGCGTCCAGGCGATCGCACAGCAAGCCACGGCCGGCCTGTGATGTCGCCAAAGCCAGGCCCATGGCCAGCAGCGCAGCCGGTAGCATGCGCCACAGCGCCCGCCGAGGCTGGCCCTTGATGACGACGGCGCCAGCGCTGGCCGGGTAGCGGGCCAGGCGCCGTTCCAGCTCGCGCTGCTGCCGCGATGTCGCGTCGCCGTTGTTGTTCGTGATGCGCCAGAGCAGCAGGGCGCCCGCGGCCATCAGCCCACCCCAGAAGAGCAGGTCCGAGATCGAACCGTCCATGCGCTCAGGCGGCCTTGGCCACTCGCCGCTTGGCCGGCGTGGGGGCCTTCTTCTTCGCGGCGACCTTCACGGCGACCTTCTTGGCCGCTGCCTTCTTCACCGGGGCCCGCTTCTTCACCACCGGCACCGGCTCCGGCGCGACCTCGGCCACCGGCAGCGCCTGGAACTCCATGAACGCCGCCTCGACATAGGCCGCCAGCTCAGCGGTCTCCGGCAGCGCCTCGCCGCAGGCCATCAGGCCGATGTCCAGCGACTGGTTGTAGGTCTGCACGGTCACATTCAGCGCCAGGCCGTGCACGGCGATGGAGGTGGGGTAGTTGGTCAGCATCTGCGCGCCGGCCAGGTACAGCGGCACCTGCGGCCCCGGCACATTGGAGATGACCACGTTGGCCACCACCGGCAGCTTCTCGGCGACCTTGGCGCGGCCGTAGAGCATGGCACCGGCCTGCATCAGCCAGGGGATGCCGAGGGACGGGAAGTCGGTGGGCATCAGGCTTTTCAGCTGGCTCATCTGCGCCTTCATCGCCTTGCTGACCTCGATGACATGGGCCAGGCGCTCGCTGGCGTCACTCAGGTGCGTGCCCAGGCTCATGAAGGTCATCGTCGCCTGGTTGTTGGACGTCGTGTCGCCCGCGGCACGCGTGGACACCGGCACGGCGGCGATCAGGCTCTTGCGCGGCAGCGGGCCGTGCTTGGCGAAGTAGCGCCGCAGCGCGCCGCCGATGATGAAGAGCACGGCGTCGTTGACGCTGGCGTGGTGGCGCTTGCGCGTGCGGTGCAGCTCGGCCAGCGGCAGCGTGACGCCGGCGAAGGAGCGCGTGTCGGACAGGCTGACGTTGAAGCGCGTGCGCGGCGCCGGGCCGAGGCTGGACACGGCCTTCTTGCCGCGCACGACGGCCGTCGTCTGCGACGCGACGCCGGCCAGCAGCGTGCGCAGCTTGTCCACCGACGCCTCGGCCGCGGCGCCGCCCAGTGACTTGACCGCCATGCCGCCCAGGATGCTGGCCGCGTTGGGCAGCGAACGGGCCAGCTTGACGGTCTGCTTCCATTGCTGCGACACGGCCGCGCGCAGCATGCCCACGGTGCCGAGCTGGCCGCGCTTCTTGCCGCGCGCGGCCAGCGCCTCGATGCTGCGCGGCTCGGGGCTCAGGTCCAGGATGACCTGGGCCAGCGCGACGGCGGCCTGGCCGTCGACGGCGGCGTGGTGCAGCTGCGTGTACAGCGCGATGCGCGGCTGGCCTTCGGGGCCGGACTCCAGCCCGGTGAAGACATGGAACTTCCACAGCGGCCGGCTGCGGTCCAGCAGCACCGGGTGCAGCGCGCCGACCTGGGCCTCCAGCTCGGCCATGCCGCTGCCCTCAGGCAGGGGAATCTCGACGATGTGCTCTTCGAGGTCGGGGTCGGCGTCCACCCAGCCGGGGTTGGACAGGCCCAGCGGCATCGCGATCAGGCGGCGGCGCAGCGCCGGCAGCAGCGGCATGCGCGCGCGCATGTGCTCGCGCAGGTCTTCGACATAGTCGCCGTCGTAGCCGACGGGCAGTTCCAGCAGGTGCAGCGCGCCGACATGCATCGGCATCTGCGGCGTTTCCAGGTAGAGAAAGCTGGCGTCGAGGCCGGCGAGCTGTTTCATCGGGCTGTCTCCTGGGCTTGTTTCAGCCCAGCATACCCGCGCTCACCTGGCGGAGGCCCTTAGGGCCGACCCCTCCAGCGACTCCCGCCGATCCGGCTTTGCCGGTCGGCTGGGGGTGCCCCCTTGAGGGGGCGGCCGTCAGGCCGTAGGGGGTGGCCTTACTCCTCGGGAACGAAGATCCACAGCAGGATGTAAACCAGGATGCCGCTGCCGAAGGCCAGGAACAGCACCGTGAAGATCAGGCGCCAGACCCAGGAGTCCAGCCCCGTCGAGCGGGCGATGCCACCGCAGACACCGCCGATCCAGCGGTCGACGCGGGCGCGGCGCAGGCCGTTGACGGCGCCGAGGTTGGGCGCCGGCGCGGCACCGGCGCTGTAGGCGTGGGCGGTGGCCTGGCCGGCCAGCAGCCGGGCCTTGGCCTTGGCGAATTCCTCGTCGTTGAGCACGCCGCGAGCGTGCAGGTCGGCCAGCTTGTTCAGTTCTTCTGCGTCGTTCATCTGGGGCTCCTTTCGGTGTTGATGTGGCGAAGCCTAGCGGCCCTGCGCGTGGAGACCAGTGTCGTGCGACAGGCCGTTGAATCTGTGGGACGCGCCCGGTGATTTCAATGGACAGGCCGCTTGCTCTCGTCGATGTCGACGAACTGCCAGAAGTCCTGCCAGAACAGCGGCCGGCGGTAGCCGCTCATCCAGGGCTGCTCGATGTCCGTCAGGATGCGGTGCACGTGGACCTTGTAAGGCAGATAGGTCACCGCGAGGCGCTTGGCCTCCTTGAACTGCGCCTCGCGCTCCGGGCCGTCGGGCATGGCCTGCATGCGGTCATAGATGGCGTCGAAGCGCGCGTCCTTGAAGCGCGGCAGGTTCTGCGTGCCGGCGGCGGGGCCGTAGAAGCGCTGCAGCGCGCCCTGCCCATCCGGCTGGGCCGCCGTGGAGCCCACCGGCCACATCTGGTAGTTGCCCGCCTGCACGGCCTTCAGGTTCTCGGGCCACTGCTGGATCTTGATCTGCATCCGTATGCCCACCGCCTGCAGCGCCTTGTCCCACAGCTCGTCGATGGCACGGTTCAGTGAGTTGGGCTCGGTGTTGCGGGTGATGACCAGCGGGCGGCCGTCGGGCAGGTCGCGCCAGCCATCGCCGTCCTTGTCGACGTAGCCATACATGTCCAGCAACGCCTTGGCGCGCGCCGGGTCGTAGTCGCTCATCTCGCTCTTGAACGCCGCGTCGTAGCCGGTGGTGTGCGGCACGGTGGGGCCCTGCGCCGGCACGGCACGGCCGCGGCGCGCGATCAGGATCTCGCGCTGCACGTCGTAGGACAGCGAGATCGCGCGGCGCAGCGCGACCTTGTCCGGCGTCATGCCGCCGACGACCGGGTCTTCCATGTTGAAGCAGGTCAGCGTCATGTCGGGCGCCAGCGTGAACACGGCCTGCATGCCCCGCTTGGCGAGGTTGGGCGCGAGCTTGCCGCCGGGCGCGGCCTGGGTGATGAACTCCTCGGGCACGCGCTCGATGAAGTCGTGCTCGTTGTTCAGGAAGGCCAGCCAGCGCGGCTGGCGCTCGACGATGACGTCGATGACGACGCGGTCCAGCATGGGCAGGCGCCGGCCCTTCAACTTGGCGAGGATGGCCTGGCCTTCGGCGTCATCGGGCGCCGGCTGGGCCTCGTAGTGGCGTTCGCGGTAGGTCGGGTTGCGCTCCAGCACCATCTGCGAGCTGCGGCGCCAGTCCTTCAGCACGAAGGGGCCGGTGCCGACCGGGTGCTCCATGATCTGGTCGCCGTAGAACTCGACGACCTCGCGCGCCACCGCGCCGTAGAGGTCGCTGCCGGCGAAGATGGATTCCACCAGCCGGGGCCGGGCCTCGTTCGTCTTGACCTGCAGCGTGTAGCGGTCCAGTGCCCGCGCGCCCTGCACCTCGCTGTCGTAGGGAAAGGGCTTCTTGCTCTTGATGACCCGCTCGCGCAACTCGTTCAGGCCGACGAGGCCGGCTTCCTCGTATTGCGACCAGCCCTGGGCGTTGTTGGCCGGGTCGGCGTAGCGCTTGATGCTGTAGACGAAGTCCTCGGCCGTGACCTCGCGCTTCCTGCCCTTGAAGGCCGGGTCGTCGGCGAAGTAGATGCCGGGGCGGATCTTGATCGTGAAGGTCTTGAAGTCGGCGCTGATCTCGGGGTCGGCGGAGGCGATCAGCGGCACGATGCGCGTCGGCCGTGCCAGCGGGTCGTAGGTGTACAGGCCCTCGAAGATGTGGCCCGTGATGGTGCGCGAGTAGATGTCCGACAGCCGCACCGGGTCGAACCCCGTCTCGGCGATCAGGAAGGCGTAGCGCAGCGTCTTCTGGGGTTGCGCGGCGTGACCGGCGGGGGTCAGCGCGGCCCACAGGGCCAGTGCGGCGAGCAGTTGTTTCATCACTTGGCCTTGAGGCTGGCGGCAGCGGGGTCGATGTCGACGTACTTCCAGAAGTCGCGCACGAAGATGTTGCGGCTGTAGCCCTTGACCCAGGGCTGGGCCATGTCGGTCCAGATGCGGTGCACGTGGAACTTGTAAGGCGCGTAGGCCACCAGCAGCCGCTGTGCCTCGGTCATCAGCGCCAGGCGCTCGGGGCCGTCGGGCAAGGCCTTCTGCTTCTCGTAGATGGCCTCGAAGGCCGGCAGCGCGAAGCGCGCCTTGTTGGCCTTGCCCTTGGCCGCGCTGGAGCCCAGCGCCAGGAAGGTGTCGCCGTCGGGTGTGGAGCCCACCCAGCCGACGGCCCACATCTGCAGCTTGCCGGCGCTGGCGGCCTTGAGCTGCTCGGGGAACTTGCCGATCTTGAAGCTCATGCGGATGCCCAGCGCACTCATGTTCTTCTGCCACTGCTCGGCCAGCTGGCGGCGCTCGCCGTCGGCCAGCGTCGAGTACTCGATGGCCAGCGGCTTGCCGTCAGCTTGTTCGCGCCAGCCATCGCCGTCGCGATCGACATAGCCGTACAGGTCCAGCAAGGCCTTGGCCTTGGCGAGGCTGAACTCGCTCATCTCGGACTTGAACGCGGGGTCGTAGCCGAACACCGTGGTCGGCACCGGCCCCTGGCTCTTCAGCGCCTGGCCGCGGCGCACCAGGCGGATCTCCTTGTCCAGGTCCACGGCCAGGTTGATCGCGCGGCGCAGCGCGATGCGCTCGGGCGTGTAGCCGCCGACGACCGGGTCCTCCATGTTGAAGTAGCTCAAGGCGATGTCGGCGCGGGGATAGCGCGTCATCGTGATGCCTTGCTTGGCGAGGTTGGGCGCCAGGTGGTTGCCGGGAATGGCCACGCTGGCGAAGTCGATGGGCACCTCCTCGATGACGTCGGCCTCGCCGCGCAGGAAGGACAGCCAGCGCGGCTGGGACTCTTCGATGATGTCGATCTCGACGCGGTCCACCAGCGGCAGCTTTTTGCCCTGCAGCGCGGCCACCTCGGCCTTGAGCTTGTCGCTGGCGTCGGGCGGCGCAGTCTCGACGTAGCGCACGTCGCGGTAGTTGGGGTTCTTGTCGAGCACCACGCGCGAGCTGCGCCGCCACTCGGCCAGCCGCCAGGCGTTGGTGCCGACCGGGTGCTCCATGATCTTGTCGCCATAGAACTCGACCACCTCGCGTGCGACGGCGCCCAGGAAGCCGGGGTCGCTGAACTGGTAGATGAAGCGCGGGTCCGCGACGCCCAGCTTGAGCTGGAAGGTGTAGCGGTCCAGCGCCTTCAGGCCCTCGACCTCGCGGTCGTAGTCGAAGGGCTTCTTGGCCTTCATCAGCTCCGCACGCAGCTCCGAAAGCCCCAGGATCTTGACGTTCTCCAGCAGGTAGAGGTTGCCGCTCTTCCAGCGCGGGTCGTAGTGGCGCTTGACGCTGTAGACGTAGTCCTCGGCGGTCAGTTCGCGCTTCTTGCCGTTGAAGGCCGGGTCGTCGGAAAAGTAGATGCCGGGCTTGACCCGCATCGTGATGGTCTTGAAGTCGGCGCTGATCTCCGGCATCTCGACCAGCGTGGCAGGCCGCAGCTTGAACGGCCGGGCGCCGAAGTCGTATTCCAGCGGCGCGTCCAGGATGCCGGCGACGATGGCCTTGGAGTACAGGTCGGTGATCTGGGCCGGGTCGAAGCCGGTCTCGGCCACCTTGAACGCATAGCGAAGCACCTTGTCTTGGGCCTGGGCGGCGGTCAGTGTGCAGGCCAGCAGCAGGGCGGTCAGCAGGGACGGGAGCTTCATCGGAGGGCGCGGCAAAGGCGGGAAAGTCGCGGAGTCTAGTGAAACCGTCAGGGCAAGGCCCAGGGTTGCTCGCATAGACTCCGGCCCGTTTTCCCGTGTAACCCCGCGTCAACGGCGGGGTTTGCAGTTTCTTGGAGCCCCGATGGCGGCCTATTTCGTTCGACGCCTGTGGCAGATGATCCCGACCCTGCTCGGTGTCGTGCTGCTGGTGTTCTTCCTGTTCAAGTATTTCGGCAGCGACCCGGCCATCATCCTCGGCGGCCTGAACGCGAGCCCGGAGCAGATCGAGTCCATCCGCGAGCAGCTGGGCCTGAACAAGCCGGTCTGGGAGCAGCTGTGGATCTTCATCAAGCAGATCGCCACCTTCGACTGGGGCAAGAGCTGGGCGACGAATGAGTCGGTCGCCAACCTGTTCGCGACGCGCCTGCCGGCCACGCTGACGGTCACCGTGCCCATCCTCATCCTCGAGGTGGCGCTGGCCATCCCGTTCGCGCTCGCCGTGGCCACCGTGCGCGGCAGCCTGACCGACCGCACCGTGATGGTCTGCACGACGGTGGCCGTGTCCATCTCGCTGCTGGTCTACGTCATCCTGGCCCAGTACGTGTTTGCCTTTCGCCTGGGCTGGTTCCCGGTGCAGGGCTGGACCGGCAGCCACTGGACCAACCTGACGACCTACGCGCCGCTGCCGGTGCTGGTCGCGGTGGCCGTGTCGCTGGCACCGCAGATCCGGCTGTACCGCAGCTTCTTCCTCGACGAGATCGGCCACGACTACGTGCGCACCGCGCGCGCCAAGGGCATGACCGAGGGCACCGTGCTGCTCAAGCATGTGCTGCGCAACGCGATGATCCCCATCCTGACCAACGTGTCGGTGCTGCTGCCCGGCGTGCTGGTGGGCAGCTTCCTCATCGAGGTGTTCTTCTCCATCCCGGGCCTGGGCCGCGAGCTGCTGCTGGCCGTCAACCGCGGCGACTATCCCGTCATCCAGGCCTTCGCCATCTACCTGGCCGCGCTGACGATGACCGTCAACCTTCTCGTCGACCTGCTCTACAAGCTCGTCGACCCCCGGGTGGTGCTGAAATGATCGCCGTGTCCAACTCCTCCGGCGGCGTCTGGGCCGCGTCCTGGCGACGCCTGAAGACCGACCGCGTCGGCGTCGTGTCCATGGCCATCGTCGGCGCCTTCATGGTGCTGGTGCTGCTGGCCGCGACCAACCTGGTCGCGTCGGGCTGGCAGAAGGAGGTCGGCGTGCCCAACGCGCCGCCGACGCTGCTGGGCCCGCAGCCCGCCGAGGACACCGGCACCATCGCCGCGCCCAAGGGGCCGAACGTGGACCTGTCCGACATCGACCCGCTGGCGCCGCGCTACGCCGAATGGGCCGAGCGCGCCAAGGCCTTCAAGACCGACGAGATCAACAAGGCCGAGACGCTGCCGCTGGGCGGCGACCGCCTGGGCCGCGACGTGCTGGCCAAGGTCATCAAGGGCGCCGAGGTTTCCATCTTTGTCGGCCTGGCGGCCGCCATCGTCGCGACGCTGATCGGCACCGTGCTGGGCGCCGTGTCGGGCTTCTTTGGCGGCAAGGTCGGCGACTTCCTGGAGTGGGTCTACAACGTCTTCACGGCCATCCCCAGCATCCTGCTGATCTTCGCGTTCGCGGCCATCTTCCCGCGCGGCGTCGGCGCCGTCGTGCTCATCCTGGCGCTGACGGGCTGGACCGGCATCTACCGCCTCATCCGCGCCGAGTTCATGAAGCACCGCGTGCGCGAGTACGTGCGCTCGGCCGAGGCCATCGGCGCGTCGCAGGCGTCGCGCATGTTCCGGCACATCCTGCCCAACGTGTCGCATGTGGCGCTGGTGCAGCTGTCGCTGCACGTGGTCAGCTTCATCAAGAGCGAGGTCATCCTGAGCTACCTGGGCCTGGGCGTCGGCGTGGACCAGGTCAGTTGGGGCACCATGCTGGGCGAGGCGCAGAACGAGCTGATCCTGGGCTACTGGTGGCAGCTGGCCGTCGTGGCCGCCTTCATGGCCGTCTTCGTCACCGCGTTTGCGCTGTTCACGGATGCGCTTCGTGACGCGTTGGACCCGAAGTTGAGAGGTCTGGAGTGACCATGTTGCTCAGCATTCAAGACCTCAAGGTCGCCTTCCGCATGGGCCGCGTCGATGGCCAGATGCAGCGCCAGCTGGCCGTCAAGGGCGTCAGCTTCGACGTGCCGGAGAACAGCACGGTCGCGCTGGTGGGCGAGTCCGGCTCGGGCAAGAGCGTGACGGCGATGTCCATCCTGAACCTGCTGCCCAGCAACGCCGAGCGCGAAGGCCGCATCCTGTTCCAGGGCCGCGACCTGCTGCAGGCGTCGATGCGCGACCTGCAGGGGATCCGCGGCAAGGACATCGCCTGCGTGTTCCAGGACCCGATGAGTTCGCTGAACCCGGTCTTCAACGTCGCCACGCAGATCTGCGAGCCGCTGATGAAGCACATGGGCATGAGCCGCCGCCAGGCGCTGGTGCGCGCCGAGGAGTTGCTCAACGAGGTCGGCATCCCCGAGCCCAAGCGGCGCCTGAAGGCCTACCCGCACGAGATGTCCGGCGGCCAGCAGCAGCGCGTGATGATTGCCGTCGCGCTGGCCTGCTCGCCCAAGCTCCTGATCGCCGACGAACCGACGACGGCGCTGGACATGACCATCCAGCGCCAGGTCATGGAGCTGATGGCCAGGCTGAAGGAATCGCACCGCATGAGCCTGCTGTTCATCTCGCATGACCTGGGCGTGGTGGGCGAGATCTCCGACCACGTCGTCGTCATGCGCCATGGCCAGGTGCGCGAGAGCGCGCCGGTGGCGCAGATCTTCAACGACCCGCAGGACGCCTACACCAAGGCCTTGCTGGCCTGCCGGCCATCGCTGACCGAGAACCCGGCGCGGCTGATGGTCATCGACGACCACATCGCCGGTCGCGAGAGCGCCCGCGATGCGCAGGTGAAGGACGACAGCGCGCCGGTCATCATGGAAGTGACCGGCCTGCAGAAGAGCTTCTGGCTCAAGGACGGCCTGTTCGGCAAGCGCGAGTTCAAGGCTGTCAAGGGCGTCAGCTTCAAGCTGCGCAAGGGCCACACGCTGGGTGTCGTCGGCGAGTCCGGCTCCGGCAAGACGACCATGGGCCTGACGCTGCTGCGCCTGCACGAGCCCACCGGCGGCCAGGTGCTGTTCGAGGGCAAGGACTTGCTGAAGATGAGCGGCGCCGACTGGCAGCAGATGCGCCGCCGCATCCAGGTCGTGTTCCAGAACCCCTACGCGTCGCTGAACCCGCGCTTCACCATCGGCCAGACGCTGCGCGAGCCGATGGAGATCCACCGCATCGGCGCGAACACGGCCGAGCGCGAGGCGCGCGCCGTGGCGCTGCTGAAGAAGGTGGGCCTGGACGAGAGCGCGATGGCCAAGTACCCGCACGAGTTCAGCGGCGGCCAGCGCCAGCGCATCGCCATCGCGCGCTGCCTGACCTTGCAACCCGAGGTGCTGGTGCTGGACGAGGCCGTGTCGGCGCTGGACGTGTCGGTGCAGGCCCAGGTGCTGAACCTGCTGAAGGACTTGCAGGACGAGTTCGGCCTGAGTTACATCTTCATCAGCCACGACCTGGCGGTCGTCAAGTTCATCTCCGACGAGGTGCTGGTCATGCAGAACGGCGACGTCGTCGAGCAGGCCGGCACGCAGGCGCTGATTGCCGCGCCCCGTGAGGAATACACGCGCCGGCTGCTGGGCGCCGTGCCGCGCGGCTACCAGGGCCAGGTCGCCTGAGGCCGCCGCGGCAGCTCGCGTGGAATTTCAACGGTCTTCGGCCCGGCATCCGCAGCGGCCCCGGCCGAACCGCGCTGAAATGGGGCGCTTGGAACCTGATGTTCCTGCCGCCGCGATGCTCCGACCCCTGGCTCCACGATCAACGCTGTGCGCGGCGCTGGCCGCGCTGGTCCTGCTGAGCGCCTGTTCCCCAGGCGACGGCGGCTCCGCCACGCCCCACGCGGCCGCCTCCGCCGCCTCGGCCGTGAGCCCCGACGGCCTGGCCCGCGACCTCGACCGCATTGAGCGCGCGGAGCGCGCCAAGCCAGCCCAGTACGAGAAGGAGCTGCGCGAGCGCGGCGCGGCGCTGCCGCCCGGCAGTGCCGCGCAGCTCGACGTCATCGCGCTGCGCGGCCTGCTGGCCGCACTGGCGCGCGACCGGGCGCTGAGCGAGCAGCTGGCCCAGCAACTGCGGGACTGGCCCGCCGGCGAGCTGCGCGCCGCCGCCACCGTCGCGGCGGCCAGCATTGGCACCGAGTACCTGCGCTCGCACGGCGACCTGCGCGAGGCACGCAAGCTGCTGACCGCGGTGGATGCGGCCCAGCTCAACGCCGCCGGCCTGGTCTACCGCTGGCGCTACTACCGCCAGCTCGCGGCCATCAGCAGCGATGCGGGTGAACTCGATTCCTCGCTGACCGAGGGCCACAACGCGCTGCGCCTGGCCGAGCAGACCGGCCAGCCGTGGCGCGTCGCGCTGTCGCTCGTGGACCTGGCCTTCACGACCTTGCGCGCCGACACGCCGGCCCGCGCCCGCCAGATCGCGGCGCAGGCCCTGGCCGAGGCGCAGAAGGACCCCGACCCGATGACGCTGAACCAGGTCCACACGATGCGCGGCATCGTGCATGCCGACGACAGCGACTCCAGCATCACGCTGCAGGCCAACTCCGACGCGCTGGAGCAGGCCGCCATCGCCGGCGCCGACTCGGTGCGGGCCCTGGGCCTGGCCAACTTCGCCGACTACCACCTGCGCCAAGGCCACCCGGCGCGCGCGCTGGAGCTGGCAGAGCAGGCGCTGCCGCTGGCGCGCGCGACGCGCAACACCGGCGCCGAGAGCGTCGCCCGCTCCAACATCGGCCTGGCCAAGATCGCGCTGGGCCGCATCACCGAGGGCCGCAACGAGGCGCGTGCCGCCATCACGCTGGACGAGCAGCAGGGCGCGCTGTCCTATGCCTCCGACGGCTGGAAGGAAATGGCCGGCTACCTGGAGCGCGCTGGCGACCTGCCCGGTGCCGTCGCCGCGTATCGCGAACACCGTCGCATGGCCGACCGAGTGCTGCGCGACGAGACGCGCAAGCTGCTGCTGGAAGCGCAGGAGCGCCAGGACGCCGAGCAGCGCGCCCGCGACATCGAGCTGCTGAACCGCGACAACGCGCTGAAGGCCGAGCAGGTCCACCAGCGCAACCTGGCGCTGGCGCTGTGGGCGGCACTGGGTGGCTGCGTCGTCGTGTCGCTGGGCCTGCTGTACCAGGCCTTCCGCCGCGTGCGCCGCACCAACGAGGCGCTGGCGCACAGCAACGCATCGCTGAAGCGCCAGAGCGAGACCGACCCGCTGACGGGCCTGGCCAACCGCCGCCACTTCCAGGCTGCGATCAGGAACCTGTCCGGCCCCGAGGGGCTGGTGGGCAGCGTCTTCCTCGTCGACGTGGACCATTTCAAGCGCATCAACGACAGCTTCGGCCATGCCGCCGGCGACGTGGTCCTCATCGAGATGGCGCGCCGGCTGCGCGAGGCCGTGCGCGACGACGACCTCATCGTGCGCTGGGGTGGTGAGGAGTTCCTCATCGTTGCGCGCAGCCGCGAAAGCTCGTTCGCGCCGCAGCTCGCGCAGCGCCTGCTGGACCTCATCGGCGGCCGCTCGGTGCGCCACGACGGCCGCAACATCCACGTCACCGCGTCCATCGGCTTCGTCAGCCTGCCGTTGCCGCCGCACGGGCTGCGTCTGTCCTGGGAGCGCGCCATCGATCTCGTCGACACGGTGATGTACCTGGCCAAGGCGCATGGCCGCAACAAGGCCTATGGCGTCGAGCGCATCGACGCCGCGGACGCCCTCGCCGCCGCGCAGCTGACGGCCCGCCTCGAAGCCGCCTGGAGCGAGGGTCGTGTGGGCCTGATGGCACTCAGCGGCCCAGGCGTCGTGGCGCCCAACAGCGGCATGCAGCCCCTCGACGACGGCCTACGGCCGGCTGGTGCATGAGAGCAGCCGCCCTCGCGCTGAGCCTGCTGCTGGCCACTGCCGCGTTGAACGCGGCGCCGGTGACCGCGCCCGATCCGGTGGCCGAGGACACGCTGCTGGCCAACATCACGCGCCGTGCCTTCGACGACCCCGACGCCATGCTCGCCGAGCTGACCCGGCGCTGGCCCACGCATGCCGGCCCCGGCCAGCCGCGCGAGGCCGCCTGGCTGCTGGCCCGTGGCCGCGTGCTGCTCGCCGCCAGCCAGACCGAGGCGGCCGATGGCGTCGCCGTGCAACTGATGGCGCGCGAGGACGGCGTGGACCGCAGCTGGCTGCTGCGCGCGCTGATCCAGGAGCGCTCCGGCAAGCCCGCCGGCACGCTGGCCGCCCGCGCACTGACCGGCCTGGCCAAGCGCTGCCCGGTGGGCGACGAGGTGCGTGCCGTGCGTGAGCTGGGCTGCGACTTCCGCAGCAACTGGGAGGCGCTGCGCATGCTGCAGCGCGAGCAGGCCGGGCAGGGCGTGTTCGTCGAGGCCGAGGCCAGCGTGCGTCGCGCCCTCGCGCTGGCCCGCGCCGGCGAGGACAAGCACCTGGCCGCGCTCAGCCTGGCGCAGCTGGCCGTCATCCTGCAGGCCCAGGACCATGTCGACGCGGCACGCGCCGAGATCCGCGCGGCGCTGGTGGAGGCCCAGGGCGACCTCGTCGCCGGCGCGCGCGTGCGCAACTTCGAAGCCGTGCTGGAGCGCCGCGCGCGCGACGCCGGTGCCGCGCGCAGCGCGCTGGAGAGCGCGCTGCTGCTGGCCGAGCAGGCCGAGGCGCCGCACCTGGTCGCCATGTTGCGTTCCAACCTCGTCGATGCCTACATGCACCTGGGCCTGTTGAAGGAAGCCCAGGCCACGGGCCAGAAGGCGCTGCCGGTGCTGCAGCGCTTTCGCGACCGCACCTACGAACGCGGCCTGCATCACAACCTGGCGGTGGCCCACATCAAGTTGCGCCAGTTCGACGCGGCGCGCCAGGAGCTGGTGCGCGCCAGCGACATCACCGTCGACCCGACCGATCTCGTGCCGCGCGCCCGCGAGCTGCGCGAGCTGGGCGACACCTGGGCCGAGGCCGGCCAGTACAAGGAAGCGCTCGCCGCGTTCAACGATGAGCGCGAGCTGAACGCGCGCACCAACGAGCGCAACCGCGCCGCCGCGCTGGAGGAGTTGCGCCGCAAGTACGACAGCGCCGCCAAGCAGCGCGACCTGGACCTGCTGAACCGCGACGGCCAGCTGAAGGACCAGCAGATCGAGAACCAGCGCCTGGCGCAGCAGGTCGGCGTGGCCGTGGGTGTGCTGCTGCTGCTGTCCATCGCGCTGATCGGCGTCACGCTGCTGCGCATGCGCCGCGCGCAGGCCCGCCTGACGGCCAACCAGAGCCTGTTGCGCGCGCAGAGCGAGCGCGACCCGCTGACCGACCTGTCCAACCGCCGCCACTTCCTGGCCGTCATGGACCAGCGCTCGCGCGAGGCCAAGGCCGAGGGCTTCCACGGCGCGCTGATGATGATCGACATCGATCACTTCAAGAACGTCAACGACCAGCATGGCCATGCGGCCGGCGACGCCGTCATCGTCGAGGTCGCGCGTCGCATCAGTGCGGCCGTGCGCGACACCGACCTGGTCGTGCGCTGGGGCGGCGAGGAGTTCCTGGTGTTCGCGCCCGAGCTGCCCGGCGCCGACCTCGCGCTGATGGCCGACCGCATCCTGCGCAGCATCGGCGGCACGCCCATGGCCACGCCCGAGGGCCCGCTGCGCATCACCACGTCCATCGGCTTCGCCAGCTTCCCGCTCGGCGGCTCGGGAGGGCCGGGGCTGCGCCTGCACTGGGAGCAGGCCGTCAACTGGGCCGACATGGTGCTCTACAAGGCCAAGGCCGAGGGCCGCAACCGCGGCGTGGGCATCACCGCCGTCGAGGTGCCCGACGCCGACACGCTGGGCGCCATCCTGCAGGACTTCGACGCCGCCTGCATGAACGGCCAGGTCAGGCTGAGCCTGCTGCCCGGGCCACCATGAGTCGCGTGCGGCTGCAGCGCCGCGGCCTGCTGGTATGGCTGGCCGCCACCGCCGGTGCCGCCCAGGCCCAGCCCGGCAACGCGCCGGTCTGGCCGGGCAAACCGCTGCGCATCGTCGTGCCCTACCCCGCGGGCGGCGCGGCCGACGTCGTCGCGCGCCTGCTCGCGCCCGAGCTGCAGCGGGGCCTGGGCAACGCCGTCATCGTCGACAACCGGCCCGGTGCCGACGGCAACATCGGCAGCGCCGAAGTCGCCAGCGCCAGCGACGGCCACACGCTGCTGATGGGCAGCGTCGGCACGCATGCGATCAACCCGCTGCTGTCGCGCCGCCTGCCCTACGACGCGGTGAAGGATTTCGCGCCCATCAGCCTGATCGCGACGGTGCCGCTGGTGCTGGTCGTCAACCCCGGCGTCGCGCAGTCGCTGGGCATCCGCAATGTGGGCGATCTTGTGCATGTGGCGACGACCCAGCCCGGCCGACTGAACATCGCCTCCGGCGGCAACGGCAACCCTTCGCACCTGGCCGGCGAACTCTTCAAGCGCCTGACCCAGACCTACATGCTGCATTTCCCCTACCGCAGCACGGCGTCGGCGCAGCAGGACGTCATCGCCGGCAACATGGACCTGATGTTCGACTCCCTGCCGTCGGCGCTGCCGCAGATCAAGGCCGGCAAGCTGCTGGCGCTGGCCGTCACCAGCGCGCGGCGCAGCCCCGGCCTGCCCGAGCTGCCCACCGTCGAGGAGGCCGGCGGCCCGGTGCTGAAGGGCTACGAGGCCAGCGCCTGGGTGGGCCTGTTCGCGCCCAGCAGCCAGCCGCCCGAGCAGCTGGCGCGGCTGCAGCGCGACGTGGCTGCAGTGCTGGCCGGTCCGGCGCTGCGCGAGCGCCTGCAGACCCGCGGGCTGCTCATCCAGGGCAGCGGTGGCGCCGAGTTCGCGGCTTTGATCGCCGCCGAGACCGCCAAATGGGCTCGCGTCGTCAAGCTGTCTGGTGTCAAAGTCGACCGTTGACATCAACGAGGAGACATCGATGAGCTTGAACCGCCGCCAGATCACCGCCCTGGCCGGCAGCCTCGCGCTGCCCGCACTCGCCCAGTCCAGCTGGCCCAGCAAGCCCATCCGCCTGGTCGTGCCCTTCACGCCCGGCGGCACCACCGACCTGCTGGCGCGCGCGATGGCGCCGGAACTGCAGCAGCGCCTGGGCCAGGCCGTCGTTGTCGACAACAAGCCCGGCGCGGGCGGCAACATCGGCTCGGCCGAGGTCGCCAAGGCCAGCGACGGCCACACGCTGCTGATGGGCACGGTCGGCACGCACGCCATCAACGCGGCGCTGTACCCCAAGCTGCCCTACGACCCGGTGAAGGACTTCGCGCCCATCACGCTGGTGGCGGCCGTGCCCAACGTGCTGGTGCTCAACCCCGCCAACGCGGCGCGCCTGGGCATCCATTCGGTGGCCGACCTGATCCGCGTCGCGCGCGCCAACCCGGGCAAGCTCAACATGGCGTCCAGCGGCAACGGCACGTCCATCCACCTGGCCGGCGAGCTGTTCAAGAGCATGACGGGCAGCTTCATGCTGCACTTCCCCTACCGCGGCTCGGGCCCGGCGCTGCTGGACCTGATGGCCGGCAACACCGACCTGATGTTCGACAACCTGCCGTCGGCGCTGCCGCAGATCAAGGCCGGCAAGCTGCTGGCCATCGCCGTCACCAGCGCCCAGCGCAGCCCGGCCGTGCCCGACCTGCCCACCGTCGCCGAGGCCGGCGGCGCGCAGCTCAAGGGCTATGAGGCCAGCTCCTGGTTCGGCCTGCTGGCGCCCAGCAACCAGCCGGCCGACCAGGTCGCGCGCCTGCAGCGCGAGGCCGCTGCGGCGCTGAACGCGCCGGCGCTGCGCGAGCGCATGGCCGGCCAGGGCGCCGTCGCCGGTGGCGGCTCCTCGGCCGAGTTCGCCGCGCTGATCGCCGCCGAGACGGCCAAGTGGGCCAAGGTCGTCAAGGTCTCCGGCGCGAAAGTCGACTGATGGGGTTGCCGCGTACCTGGCGCGCCGACCTCATCGCCGGCGCCGTCGTCGCCGTGCTGCTGATCCCGCAGAGCCTGGCCTACGCGATGCTGGCCGGCCTGCCGCCGCAGGTGGGGCTGTACGCCAGCCTGCTGCCGCTGCTGGCCTATGCCGCTTTGGGCTCCAGCCCGGTGCTGGGCCTGGGGCCGGTGGCGGTGCTGGCGCTGATGATCGCCCAGGCCTTGGGCGGGCTGCCGGCGGGCGTGTCGGTGGAGGCGGGCGCGCTGGTGCTGGCGGCCGAGGTGGGCCTGCTGCTCGCCTGCGCGGCCTTGTTGCGGCTGGATGCGTTGAGCAGCCTGCTGTCGGTGCCGGCGCTGCGCGGCTTCGAGAACGGCGCCACGCTGATGATCGCCGCCGGCCAGCTGCCGGTGCTGCTGGGCAGCGCCGCGGCCGGCTTCACGTTGCCGGACCTGCTCAGGTCGGCCCCGCAGGGCGGCTTCGGTCCGCTGAGCGCGGCCTGGGGCGCCGCGGCCATCGTCCTGCTGCTGCTGTCTCGCCGCGCCGGCTCGCGGCTGCTGGCGCGCCTGGCGCCGCTGCTGTTGCTGGTGAGTGCGATGGCGCTGTCGGCGTGGACGCCGGCCGCCCAGGGCGTGGCCCAGGTCGGCGCGCTGCCGTCGATGTCAGTGCCGCTGGGCCTGCCGCCGCTGGACGCGGCGCTGTGGCTGCAGCTGCTGCCGTCGGCCGCGCTGGTCGGGCTGATGGGCTTCGTGTCCAGCCTGGCGGTGTCGGAGTCGCTGGCCCAGCGCCGTGGCGAGAAGCTGCTCCCGGCCGCCGAGATGCGCGGGCTGGCGGCCGCCAACCTGGTCGCGTCGCTGACCGGCGGCATGCCGGTGGCGGGCAGCTTTTCACGCAGCATCCTGCTGCACGAGGCCGGCTCGCAAAGCCGCTGGAGCCTGGTGTTCGTCGCCGCCTTCATGGCCCTGGCCATGTTGCTGCTGGCCGGGCCGCTGGCGCACCTGCCCAAGCCGGTGCTGGCCGCGACCATCGTCGTGGCCGTGCTGGGCGGCTTCACGCTGCGCCATTACGCCGACGCCTGGCGCTACGCCCGCGCGGAAGGCCTGCTGATGGCGGCGGTGTCGGCGGCCGTGCTGCTGTGGAGCGTCGGCGCGGCGCTGGCGCTGGGCGTCGTCGGCTCCATCGCGCTGCTGATCCAGCGCACGGCGCGGCCGCATGTGGCGCGCATCGGCCGCGTGCCGGGCACCCAGCATTACCGCAATTTCGAGCGCTACGCGGTGGAATGGCAGCCCGAGGTCGTGGGCCTGCGCATCGACGAGAGCCTGGTGTTCACCAACGCCCGTGGCCTGGTGGACGTCGTGCTGGCCCATGTGCGCGAGCACCGCGTCCGCGTCGGCGCGCCGCAGCGTGTGCTGCTGCTGATGGCGCCGGTCAACCACATCGACGTGTCGGGTCTCACGGCGCTGCAGGAGCTGCACGCCGCGCTGGCGGCCGAGGGGCTGCGGCTGGAGCTGTCCGAGGTGAAGGGACCGGTGCTGGACCGGTTGAAGGCTATTGGCTGGCTGGAACGCCACGATGTGTCGCTCTACCTCAGCCACCACGAAGGCATCCAGGCCGGCGAACATGCCCTGAGGCCCAGTCTGGCCGACATCGACGCGCCCGGACAGCTTTAGCGCTCTTCTGCTACCGTCTCGGCCCAGTTAGCGGTCCCCGGACGCCATGAATGACAAAGAGACATTGCTCGGCATCCGCCGTGGCATCGAGAAGGAAAGCCTGCGCGCCCTGCCCGGGGGCGGCCTCGCGCTGACGCCGCATCCCGTGGCGCTGGGCTCGGCGCTGACGCACCCGCACATCACGACGGACTACAGCGAGTCCCAGCTGGAGCTGATCACCGGCGTGCATGCCGGCGTGGACGACTGCCTGCAGGAGCTGACCGAGATCCACCAGGCCGTCTACCGGGCCCTGGCCGACGAGCGCCTGTGGGTCAGCTCCATGCCCTGCGGCCTGCCGGCCGACGAAACCATCCCCATCGGCCGCTATGGCGGCAGCAACGTCGGCCGCGCCAAGAGCGTCTACCGCATGGGCCTGGGCCAGCGCTACGGCCGGCGCATGCAGACCATCTCGGGCATCCACTACAACTGGTCGCTGCCGGGCGTGTCCACCGAGGGCTATTTCGGCGCCATCCGCAACTTCCGCCGCGAGGGCTGGCTGCTGCTGTACCTGTTCGGCGCCAGCCCGGCGCTGTGCGACAGCTTCGTGCATGGCCGCGAGCACGGCCTGCAGCGGCTGTCCGAGCACAGCCTGTACCTGCCGCACGCGACCTCGCTGCGCATGGGGCGCCTGGGCTACCAGAGCGACGCGCAGGCCAGCATCGCCGTCACGTACAACTGCCTGGAAAGCTATGCCGCGTCGCTGCAGGAGGCGCTGAGCCGGCCCTACCCGGCCTATGAAGCCATCGGCGTGCAGACGCCCGGCGGCGACTACAACCAGCTCTCCACCAGCCTGCTGCAGATCGAGAACGAGTTCTACAGCACCATCCGCGCCAAGCGCGTGATCCGCTCCGGCGAGCGGCCGCTGCACGCGCTGCGCGAGCGCGGCGTCGAGTACATCGAGGTGCGGCTGATGGACCTCGACCCCTTCGAGCCGCTGGGCATAGGCGCCGACGCGATCCGCGTGCTGGACGCCTTCCTGCTGCACTGCCTGAAGAGCGACAGCCCCGACGACACGCCGCTGGAAGGCGCGCTGAATGCGCGCAACCAGCACCGCGTGGCCGCGCGCGGCCGCGAGCCCGGCCTGATGCTGGAGCACTGGCAGGGCGGCGAGCGCAGCCTGCAGGACTGGGCGGCCGAGATCCTGGCCGCCTGCGCAGCCCAGGCCGAGGCGCTGGACGCGGCCCATGGCGGCACGGCCTACCGCGCGGCGCTGGCCCGCGTGGCCGAGCGGCTGCGCCGGCCCGAGCTGTGCCCGTCGGCGCGTGTGCTGGCCGTCATGGACCAGGACTTCGACGACAGCCATGTCGGCTTCATCCGCCGCCAGAGCGATGCGACCCGCGCGGCGCTGCTGGCGCTGCCGTTCCCGGACGCGCTGCAGCAGCGCTTCGAGAAGATGGCGGCCGACTCGCTGGCCGAGCAGGCCCGCATCGAGGCGGCGGACACCATGCCCTTCGAAGACTTCCGGCGCCATTACGTGGCGCCGGAACGCATGCTCGCCTAGACGCCTGCGCCGGCGTCCAGCGGCGCGTAGACCGAGGCGCTGAAGCGCAGCAGCCGCGAGTCCTGGGCATCCATCGCCCAGCGCGCCAGTTCGTCGGCCGGCATGGGCCGCGCGAACAGAAAGCCCTGCAGCTTGTCGCAGCGCTTGCCGCGCAGCACGGCGGCCTGGCCTTCGGTCTCGACGCCCTCGGCGACCACACTCAGGCCCAGCGCATGGGCCAGCTCGATGACGGCCTTGACGATGGCACGCGCGTCGGCGCTGGTCTCCAGGTCCTGGATGAAGCTGCGGTCGATCTTCAGCTGCGACACCGGCAGGCGGCGCAGATAGGCCAGGCTGGAATAACCGGTGCCGAAGTCGTCGATGGACAGCCCCAGGCCCAGCCCGGCCAGGCGTTGCAAGGCGCGCTCCGTGGCGCTGGCGTCGTCCATCGCGACGGACTCGGTGATCTCGCAGGTCAGCAGGCGGGCGTCGACGTCATGGCGTGCCAGCACGTCCTCGAAGTGGCGCAGCAGCGCGTCGGGCTGGCGCAGCTGCTGCACGGACAGGTTGATCGCCACGCGCATCTGCAGGCCTTGATCCCGCCAGGCGGCCAGCTGGCGGCAGGACTCGGCGATGACCCAGTCGCCCAGCGGCATGATGAGGCCGAAGCGCTCGGCGATCGGGATGAAGACGACCGGGCTGATCGCGCCGCGCTGCGGGTGCTGCCAGCGCAGCAGCGCCTCGACGCCGGTGACCTCGCCCTCGTCGCTGGCCACCTTGGGCTGGTAGTGCAGCGACAGGCGCCCGCCGTTGGCCTCGCCGGCCAGCGCCGCGCGCAGGTCGCGGGCCAGCTCGACCTGCTCGCGCACGCCGGCCTGCATGTGGGCTTCGAAGAACGCAAAACCATTGCCGCCGGCGCGCTTGACCGACTGCGCGGCCGAGTCGGCCTGCGCCACCAGTGCCTCGCCCGGGCCCGTGCCGTCGTACAGCGCGATGCCGACCGAGGCCGACAGCCGCAGCGGCTGGCTGCCGGCACCGGGCACGCCCGTCATCGGCTCGGACAGTGCGTCCAGCAGGCGCTGGGCAACCTGGGCCAGCGTGGCCTCGCCGACCTCGCCCTCCAGCACCAGCACGAACTCGTCCGCGCCCAGCCGCGCCAGCGTGTCGTCGCTGCGCGCCAGGCTTTGCAGCCGCGCGGCGGTCTCGCGCAACACCTGGTCGCCGGCGGCCAGGCCGAAGCTGTCGTTGATGGGCTTGAAGCCGTCCAGGTTGACGGCCAGCAGCGCCAGCCGGGCGCCTTCGCGCTGGCCGCGCGCGGCGGCGTGCTGCAGGCGGTCGTCCAGCAGCTGGCGGTTGGCCAGGCCGGTCAGCGCGTCGCGCAGCGCCTGTTCGTGCAGTTCGGTCGTGGCCGCGTGCAGCGACTGCTGCAGCCGGTTCGTGCGGCGCTGGCCGCGAGCGTCCAGCGCGGACGTGATCAGCGTCAGCAGCAGCAGCGCGAACGTGGCGCCGGCGACGAGGTTGCCCAGGTTGTCACCGCGCAGCCCGGTCGCGCTGAGGCAGACCGCGCCCTCGGCGATGCCGGCGGCGGCCATGCCGGTGTAGTGCATGCCGGCCACCGCCGCGCCCATGACCAGCGCCGCGACGACCTGGCCCCAGCGCGCCCAGACACGCGGCAGCCGCCGCAGGCCAAAGAAGATGCACAGCGCCGCGGCGGCCGCGCCGGTCGCGACGCCGGCCGAGGCCGCGACCAGCGGCCAGTTCCATTGGATGCCCGGCGCCAGCACGAGGGCGGCCATGCCGGTGTAGTGCATCGCGCAGATGCCGGCGCCCATGCTCAGCGAGCCCAGCGCCAGCCGCGCCGGCGTCAGCGCCTCCTGGGCCGCGACACGCAGCGCGATGGCCGACACGCCGACGGCCGCGAGCCAGCTCAGCAGCGTGACGGCGCTGTCATAGCCGACGAGAAAGGGCAGCTTCAGCGCCAGCATGCCGACGAAGTGCATGGCCCAGATGCCCGTGCCCATGGACAGCGAGCCGGCGATCCACCAGGCGCGGGCGACCAGCGCATCCGGCGTGCGCACGCGCTGGGCCAGGTCGAGCGCCACATAGGACGCGAAGGCGGCGGTCAGATAGGACAGCACGACGACCGCGGGGTCGAAGCGCAGCGCGAGTACTGCAGGCATAGCCGCCAGTATCAGAGCTGGGTGCCAGGATGGACGCCGCCAACCCGCCGCGTGCGTGAAGGGCTGACGCTGCGCGCAAAAAAAGACCCGGTCAGCGGGCTGCCGGGTCATGAAGCCCTCGGGTGAGGGCGTCGTTGGGATGGCAGCACTGTAGGACGCCTGCCCGCGCCGCGGCGGGCAATATTCACGCCGTCCTGCCGATAATCCCGTCATGTCTGCCCCCATCCACCGCGCCGCCGAAGCCCTCTCCGAAGCCGATCTGGAGCGCCTGCAGGCCCTGCTGGACGACCTGCCCGCGCCGCTGGAACCGCTGGACGTCAGCATGGCCGACGGCTACCTGTGCGGCGTGCTGCTGCAGCCGGAGGCCGTGCCGCTGGAGCGCTGGCTGCCGCCGCTGCTGGACAGCGAGGGGCGGCCCGTGCCGCCGCGCCTGAGCGACGAACTCGTCGCGCTGCTGCGCCGCCGCCACAAGGAACTCAACATGGCCATCATCGGCCGCCAGTGGTTCGACCCCTGGGTGTTCGAGCTGGACGAGGACGCCGGCCCCAGCGAGACGGTGCTGCCCTGGGTGGCCGGCTTTGCCCACGCGCTGGACGCCCACCCGGCGCTGATGAAGCTGCCCGAGGAGCCGCTGCTGGAGCCGCTGGCGGCGCTGTACCTGCACCTGGACCCGGACGACCTGGAGGACGCCGATGCGCTGCTGGAGGAGATCGAGTCGCTGGAGCCGCCGACCGATCTGGAACAGGCCGTCGAGGGGCTGGTCAGCGCGGTGCTGATGCTGGCGGATGTTTCTCGGCCGCTCAAGCCCCAGCAAACAACCGCTGGGCGTGCAGGCCCAGCCCGGTCGCGACCGAGGCAAAGCGGTCGCCGGTGACGCGCGCGGCCTGCGGGAAGCCGGCCGCCATGCCGTCGACCAGCAGGCGCAAGCCCGTCGAGCCGCCGGTGAAGTAGAGCGCGTCGACCTGGCTCGCCTTCAGGCCGGCCAGCGCCACGGTCTCGTGCGCCGTCGCGATGATGCGGTCCAGGTCGGCGCGCAGCGCATCCACGGCCACGCGCTCGCTCAGTGGCAGCACCAGGCCTGGCTCGACATGGCTCAGGTCCACCGTCGTGTCGGCGCCGCCGGAGACGGCGATCTTGGCGCCCTCGGCGCGCGCGGCCAGCTCGTGTCCCAGGCGCTCCTCCAGCACCGTCATCAGCCGCGCATGCTGGCGCACGTCGCTGAACCAGCTCTTCATGCCCCGCCACTCGGCCACGCGCAGCGGCGCATAGCAGGTGTTGATGAGGTGCCAGGTGGCCAGGTCGAAGTAGATGCCGCTGGGCAGCTCGCGACCGCTGGGGCCCGTGGAGCGGTAGCCGAACTCGGGCAGCAGGCCGGCCAGCTCGATGTGGCGGTCGAAGTCCGTGCCGGCGATGTGCACGCCGTGGCTGGCCAGGATGTCGTCGCGGCGCGCCAGGCGCTGCATGCGCTCGGGGCCCACGCGCACCAGGGAGAAGTCGCTGGTGCCGCCGCCGATGTCGGCCACCAGCACGAGCTGTTCGCGCGTGGCCTGCTGCTCGAAGTCGAAGGCCGCGGCGATGGGCTCGTACTGGAACTGCACGTCCGCAAAACCGACCGCGCGGGCGCAGGCCTCCAGTTGCGCCTGCGCCGCCTTGTCGCGCTCGGGCTCGCCGTCGACGAAGAACACCGGCCGCCCCAGCACCGCGCGGCTGGGGTTGCCGGCCAGGCGGCGCAGCCGCTTCAGGTAGCCGGCGACGATGTCCGAGTACTTGGCGCCGCGGCCGCCGCCGACATCGGTGGTCTGGTCGATGAGGGGGGAGCCGAGGATGCTCTTCATCGAACGCATCAGCCGGCCGTCGTGGCCCTCCACGTAGGCGGCCACGGCGGCGCGGCCGAAGGCGCGGGGCGGGCCGTCGGCGTCGTGCGGGCCCTCGGCAAAGTAGAAGACGGCCGTCGGCATGGTGCGCTGGCCGGCCTCCAGTTCGATGAGGCGCATGCCGCCCAGGTCCTGGGGAATGGCGACGGCCGAATTCGACGTGCCGAAGTCGATGGCGCAAAAATTGGGAAGGGTGTTCATGACGTCACGGCGGGGTGGGTGAGCCCCTGGGGGCTTCACTGACGAGGGGCGCGGATTCTAGGAACACAATCGCGCGCCTGCTCTGGAGAACCGATGAAGACGCGCTATTTCGCACTGATGTTGGCGGCCGCCCTGGCCGCCTGCGGCCAACGTTCCGAGCAGGAATTGCTCGCTGCCGCGCAGAAGCGCATGGAGCAAAAGGACGCGGCCGGTGCGGTCATCGAACTGAAGAATCTGCTGCAGCACAACCCTGACAACGCCAATGGGCGGTACCTCCTTGGCAAGGCCTTGCTGGAGTCCGGCGACCTGGCCGGCGCCGAGATCGAGCTGCGCCGCGCCTGGGAGCTGGGCGCACCACGCGACGAGCTGGCGCCGCTGCTGGCGCAGACGCTGCTGAACTCCGGCCAGTCGCGCAAGCTCATCAGCGAGTTCTCCGACCAGAGCCTGGCCGACCCCAAGGCCATGTCGACGCTGTTGCAGCACCTGGCGGTGGCCTTCCTGGCCCAGGGCAACCTGACCGAGGCCAAGGCCGCCGCGGTGCGGGCGCTGCAGCTGACGCCGGAGTCCGAGCCGGCCGTCATCGTCAGCGCGCGCACCAAGCTCGCGGCCGGCTTTGCCGACGAAGCCGTCAGCGCGCTGGACGAGTTGCTGCTGCGCAACCCCAAGGCCACCAAGGCCTTGCTGCTGAAGGCCGAGGTGCTGCTGGCCCGCGGCAAGCCCACCGAGGCCGAGCCGCTGCTGACCCAGGTGGTCGCCCTCGATCCCAACAGCTATGACGCCCGCTCGCTGCTCGTGCGCCTGGCCTTCGGCCGCCAGCAGGTCGAGGTGGCGGCCAAGCTCGTCGAGGAGATGCCGCCGGCCATCGCCAAGAAGCCGCAGGGCCGGTTCCTGCAGGCCCAGCTGGCGCTGGCCAAGAACGACCCCACCAAGGCCCGCGAGCTGTCGCTGCCGCTGCTCAAGCTGATGCCCAACTACCTGCCGCTGCTGCGGCTGGCCTCGGGCGCGCACCAGCAGCTGGGCGAGCTGGCCGACGCCGAGAACTTGCTGAACCAGGCGCTCAAGCTGGCGCCCGAGGACACCGGGCTGCGCCGCCAATTCGCCAGCCTGCAGCTGCTGCGCCGCTCGCCGGGCAAGACGCTGGAGACGCTGCGCCCGCTGCTGGAAAGCGGCAAGGCCGATGCCGAGACGCTGCTGCTGGCCGGCAAGGCCCAGTTGATGCAGGGCAACTTTGAAGGCGCCGACCAGGCCTTCGGCGCCGCCGCCAAGCTGCGCCCGGACGATGCCAAGACCCAGGCCGCGCTGGCCCTGTCGGCGATTGCGCGCGACAGCGCCACGCCCGGTGGCGGCGGCAAGGCCAAGGCGGACGCGGCGCTGAGCCAGCTGCGCGAGCTGGCCGCCAAGGACACGGGCAGCAACTACGACCTGATGCTGGTCAATGCGCTGATGCGCCGGCAGGACTATCCCGCCGCGCTCGCCGCGCTCGACAAGCTGGCGCCCAAGATGAAGGACAACCCCGTGCCCGAGGGCCTGCGGGGGCGCATCCACCTGGTGCGCAAGGACACCGCCGCCGCCCAGGCCTCGTTCGAGGCCGCGCTGAAGGCCGATGCCGGCTATCTGCCAGCGGTGCTGGGCCTCGTGGCCATCGACATGCGGGCCGACCGGCAGGACGCCGCCGTCAAGCGCCTGGAGGGCTTCATCGCCAGCCAGCCGCGTTCGCCGCAGGCGCGCCTGGCGCTGGCCGAGCTGCTGGTGCAGACCAAGGCACCGCCCGCGCGCGTCACCGAGGTGCTGGCCACCGCCGTGCGTGCCGAGCCCTCCGAGGCCACGCTGAGGCTGGCGCAGATCGACCACCAGTTGCGCCAGGGGAGCACGGGCGCTGCGGCGCAGGCGGCGCAGGAGGCCGCGGCCGCGCTGCCGCTGAACCCCGACGTGATGGAGCGCCTGGCGCGCACCCAGCTCGCCTCGGGCGACAAGGCGCAGGCCGGCAAGACCTACGCCCGCCTGACCGCGCTGGCGCCGTCGCGTGCGCATGGCTGGCTGGGCCTGGCGCAATTGCGCTTCATGGACCAGGACTACGCCGGCGCCGAGCGCGAGGTCAAGCGCGCGCTGGAGGCCGAGCCGGGCTCGATGGTGGCGCAGCGGCTGATGATCCAGCTGGCCGCCCGCCAGGGCCGGGTCGACGAGGCGCTGGCCGCCGCGCGGGAGCGCCAGAAGAAGTTCCCGCAGGAGGCCTACGCGCTGGTCGTCGAGTCCGACATCGAGGTCGGCCGCCAGCACTTCGATGCCGCCATTGCCGCGCTGCGCAAGGCCACGGCGCTGCGCGAGCCGGGCGACGCGGCGCCGCGCCTGTTCGCCGTGTTGCTGGCCGCCAAGAAGCGCGACGAGGCGCTGGCCTTCGAGGCGCAGTGGCAGGCCGCCCATCCGCAGGACAACGGCTTCGCCGCCGCCGCCGCCGACCTGACGCTGACGCGCGGCGACCTCGACGGCGCCCTGAGCCGCTATGAAGCGCTGCTCAAGCGCAACCCCGATGCCGTCTCGCTGATCAACAACGTCGCCTGGCTGCGCAGCAAGGCCGGCAAGCCCGGCGCACGCGAGCTGGCCGAGCGCGGCCTCAAGCTCAAGGCCGACGACGGCGCGCTGCGCGACACCTATGCCACCGTGCTGGCCAACGAGAAGGACTTCACCAAGGCGATCAGCGTGCAGCGCCAGCTCATCAGCGACAAGCCCGACCAGCCCGGCTACAAGCTCAATCTGGCGCAGATCCTGATCCAGTCCGGCGACAAGCCGGCGGCCAAGGCCGAGCTGGAGAGCCTGGCCAGGCTGGGCAACAAGTTCCCGCAGCAGAAGCAGGTCGACGCGCTGCTGAAGACGCTCTGAATTCGGCTTGGGCCGGGCGCTGGGTCGTCCCCTCGGGGACCGGCCAAGGCGCGCCTGGGACGAGGGGGTCTCAGACCTGGCCGTAGAAGCCGAAGTCCGGCATCGCCGGCCGCCGGCCCGCGATCAGCTCGGCCATGGCCAGGCCCGAGCCGGCGCCATGCGTCCAGCCGAGCGTGCCGTGGCCGGCGTTGATCCACAGGTTGCGTGCCTTCTTGCTGCGGCCGATGTAGGGGATGTTGGTCGGCGTGCTGGGGCGCAGGCCGGTCCAGTAGTTCGGCTCGCTGGTGTCGGCCACGCCGGGGAAGAGTTCCTCGTAGCGCTTCACCAGCGCCGCGCAGCGCACGCGCGCCGTCGGTGAATCCAGGTTCAGGTCGAACCCCGACAGCTCGGCCGTGCCGGCAATGCGGATGTGGTCGCCCAGGCGCGAGATGGCGATCTTGCGGCTGTCGTCCAGCAGGCTGACGACGCTGGCGGCCTCGGGCTTCTTCAGCCGCAGCGTCGCCGAATAGCCCTTGGCCGGGTAGATGTTGAGGTGTTCGCCCAGCGGCTTCACCAGCTCGGGCGTGTACGAACCCATCGCGGCCACGAAGGCATCGGCCTTCAGCGTCTTGCGCTCGCCGCTGCGCGTGTGGGCGATCTGCACGGCCTCGATGCCGTCGCCCGCGCCGGCATCACGCTGGAGCGCCAGGATGTCGTGCTCGTACAGGAACTGCGCGCCGCGCTCGGCACACAGCCGCGCCAGCTTCTGCGTGAACACCTTGGCGTCGCCGCTCTCGTCGCTGGGCGTGAAGGTGCCGCCGAAAACGTTGGCGCCGAAGCTGGCCAGCGCCGGCTCGATCTTCAGCACCTCGTCGCGGCCCAGCACGCGGCGGTCCACGCCATGCCGCCGCATGATCTCGGCGCCCGCCGCACCGTTGTCGAAGTCGGCCTGGCTGGAGAAGAAGTGCAGGATGCCGCGCTCCAGCCGGCAGTACTCGATGCCGGTACGGTCGACCAGCGCCTTCAGCGACTCATGCGAGTAGCGGCCCAGCTGCACCAGCTCCTCCACATTGCGCTCGAACGCGGCGTTCGTGCACTGCATCAGGAAGGCCAGGCCCCAGCGCCACTGGTTGGGGTCCAGCCGCGGGCGGAACAGCAACGGCGAGTCGTCGCGCAGCAGCCACTTGGCGACCTTGAACGGCGCGCCGGCATTGGCCCAGGGCTCGCAGAAGCTCACCGAGATCTGAGCGCCGTTGGCGAAGCTGGTCTCCAACGCCGCGTCGGCCTGGCGGTCGACGACGATGACCTCATGCCCCTCGTCGAGCAGGTACCAGGCGGTGGCGATGCCGATGATGCCGGCGCCGAGAACGACGATCTTCATGACGGTCTTTCGAGTTGTCAGAGCGGTTGCAGGAGGAGTTGTAAACCCAGGCCGGCCATCAGCAAAGCGACCAGGCCATCGATGACCCGCCAGGTGTGGGCGCTGCGCAGCTTCGGGGCGGCAGCCGCCGCACCGAAGCCCAGCAGGCCGAACCACATCGCCGACGCCACACAGGCGCCAGCGGCGAAGGCGCCGCGCAGCTCAGGCGGCTGGCGCGCGCCCAGGCCGCCCAGCAGCACGACGGTGTCCAGGTAGACGTGCGGGTTCAGATAGGTGAAGGCGAAGGCGGCCGACAGCGTCGCGCCCAGGCTGGACGCCACGCCGGCGGCTTCCAGCCCCGCGGCCGGGCGCCAGGCACGCTTGGCGGCAAGCAGCGCATAGCCCAGCAGGAAGGCCGCGCCGCCGAAACGGAAAGCCTCCAGCAGCAGCGGGCTGCCCTGGATCAGCGCGCCCAGGCCGAACACGCCCAGCGCGATCAGCAGCCAATCCGACAGCGTGCAAACCGCGACGACGGCGCCGACATGCTCCCGCTTCAGGCCCTGGCGCAGCACCAGCGCGTTCTGCGCGCCGATGGCCAGGATGAGGCCGGCGCCCATGGCCCAGCCCTGCGCAAAAACGGCGGGCGCGGTCACAGAGGCCAGGGCTGGAGCAGGCATCGGCGGATTCTCCGCAGCCACCTGCCATTCAAGAAGCTGCATTCATATTCTTCGCCATACATTAGCAATGCTTATGAATGAATTTGATCCCGCCGCGCTGGACTGCCTGGCCGCGCTGGCCGATGAACAAGGTTTCGAGCGCGCCGCGCAGCGCTTGTCGATCACGCAGAGCGCGGTGTCCCAGCGGCTGCGCGGGCTCGAGGCCCAGGTCGGCCAGCCGCTGGTCGTGCGCTCGCGGCCGCTGCGCCTGACCGAGGCCGGCAAGGTGTTGCTGCGCTTCGCCCGCCAGCTGCAGGCGCTGCGTGTCGACGTGGCCCGCGAACTGGGCGAGCGCGTGGCGCCGCAGTCGCGCCTGGCCATCGCCATCAACGCCGACAGCCTGGCGACCTGGGTGCTGCCAGCGCTGGACAGCCTCGTTCAGCAGGGCTTGCGCGAGGGCTACGGGCTGGAGCTGGTCGTCGACGACCAGGACTTCACCCACGACAGCCTGCGCCAGGGCGCCGTGCTGGGCTGCGTGTCGACGGTGGCGGAGGCGCTGCAGGGCTGCCGCGTGCAGCCGCTGGGTGTCATGCGCTATGTGGCAGTGGCCAGCCCGGGCTTTCTGGCAGCCCAGCTGCAGGGCGATCCGATTCATGGCCTGCACGCTGGCAATTTCGCCGACACGCCGTTTCTCGTCTTCAACCGCAAGGACGACAGCCAGGTGCAGTGGGTGTCGCAGGCCTTCGGCGTGCGCTCGCCGCGACTGCGCGAACGTTTCGTGCCGTCCAGCGAGGCCTACGTCAACGCGGCCGTTATGGGCTGGGGCGTGGGCGTCGCCCCGGAAATCCAGGTGCGGCCCTTCGTCGACGCGGGGCGGCTGGCCGTGCTGAAGCCCGACGTGGGCGTCGACGTGGCGCTGTACTGGCACCAGTGGCAGCTGCAGGGACGTGGCGCGCTGCTGGACCAGATCGGCCAGGCATTGGCCGACGGCGCGCGGCGGGCGCTGGGCTGATCAGCGCGTCGTCGTGGCCGGCGCGGACGCCGCCTCAGCCGAGGGAATGACCTGGGCCAGCAGCAAGCTGGGGCCTTGATCGCCAGGGTGGACGGCTTGCGCCAGCCACAGCGTGCTCATCAGCACGACGGCAATGACGCCGTTGGCGATCCATTTCAATAACGAACTACTCATGGGGAGGCCGGCGGGGGGACAGGCAGGGTCGCGCAGCTTAAGCGCTGCGAGAGCCGAATGGCTCATCAGGACTAGGGGATCTGGCCAGCGTTGTGCAAACGCAAAACGCCCGCCGCGCGATGCAAATCGGCCACAACCTCGATGCCTACTGGGCAAACCCCCCGGACTGAGTGTGTGGTATTGCCATCAGAGGCAATATTTACTCACAGATGGGGGGTTCTCTTGTCACACGAATCCCGCACACTGAGTCCACGAAGCCGATGCGGTTATCGGTTGCGTCACGTAAAGAGGTCTGCCATGCGATTCGTTCCAGCGCTGCGTTTTTTCCGCCGTGACGTCGCTGCGCGCAGCGAGCCGGACCCGGCCGACCTCGGCACTGCCTTCGGGCTGGACGCCTGCCTGGACGGCGGCGCGATCAGCGAATACCGCAGCCAGTCGCCCAGTGATTTCCTCGAATCGCAATCCGGCCGCGGGCCGCAGGATTCGCCGCTGAGCTGGCTGTCGCGGCGTACCGCCTAAAGCTTGGGAATCCGGATCCGGCTCACCATCAACGAGCCGGACAGCGCAAACATCAGCACCAGCGGGTGCAGCCGGTAGCCGGCGATCCACCAGACCCCGCCCCACAGTGCGTCGCCGATGGCAGCCTGCGAGGCCGCCACCCAAAGCACCGCCACCAGCAGCATGGACGTCGGGATCGGTGTGCCTTCGAAGTAGGCGACCTTGTCCGAACCGGCGCTGAGCTTCTCGGCCGTCACGTTGTAGCGCGCCAGTCGGCTGACGCCGCAGGCGACGAAGAACACCAGCACGATGCGGTCGTACAGGCCTTGCATGCCGCAGCCATAGGCGATGACGGCCGGTGCGACGCCAAACGAGATGATGTCGGCCAGCGAATCCAGTTCGCGGCCCAGCGCCGAGCTCTTCTGGCGCCACCGCGCGATGCGGCCGTCCAGCACGTCGAAGGCCAGCGCGATGGGAATCAGCGCGCAGGCGTATTGCAGGTGTAGCCGCTCGCCGCTCTGCAGAAACGTCATCACGGCAAACAGCGCGCCCATGCCGGCGCAGGCGTTGCCCAGCGTGAACCAGTCGGCGAGGTGGAACTCGCGGATCATCGAAAAGGGTTTGGGTTTGTCCATGGCGTTTGCGCTCAGGGTCGGCCGACGGCGCCGTCCGGCTGCTTGGCCTGGGCCGGGCCGGTGCGGCCCAGGGCCTTCACGAGCAGATGGGGCAACAACAGATGCAAAGGCATGCGCAGGTAGTGGCTGCGCAGGTAGAGGACAAATTCGGCAATCCGCGTTCCCGGCGCCAGGGAGCCGCGGTGGGCGCTGGTCAGGGCGCGGGCGAACACCGCGTCCATGAGGCGCCGTGTCAGCGGCCCCGGCCGGGCCGGGCAGTGCGCCAGCGCCGCGTCAGGCACGGGGGTGTCCAGCCAGCGTCGGCACAGGCTCAACGCGTAGAACAGCGGTCGGCCGAG
Source organism: Roseateles sp. P1_C6 (assembly GCF_056406315.1). Taxonomy (NCBI): domain Bacteria; kingdom Pseudomonadati; phylum Pseudomonadota; class Betaproteobacteria; order Burkholderiales; family Sphaerotilaceae; genus Roseateles; species Roseateles sp. P1_C6. Next base: position 199,773 of record NZ_JBFUAK010000006.1, read on the forward strand.
CGACAACTCGGCAGCGCGGGCCAGCAGCGCGTCCCAGAAACTGTCGGCCTGGGCATGCCGGCGCAGCAGGCTGTCGAGGTCGACCAGGTCACGCAGGCCATGACCCCATTCGCCCTCGTGCATCAGGTGGGTGGCGCTGTGCAGCACCTGGTCCAGCGGCGCGGGCACGCTGAAGCGCGGGAACTCGGCAACCGGCTGGGCAGCAGCCAACAGCGGCGCGCTGGGTGTCTGGATGCGCGCCGTCAGCGGCAGGATGTTGTGATGCAGGTCCAGCACGGTCTGGCGGCGCAGGTGCACCATCGGCGGCAGCTCGTGCATCCACTGCCGGTAGTAGCGGTCGTCGTAGCTGTTCTCGGCGGCGCTGGCCCAGCCGGCCAGCATCAGTGCGGCCTCGGCCTGGTCCAGCTGCGCGCGCGGCACCAGCAGGTCGATGTCGGAGAACAGGCGGCCGGCGGCCGGCGGCAGGTCGCCGGCGACATAGGCCGCGCCCTTCAGCAGCAGCACCGGTCCGGCCAGCTCCTCCAGCGCGCGTGACAGCTGCACCAACTCCCAGCGCACCGCGCGGCGCTGCTCGGCGGACAGTGCCAGCAGCGCCCGCATCTGCCGGCGCACGGGGACCGGCAACTGGGGCTCGACCCCGACCTGGCGCGCCAACGCGCCCAGCCTGGCCAGCAGTCCGGCCGACAGCGCCTGGCGCAGCAGCAGGTCCCAGGTCACCGCATCGTGGCGGCCCATGCAGGCGGGCTCGCGCAGCGAGTCCAGCAGGGCGGTCCAGCGCGGCGTCATCGCGGCAGCCCGCCCAGCGCGGCGATGCCCTGCGGCAGGTCCGAATACTCGAAATCCCAGCAGTGGCAGGCGTCTATCAGGTCCGCTGTCAGCTCGAAGCCCAGCCGGCCCAGCAGGCTGTAGTTGAAGGCGTGGTCGGCCAGCCGCTCGAAGGCCAGCGCTTTGCCAACCGGCGACAGCGCCGTCGCGGCACCGGCACGCCAGCGCGGGAAGACCAGCTGCGTCGGCCGCGCCTTGGCGTCGCGACGCGCGACGCTGTCGGGAGACGGGCGCAGGTGCGAGACCGTGCCCTTGTGCGTGTCCAGCGCTGCCTCGCCCAGCACCGCGGCGGGCTCGAAGCCGCGGATCACGGCGATGGACTGGTTCTTCAGGCTGACTGGCCGGGCCAGTGCGGCAATCAGGCCGTCGTCACGGTCGATCATGGCCATCTCGTCGGACAGCAGCCGCCAGCCGGACAGCATCAACGCCGCCGTCAGCGTGCTCTTGCCGGCACCAGGCTCGCCCGGCATGACCAGGCACTGGCCGTCCTTCTCCAGCACGGCGGCGTGGAACAGCAGGTAGTGGTTGGCCTGGCTCGCCAGGCACCAGTTCATGCCCCATTCCAGCAACGCGAACGCATGGTTGGCCGGCAGCGGCAGGAAGGGGGAATGCTGGTCGAGCCGGAAGTCGACCTGCGGACCCAGCCAGCGACGCAGGCCGCCGACGGCGCGCACATGGACGTGGAAGTCCGCGATGGCCTGCTCTGGCTCGATCTCGAAATCGGCATACAGCGTCGCCAGGCCGGCGGCAACCGGTGCGCAGTCGCTGCGGATGCGGTAGGCGAACGGCCCCGTGCGCAGCGTCAGGCCCTGATGCAGCCGCTGTTGCAGCTCCCGCCTGGGCAGCCCGCCCAGCGTCAGCATCGGCGCACCAGCAGCACCTGCTCCAGCTGTTGTAGCGTGTCGGTGGCCGTGGCCGGTTCGACCTCCATCAGCGCCGCCAACTCATCCAGGCCGGCGGGCGGCTGCTCGCCCAGGCGCTGAAGCGCCGGCACCAGCCAGGCCGCGAGGCGGTGGGTGTCGTTGGACAGCGCGTGGTGCACGACACAGTCCTCGTCCCAAACCCGGATCGCCAGGTCGGCGCCGTGGGTGAGCGTCCAGTGCGGCGGCGAGGCGGAATCGGGCGTGATCACGGGAATGTGGAGCAATAAAAAGTTCGGGCGCCCTTGCGGACGCCCGAAGTTTCACACCGATCGCCGTTGGCGCTCAGGAATAGAGGCTCTGGAAATACGCCATCACCTGGTTGTCGTCCCAGGAGATGGTGCTGTTGACCTGGTACCTGCCGCCGGCTGGGCAGACCGCATTGAACATCTTGATCGCCTGGGCCACCGAGACGGGATAGTCCGGACCAATGCTCAGCGCGTTCAGGATGGTCGCGACCGTCGCGCGGCCCAGGGCATAGATCATCGTGTCGTTCAGGCCGCCGGGCGTGTTCAACACTTGCAGCAGGGTGGCCTTGGACGACGTCGCGCAGGAACCGAAAGCCGGGTCGCGCATTCCGTAGGTGTTGCAACCCGACGCTTCTGCCTTGTAGCGGAAGGCATCAACCAGCGCGAAACCGCCGCTGGCGAAGCCGCCGAAGACGGTGCCCTTGGTGGCAAAGCTGCAGGTCGAACCGGGCAGCGTGCCCTTGATCGTGCCCGTCGGCCAGCCCGCGTTGTTCTTCCAGAAGCCGGGCGACTTGCCGAGAGTCTTGCAGTCCACCTTGCCCGGGCGGGGTGAGGCATTGCCTGACATCTGACCGGAAATGGTGCAGTTGTAGGGCTGGGTTGCCAGTGCCGGTTTGCTCAGCAAGCTGCCCAGAACGACCGGCGCGGCCGCGCCTGCCTTGGCAAACTGCCGGCGAGACGCACTCACCCGGGCCGAGGCGGGCGGCAGCTTGGGCGGTTCCATGGAACCGCCCATTTCGGGATCGGAGGGAGTGCGCTCATTCATGTTTTAACCCTGCTAGGCCTGCGCAACACCGGTTGCATGGCATGGACGGCCGCCATGCTAGTGCAGTCATGTGAGCCGTCTAAGACAGTGTTTCACAGAAGCCGTGGCGGTCGATAGGCCCGTTCCCCCCTCGAACGGGTGGCAGCTTCACTCAGGGGGTCGGGTTGGTGAAAGTGTCACAAGCCTTCAAATCTCCCGCCTCGGCCCCCCGCTTGAACCAGCGCACCCGCTGGGCGCTGCTGCCATGGGTGAAGCTCTCCGGGACCACGCTGCCGCGGCTGCGCTTTTGCAGCGTGTCGTCGCCGATCTGGGCGGCGGCGTTCAGCGCCTCCTCGATGTCGCCCTGTTCCAGCCAACCTTTGCTGCGCTGCGACAAATTGGCCCAGACGCCGGCATAGCAGTCAGCCTGCAGTTCCAGCTTGACGCTCATTGCGTTCATTTCACGTTCCGAAACGCGGCCGCGGGCGCGGTCCAGCTTCTCGGTGGTGCCCATCAGGTTCTGCAGGTGGTGGCCAACCTCATGGGCGATGACATAGGCCTGGGCGAAGTCGCCCGGGGCGCCCAGCCGCTCGCGCAGCGTGTCGTAGAAGGCCAGGTCGATGTAGACCTTGCGGTCGGCCGGGCAGTAGAACGGCCCCATGGCCGCCTCGCCGGTGCCGCAGGCGGTGGGCTCGCTGCCGCGGAAGATGCGCAGCTTGGGGGCAGGGTACTGCTGCCCGCTGCGCTGAAAGTAGGCGCCCCAGACGTCCTCGGTGTCGGCCAGCACGGTGCTGACGAAACGGGCGGCCGGGTCCTGGGGACGGGACTCGGCCGGCGCGGATGGCTGGGCGGGCTGGCCACCGCCGCCATCCAGCAGGCCCAGCACAGTCATCGGATTGATGCCGAAGGCCCAGGAGGCCAGCAGCGCGATCACGATGCCGCCCACCCCCAGGCCACGGCCGCCGATGGGCAGCCCCCCCCGGCCGCCGCTGCCGCGGACGTCCTCGACGTTGTCACTCTCGCGCTGGCCTTCCCATTTCATGCTCGTCTCCTGCTGGTCGGGGCATCCTACGGCCCGTGACCGCAGAAATGCAGTCTGTCGCCCGCCACAGGCGTCGCGCAGGCCGCCTGGCCACACTACGGCCGCATCGCTGAACCCGGAGTTCCCAAATGAAACGCCTTGCCCTGCTGACCCTCGCCGCCGCCCTGACGACCAGCGCCGCCTTCGCCGGTGACAACGACTGGCGCTTGCGCATCAAGAAAGAGTCGGACGGCTGGACGGCGAGCTTCAACGGGCCGATCGAATACGGCGGCGGCAAGAACCGCGTGCGCGGCACCGGGGTCAAGGTCGAGAAGGCCCGGGCGCTGGGCGCCTTCACAAAGCTGCGCATCGACGGGCCCTTCGACGTGAGGCTGACCCAGGCCGGCAGCGACCAGGCCACCGTCGTTGCCGACGACAACATCGAGCCGCTGGTCGAGACGGTCGTCGAGAGCGACACGCTGATCGTGCGCATGAAGCGCGACACTGGCTTCACGACCCGGCTGTCGCCCACGGTCCGCGTCGATGCACGGGCGCTGCAGGCCGTGGCCATCAACGGCTCGGGCGATCTGACGGTCGAGCGCTTCAAGGGCGACGGCCTGGGCCTGAGCGTCATCGGCTCGGGCGACGTGCATTTCGGCCTGGTCGAGCTGAAGGACTTGACTGTGAGCATCAGCGGCTCCGGTGACGTGCGTGTGGCCGGCCGGGCCGAGCAGCAGAGCTGGAAGATCAGCGGCTCGGGCGACGTCGACGCGCGTTCGCTGACCGGCCGCACGGCCCGCGTCGAGCTGAACGGTTCGGGCGACGTGGCCATCGGCGTCACGGAGCAGCTGGACGCCCAGCTCAGCGGTTCGGGCGACCTGAGCTACGCCGGCCGGCCGCAGTTGCGCCAAAGCGTCAGCGGTTCGGGCGAAATCCATCGCCGCTGAGATGCGCTGGGTTCCAATGCCCGGGTGAAGCCAAGCGATCTCTGGTGGCAGGCCCTGGCCGATGGCCCGGTCCTGCTGGCGCTGTTCGGTGCCGATGACCGGCTGCTGCAGGCCAATGCAGCCTTCCGCGCCGCCTGGGCGCTCAACGACGCCGAGCTGCCCGGCTGGGCCGACATGGTCAAGGCCGCGCAGGCCACCGGCATCGGGCCGGTGGAGCGGCCCGAGCGACACAGCCGGGTTGCGCAACGTGGCTACGAGCAGGCCTGGCGTGACGGCCGCCGGCTCTGGTGGGTGGAGCAGCGGCTGGCCGACGGCGGCTGGGCCTGCACCGGCATCGACATCAGCGCATTGGCGCGGCCGCGGCCGGCGACGGGCCAGCTGCTGGGGCCGCAGTCCGGCCGCGAGTTGCTGCAGACGCTGCTGACCGACCCCCGCGCCTGGCCGCTGTGCGTCGCGACGACGCCGCCCGGCGTCGACCCCCAGGCGCTGCTCGCCCGCATCCGCGGCGAGGACGGCTGCGCGCGACTGGAGGACGGGCGGCTGCTGCTGATCCTGCCGTCAACCGGGCCTGCCCAGGCGGCGGCGCTGGTCGAGCGCCTCGGTGGGCTGGTGCTGACCGAGGCCCAGTGGGGCGAGTCGGCGACGGCCTTGCTGCTCAGGGCTTGAGGCCCAGATCCCGGCCTTGCGCCTGGGCCGGCGCGGGCAGGCCGGCAATCGCTGCCAGCGTCGGCGCCAGGTCGGCCACCTCGACACGATCCTTCACCTCGCCTCGGCCGACGTAGCCCGGCCCCCAGAACAGCAGGGGCACGTGGGTGTCGTAGTCGTGCGGGCTGCCGTGGGTGCTGCCGCCGGGGCGGTAGCTGGCAATCCAGTGGCGCTTCAGCACGATCTGCAGTTGCGCGGCGCGGGTCGGGTCGAAGGACTTGCGCATGGCTTCCAGGTAGGGCGTCGTGCGGTCGTTGCCGAGCAGCTGCTCGCGCGTGAAGACCGTCTCCACGCCGGGCAGCTTCAGCAGCTCCTCGCGCGCCGCGGCCTGCACGTCGGCGAACTTCAGGCCGCGCTCGGCGGCGAGCTTTTCGTTCAGCAGCAGGCCGGCGGCGGAGAAGTCGCGCGCCAGCTTGTCGACGCCGAATTTCGCGCTCAGCGCGCCGTTCACCACGGCCAGCGACGGGCCGCTCGCGAACCGGCCAGCGTCGCGGCCTTGGCTTGAGGCCCACTCCGGCGTGTCGGTGAAGCCGTGGTCGGCCGTCAGCGCCAGCACGTAGTTGCCGGCGCCCACGGTCTTGTCCAGGAACTGGAAGAAGGCCTGCAGGTGGCGGTCCAGGTGCAGCGTGTGGTCGTGCGACAGCCGGGACTCGGGGCCGAAGGCGTGGTTGATGTAGTCGTGGCTGGACAGGCTGACCGACAGGATGTCCTGCACGCCGCGCTGGCCCAGCTTCTCGTTGCTGACGGCGGCGCGCGCGAAGGCCAGCGTCAGCTCGTCACCGAAGGGCGAGGCGAGCAGGTTGCCGTAGAACCGCGGCCCCGGCCCGTCCATCTTGTCGCCGATGACGGCCGGCAGTTTGTTGCCGTTGCCGCTGGCGACCTGCCAGGACTGGCCGTCTGGCACGGAGCGCGCGTAGGCCGCCTCGGGCAGGGCGGGCGCCCAGGTCTTCTTGAAGAAGGCGTCGGCGGGCTTGGCGGCGTTGAAGTCGGTCACCCACTGCGGGTGGGCCTGCATGTAGTACGTGCTGGACGCGAACCGGCCGGTCTCGGTCATGTACATGTACGCCGTGCCCTTGTGGCCCGCCGGCAGGATGGCGCCGCGGTCCTTGCCGGAGATGCCGATGACCTTGGACTCGGGCGAGCGCGTGCGCAGCACGTCGCCCAGCGTCTGCACCTTCAGGTTGCGCGGGCTGGTGCCGGATAGCGGCGCGGTCGGGTTGTCGATGTACTGATAGGCCGTGTCGCCGGTGTTGTAGACCGGCTCACCGGTGGCGGGGTCGCGCCACTCGTTGCTGATGATGCCGCTGCGCTGCGGATACGCGCCGCTGAGCATCACCGAGTGCCCGGCCGCCGTGACCGTGTGGCCGTGGCCGTAATGGGCCTGCGAGAACCAGCGGCCATGGTCGAGAAAGCGCGCGAAGCCGTCGGGGCCGAGCTGCTCCCGGTAGCCGGTGACCTGGCGCATCGGCAGGCCGTCGATGACGACGAGCACCAGCAGCTTCGGTGTCTGCGGCGCGGCGGCGGGCGGCGGCGTCGTGCAACCGCTGAAGGTGGACAGGGCGGCGCTGGCGAGGGCCAGGCCCAACAGGCGGCGGCGGGTGTGTGTCATGACGTTTTTGTGACAACGAGGCCGCGAGCTTACGTCGTCACAATCACCGCATGGCTGGCCCGGCTTCCGAAACCCAAGACCCCACCCGCGTGCTGGACGGCTGGCGCGCGCCCGCACCCACGCCGCTGCAGGACCTGGAGCTGCACCGGCTGCTGCAGGCCGGTGGCGCGGGCCTGGACGAGGCCAAGAAGGCCCGCATGAAGGCGCGCGGCTATCAGATCCAGGACGTTGAGGACATCGAGCTGCGCGAGATCCTGCCACCGCCCGCCGTCGTCGTGGTGCCGGTGCTGGACCTGCCGCCCGCGCGCCCGGCGGCCGACGCGCGGCTGCTCACGCAATGGCAGCCGCAGGCCTGGACGGCGCTGGCGCGGCGCGTGCGGGGCGCCAGCGCCGAGGTCGTGCAGACACCGCAGGGGCCGCTGGTCGAGAACCATGCGCCGCAGTGGCTGTGCGCGCTGTGGCCCCCGCAGCGCCTGGACGCGCCGCTGCTGGGCCGTTGGCCGGAGATGGCCGCGCTGGTCGGCGCCGAGACGCTGTTTGGCGCGCTGCACCAGCTGCTCGCCGAGCTGCCTGCCGAGGCGCTGGTCTGGCCGGGCGAGTTGGAGACGGACTGGGGTCTGGTGGCCGAGCTGGTGCTGCACCACGACGCCGGGCTGCGCGCGGCGCATGCCCAGGCGCTGCGCGAGCTGGTCGAGGCCGAGCGCGGCAAGAGCTTTGCGCGCCTGAACGACGCCTATGTGCGCCAGGGGCACATCGCCAGGCGGTCCGCGTGAGTGGTGGGTTGGCGCCGCTGCTGGAGATCGACGCCGGGCTGGCGCGCATCACGCTGCGTCGGCCACGCCAGGCCAACCGGCTCGCCGTCGACGACCTCGGCGCGCTGCGTGAGCTCATCGAGCAGGTGAATGCGAACGCGGCCGTGCGTGTGCTGGTGCTGGCCGGCGAGGGCAGGCATTTCTGCAGTGGCTTTGACCTGGGCGCGTTGGGCGCCATTGACGCCGGGGCCCGCTTTGGCGAACTGGCCGATGCGCTGGAGGCCGCGCGCCCCATCACGATCGCGCGGCTGCATGGCGGTGTCTATGGCGGCGCGGCCGACCTGGCGCTGGCCTGCGACTTCCGCCTCGGCGCGCCCGCCTGCGAGATGTTTGTGCCGGCGGCCCGCATCGGCCTGCATTTCTATGCCAGCGGCCTGCGGCGCTTCGTCAACCGCCTGGGCCTGGCGACGGCCAAGCAGGTGCTGCTGGCCGGGCGCACGCTGGACGCCACGGCACTGCTGGACTGCGCCTACCTGGACCAGCTGCTGCCGGACGTGGCGACGCTGGACGCGGCGCTGGCCGCGCTGACGGCCGAACTGCGTGGCATGGCGCCGCTGGCGCTGCTGCCGATGAAGCAGCATCTGAACGCGATTGCGGCCGGCCGGCTGGATGAAGAGCGGCTCGCAGCCGACATCCTGAAGGCGCGCGATTCCGCCGATCTGATCGAGGGCCAGGCCGCCTGGGCGGGCAAGAGACCAGCGCGATTCAAGGGGGGTTGAAAGCCCTAGGCCAGGGCTTTCGCCACATCGTGGAAAATATGGGGCCTGCGCGCCTGCCCGGCGCCCCCCTTTACAACTCTTCGACAGGACCAGTGTGGCCAAAGAAACCACCAAGACCACCATCGAAGCGGATGGTCTGCGCTACCGCTCCAAAGCCCCGGGCTCGCCGTTCGCGGCGACCTCCTCTTTCGGTGCAGCAACGATGTCTTGCTTCCTCTGCGGCAAGCACCGGCCGCGCGCGATGCTCAAGTCCAAGAAACTCCTTGGCAAGTCCCAACCGGTTTGCTCGCCGTCCTGCAAGGAGCTGGACGCGCAGATCGCCAGCAAATAGGTTTGCCCCGCCCGCGGTCACGCGGGCTGGCCCCGAGGGGGCGATTCACTGGCGGACCTGGGCCTCTCAGTGAATCGAGCGGCGCCGCCTTGAAGCGGTCCAGCGGCGGCGCCATGCAGGCGCCCCGCCTTGCTCGTGTCCATGGGCGGCCTCTGGCCGCCTTTTGTTTTATCCCTGACGGAAGCAGCGGCCGCAGACCGACCGGTAGCGTGCATTGCCGCCGATCTCGACCTGCGCGCCCTCGGTGACCTTGCGGTTGCTGGCGTCCACGCGCATGTTCATCGTCGCCTTGCGGCCGCAGTCGCAGATGGTCTTCATCTCATCCATCTCGTCGGCCAGCGCCAGCAGCGTGGCCGAGCCGGGGAAGAGTTCGCCCTGGAAATCCGTGCGCAGGCCGTAGCAGATGGCCGGCAGGTTGCGCAGGTGCGCCAACTCGTGCAGCGCCTGGACCTGGCGCTTGGTGAGGAACTGCGCCTCGTCGATCAGGATGCAGGCGATGCCGGGCGTCTCGTCGGCCATCGCCAGGAAATCGGTGTCGGCGTCGAACTGCTCCGCCTCGCGCTGCGGGCCCAGGCGCGACGTGACGAAGCCGCGGCCATAGCGGTCGTCCAGCCGCGCCGTGAAGATGCGCACGCGGTGGCCGCGTTCCTCGTAGTTGTGCGCCACCTGCAGCAAGGCGGTGGATTTGCCGGCGTTCATCGCGGCGTAGCGGAAAAAGAGCTTGGCCATGGGGGTGTCTGGAGCAGCCGGGCATTGTCCCCGCTGGCCGACCCCGCAGATTGGGGTCGGGAAATCCCGCGTTTTGGCGCCGTTTGCGCGTCGAACTTCGGGCTTGCGAGATGGCGTTGTCATCTTCGCCATGGCTCAATCCTGCTTTCGTCCCGACCTGTCTGAAGAATGAGCAAAGACACCGTGACCGCGGTCCGCCAAGATGGCCTGCGCTACCAGTCGAAAGTGGGCGGTTCGCCCTTCCTCGGCAGCGGCCACACCCGCTCCTGCTTCAAATGCGGCAAGCACCGCGCCCCGGCCAGCCTGCAGTCCATCCGGCTGCTTGGCCGCAACGAGGTGGTCTGCAAGCCCAACTGCAAGACGCTGCCTTAGTCATTTCGATGGATGCGGCGCGTCGGGGCGCCGCCTAAGCTGACCCGGTCTTACCTGACCGGGAGCAGCAGAGATGCCTATTCCACTGATCGCGGCGGCGATGTCGGCGATAGCGCCGCAGCTTGCGCAAAAGGGGCTGGACCTGCTCAGCGGCGTGTTCCGCGGCGCGGTCAACAAGGGCACGGCGGAAATCGCCAACCTGATCCAGGAAAAGACCGGCATCGACATCAACGATGTCGCCGACAACAAGCTCACGGACACCCAGTGGGCGCAGCTCAAGCAGTTCGAGTTCGACTACCAGGGCAAGCTGCTGGAGTACCGCCAGAAGAGCGATGCCAACATGCTCGAGTACGAGCGCATCGCCGCCGCAGACCGCGCCAGCGCGCGTCACATGCAGGAGTCGGCGATGGGCAACAACGATCCCTGGGTGCGGCGCTTCATCTACATCTACGCCAGCGTGCTGACGCTGCTGACTTTCATCTTCATCTTCTGGGCAGCTTTCATGCACCAGTACACGGAGGCGAACAAGGAGTCGGCGCGCGTCATCGACACGGTGCTGGGTTTCCTGCTCGGCGTGTCGCTGTCGGCCATCATCCAGTACTTCTTCGGCTCCAGCGCCGGCAGCAAGGCCAAGGACGAGAAGATCGGCCAGCTGGGTGATGCGATCCGGGCGCAGAGCTCGGCCATGCAGGCCGACGCCCAAGAGGATCTCAGCCGCGGAGGCAAGCCATGAGTGATCTCGTGCGCGAGCAATCGGTCTTCCTGCTGCATGTCTGCGAGCTCATCCGCAAGGCCAGCGAGCTGGGCTTCTCGGCGTCGGGCGGCGAGCTGTTCCGCACGCCCGAGCAGCAGGCACTGCACGTCAAGAACGGCCGCAGCACGACGATGTCCAGCCAGCACCTGAAGCGCCTGGCCGTCGACCTGAACTTCTTCCGCGACAGCGCCGATGGTCGGCCGGTGCTGGTCTACGACGTCGAGGTGCTGCGACCCATCGGCCAATACTGGGAGAGTCTGGACAGCGCCAACCGCTGGGGCGGCAACTGGACCAGCTTCAAGGACACGCCGCATTTCGAGCGCCGCGAGGGCGCGTCGGCCACCGCAACGGCGCCGGCCTCGCCTGCCGGGGCTCCCGCCACCGTGGCGGTGCCGGCCGGTGCGCGAGGCCGCGGGCTGACCACGGGCGCCGTCGGTGCCCAGTGCAGCAATGCGCGCGACGACGTCGAGAGCGTGCAGCAGTTGCTCAACCTCTGCGGCACGGCCGGCCGTGTGGCGCTGACGGAGCCGCTGAAGGCCGATGGCGCCTTCGGGCAGAAGACGCTGGACGCCATCATGGCCTTCCAGCGCAGCGCCATGGGCCGCACCGAACCCGACGGGCGCGTCGATGCGAACGGCACGACGCTGCTGAGCCTGTGCGAATCCCTGCCCGACGCGCTGGCGCCGCCCTGGCTGAGCCTGCTCTATCTGCGCGCCAAGGACGAAGACGTGGCCGACTTCTCGCCGCGGCTCAAGCAGGTCATGGCCAACCGCCACATCGACACACCGCTGCGCCAGGCGCATTTCCTGGCCCAGGTGGGCCACGAGTCCGGCGAGTTCCGCTTCCGCGCCGAGATCGCCAACGGCGAGGCCTACCAGGGCCGCGTTGACCTGGGCAACCTGCAGCCCGGTGACGGCCGCAAGTTCAAGGGTCGCGGTCTGATCCAGCTGACCGGCCGCGCCAACTACGGCGACTACGGCCGCGCCATCGGCCGCGAGGCGGAGCTGCTGGACAAGCCCGAGCTGGTCGAGAGCGACCCCGAGTTGTGCGTGGACGTGGCCGGCTGGTTCTGGGCCAAGAAGAACCTGAACACCCTGGCCGATGCCGACGACCTGACGACGCTGACCAAGCGCGTCAACGGCGGCCTGAACGGCATCGACGACCGGCGCCGGCTGCTGCTGCGCGCCAAGGCGCTGCTGGGCGCCTGACTCCGAGTCTCGCCGTCGTTGACGGCCCGCGATCTTTTACATAGCATGGTATGCAATTGATCGAAGAGGCCTCGGATGGTGGAAGACGTAGTCAGGGAGCTGGGCCATCTGAGCCTGGGCACGCGGCTCAAGCGCATCGGCGAGACGCTGCAGGCGCAGACGCAGGCGGTGCTGGCGGCGCATGGCTTCGAGCAGCCAGCGGCCTACTTTCCGCTGCTGGCGGCGCTGGACCGGTTGGGCGCGCTGAGCGTGGGCGAGCTGAGCCAGGCGGTGGGCGTCAGCCAGCCCGTCATCACGCGCTCGCTGCGCGGGCTGGAGGACGACGGCCTCGTCGAATCGGAGACGGCCGAGGAAGACCGGCGCGTGCGCCGCGTCGCGCTGAGCCGCAAGGGCCGCGGGCTGGTGCAGCGCTCGCAGCGCGAGGCCTGGCCGGCCATCGAGGCCGCCGTCGCCCAGGCCTGTGCCGGTCTGCGCGGCGACCTGTTGACGCAGCTGGCGGCGCTGGAAGACGCGCTGGTCGACCAGCCGCTGCTGCAGCGCCTGCCGGAGTAAGCCACGATGACCGACCTCGACCGGCCCGTCTGGGCCAGCCTGCAGCACCAGCCGCATTGGGCCGACGGCGATGAGCGCGCGCGGCGCTTCAAGCCCGACATCAACCGCTTTGCATCCGCGCGCGACGACTCGCCCGAGCACCTGGCCGCGCTGGCGGCCCTGGTGCAAGGCGACGATGACGCGGTCTACCTGCTGCAGGTGCCGCGCATCGCGTTGCCGCCGAGCCTTGTGGCCGCGAAGGAGGCTCCCGGCGTACAGATGGTGGCGACGCGCCTACTCGACATCGACGACGGTCCGCAGGTACTGGGCGAGGCCGACGCGGCCGACATGCTGGCGCTGGCGACGCTGACCGAGCCAGGCCCCTTCCTGCCGCGCACGCCCACGATGGGCCGCTTCATCGGCGTGCGCATCGATGGTCGTCTTGCGGCGATGGCCGGGGAGCGCATGCGCTTTCCCGGCCACGTGGAGGTCAGCGGGGTCTGCACGCACCCCGACTTTCGCGGGCGGGGCCTGGCGCGGCGCTTGTCGGCCGCCGTGACGGCCGAGATCCAGCGCCGCGGCGAGCAGGCCTTCCTGCACGCGTGGACGACGAACACCGCGGCGATTGCGCTCTATGAAAGCCTGGGCTTCGTCGTGCGCACCGCGGTGAACGTCGCCTTGCTCAAGCGCCGGGGTTAGACCAGCCGCCGCCGAGGGCGCGGATCAGCCCCACGGTCGCCTGGTACTGCGCCGAGCGCACCTGCAGCGCCGCGCGCTTGTTGGCCAGCTCGCTGCGGCGCGCGTCCAGCAGCTCCAGCTGGCTGACCAGGCCGTTGCGGTAGCGGGTGTCCGACAGCTTCAATGCCTGGCCGGCCGCGCTGACGGCGCGGGCATTGGCCTCGCCCTGCTGCTGCAGCAGTGTCAGCGCGCCGAGCTGGTCCTCCACATCCTTCAGCGCCAGCAGGAACTGCTCGCGGAAGGCGATGGAGCTGCCTTCCAGCTGCGCCTTGGCCGTGTTGACGCCGGCCTCGCGGCGGCCGCCATCGAAGATGGGCAGCGCGGCCAGCAGGCCGATGCCCCAGGTGCTGGCGCCGCTCTTCAGCAGGTTGGACAGCTCGCTGGACGCGCCGCCGCCCTGGGCCGTCAGCGTCAGGCTGGGCCACCAGGCGGCCTGCGCGACGCCCACGCGCGCCTGCGCGGCCAGCAGCTGGCTGCGCGCGGCGGCCAGGTCGGGGCGGCGCTGCAGCAGCTCGGACGGCAGGCCCGCCGGCACGACCGGCAGCGCGGTCGTCCACGCCGTCGCGGGCAGGCGGAAGTTGGACGCCGGCTCGCCCAGCAGCACGGCCAGCGCCGTTTCCAGCTCGACGCGGCGGCGGTCCAGCGCGAAGGCCTCGGCCTCGTTGGCGGCCAGCTCGGCGCGCACGCGGGCCAGGTCCAGGTCGGCCACGTCGCCGGCGCGGGCGCGCTTCTCGGTCAGCGACAGCGTCTCGGCATAGGCCGCCACGGTGCCGCGCACGATGTCGCGCTCGGCGTCCAGCGCGCGCAGCGCCAGGTAGCCACGGGCCACATTGGCCTGCACCAAGAGGCGCGCGTCGGCCAGCAGCTGCTCGCGGGCGCGCACGTCCAGCTGGCTGGCGTCACGCTCGTGCAGCAGGCGGCCGCCCAGGTCCAGCTCATAGGCCAGGTTCAGGCCGGCGCTGTACTGCGTGATGCCTTGCGCACCCGGGTCTGCCGCGCGGCCGGCACCCGCTGCGACGCCGACCTGCGGCAGGCGGTTGGCCTCGGCGCCGCTCAGCGCCGCACGGGCCTGCGTCAGCCGGTTGGCGGCGGCCTGCACGCTGGTGTTGGCGGCCAGTGCGCGGGCGACGAGGTCGTCCAGCGTCGAGTCAGCAAACGGCTGCCACCAGGCGGCCTGGATGGCGGGCGCTTCGGCGCCGGCGGTCTTGTAGGCCGCGGGCGCCTGCGGCAGTTGCGACGCCTCGATGGGCGGCACCGACGCGCAGCCGGCCAGCAGCAGCGCGACGAACAGGGCGGTCAAAGTTTTTTTCATGGTCACTCTCCTTGGGGCAGGGCGGCGGGCGGCACGGCGGCCTGACCACCGTGGTGGCGCAGCGGTGCGTTGCCGCTCAGGCGGCGCATGCCGACGTAGAACAGCGGCGTCAGGAACAGGCCGAACACGGTCACGCCGATCATTCCGGCGAACACCGCGACGCCCATGGCCTGGCGCATCTCGGCGCCGGCGCCGGTGGACAGCACCAGCGGCAGCACGCCCATCACGAAGGCCATCGACGTCATCAGGATGGGGCGCAGCCGCAGCCGTGCCGCTTCCATCGCCGCCTGCACCGGCGTGCGGCCGGCGAACTCCAGCTCGCGGGCGAACTCGACGATCAGGATCGCGTTTTTCGCCGACAGGCCCACCAGCACGATGAGGCCGATCTGCGTGAACACGTTGTTGTCGCCATGGCTCAGGTACACGCCGGTCATCGCGGCCAGCAGGCCCATGGGCACGATCAGGATGATGGCCAGCGGCAGGGCCAGGCTCTCGTACTGCGCGGCCAGCACCAGGAAGACCAGCAGGATGGCCAGCGGGAACACCCACAGCGCGGAGTTGCCGGCGATCTTTTCCTGGTAGGTCAGGTCGGTCCACTCGAAGCCGACGCCGGGGGGCAGCGTCTCGGCGGCGATGCGCTCGACCGCGGCCTGGGCCTGGCCCGACGAGAAGCCGGGCGCCGCACCACCGTTGATGTCGGCGGCCAGGAAGCCGTTGTAGCGCATCGCACGCTCGGGCCCGAAGCTGGGCTTGACCGTCATCAGCGCGGACAGCGGCACCATCTCGCCCGAGCCCGAACGGACCTTCAACTGGCCGATGTCCTCCGAGCGCGCGCGGAAGGCGGCATCCGCCTGCACGCGGACCGAGTAGGTGCGGCCGAACTGGTTGAAGTCGTTCACGTACAGGCTGCCGAGGTAGATCTGCATCGTGTCGAACACGTCCGTCACGGCCACGCCCAGCTGGCGGGCCTTGGTGCGGTCCAGGTCGGCATACAGCTGCGGCACGTTGACCTGGAAGCTGCTGAACAGCCCGGCCAGCTCCGGCGTCTGGTAGGCCTTGCCCAGGAAGGCCTTGGTGGCCGCGTCCATGGCCGCGTAGCCCAGGTTGCCGCGGTCCTGCAGCTCCAGCTTGAAGCCGCCGGTCGTGCCCAGGCCCTGCACCGGCGGGGGCGGGAACATGGCGATGAAGGCGTCCTCGATCTGACCGTACTGCGCGTTCAGCTGGCCCGCGATGGCGCCGGCCGACAGCGCCTTGCCCTTGCGCTCGGCAAAGGGCTTCAACGTCGCGAAGACGATGCCCGAGTTGGAGCTGTTGGTGAAGCCGTTGATCGACAGGCCGGGGAAGGCCACCGCGTGCTCGACGCCCGGCGTCTTCAGCGTGATCTCGGTCATGCGGCGGATGACGTCTTCGGTGCGGTCCAGCGTCGCGCCGTCGGGCAGCTGCGCGAAGCCGATCAGGTACTGCTTGTCCTGGCCGGGCACGAAGCCGCCGGGCACCAGCTTGAACAGGCCGAACGTGGCGCCGACCAGGGCCAGGTAGATACCCAGCATGATGGCCTTGCGCGACAGCACGCGCTTGACACCGCCGCCATAGGCCGTGGAGCCGCGGGCGAACAGCTTGTTGAAGCCGGCGAAGAAGCGGCCGAACACCTTGTCCATGCCGCGCGTCAGCGCATCCTTGGGGGCGTCATGGCCCTTCAGCAGCAGAGCCGACAAGGCGGGCGAGAGGGTCAGCGAGTTGACCGCGGAGATCACCGTCGAGATGGCGATGGTCAGCGCGAACTGCTTGTAGAACTGGCCCGTCAGGCCACTGATGAAGGCCAGCGGCACGAACACGGCGATCAGCACCAGCGCGATGGCGATGATGGGCCCGGAGACCTCGCGCATGGCCTGGTAGGTCGCCTCGCGCGGGCTCAGGCCCGAGGCGATGTTGCGCTCCACGTTTTCCACCACCACGATGGCGTCGTCCACGACGATGCCGATGGCCAGCACCAGGCCGAACAGGCTCAGCGCGTTGATGGAGAAGCCGAACAGGTGCATCACCGCGAACGTGCCGATGATGCTGATGGGCACGGCCAGCAGCGGGATGATGGACGCGCGCCAAGTTTGCAGGAACAGGATGACGACCAGCACCACCAGCGCGACCGCTTCCAGCAGCGTGTGGATGACGGACTCGATGGACGCGCGCACGAACTGCGTCGGGTCGTAGACGATGGTGTAGTCCACGCCCTCGGGCATCACGGCCTTCAGCTCGGCCATCGTCGCGCGCACGTTCTTGGAGATGTCCAGCGCATTGCCGCCCGGGGCCTGGAAGATGGGCACGGCGACGGCGGACTTGTTGTCCAGCAGCGAACGCAGCGCGTACTCGGACGCGCCCAGCTCCAGCCGGCCCAGGTCGCGCAGCCGCGTGACCTGGCCGTTGGCGCCGCTCTTGACGATGATGTCGCCGAACTCCTCGGCCGTCTGCAGGCGGCCTTGCGCGTTGATGGACAGCTGCAGGTCGATGCCTTGCAGGCCCGGCGACGCGCCGACCACGCCAGCGGCGGCCTGCACGTTCTGCTCGCGGATGGCGCGCACGACGTCACTGGCCGACAGGCCGTGCTCGGCGACCTTCTGCGGGTCCAGCCAAACGCGCATGGAGTAGTCGCCCGAGCCGAACAACTGCACCTGGCCCACGCCCTGGATGCGCGCGAGGCGGTCCTTGACGTTGAGCAACGCGTAGTTGCGCAGGTAGGTCATGTCGTAGCGGTCGTTAGGCGAGGTCAGGTGCACGACCATGGTCAGGTCGGGGCTGCTCTTGACCGTCGTCACGCCCAGGCGCTTGACCTCTTCGGGCAACCGCGCTTCGGCCTGGGAGACGCGGTTCTGCACCAGCTGCTGCGCCTTGTCGGGGTCGGTGCCCAGCTTGAACGTGACGTTCAGCGTCATCAGGCCGTCGGTGGTCGCCTGGCTGCTCATGTAGAGCATGTCCTCGACGCCGTTGATGGCTTCTTCCAGCGGTGTCGCCACCGTCTCGGCGATGACCTTGGGGTTGGCGCCGGGGTACTGGGCGCGCACGACGACCGACGGCGGCACCACGTCCGGGTATTCGGAGATGGGCAGCGCGCCGATCGACAGCAGGCCGCCGAGGAAGATCAGCAGCGACAGCACGCCCGCAAAGATCGGGCGGTCGATGAAGAATTTGGAGAGGTTCATTGGTTCTTCCTTCAGGGGGCTCTGAGGAGCGGGGTGGCTTTCAGAGCAAAAGCCGCCCCCACGGGCCGCCACCACCGAAGTGATGGCCGGCCCGGTGACAGGGCTCGCTACGGAGGTGTGGGGCTAGGTCAGGAGGCGGTCGCGGCCGTCTGTTTGGCTTGCAGCTCGGGCTTGGCGTCCATCGCGACGTCCTTGGGTGCGAGCACCGCGCCGGGCCGCACGCGCTGCACGCCACCGACGACGACTCGCTCGCCGGCCTTCAGCCCGCTGGTCACGACACGCAGGCCGTTGACGCTGGCGCCCAGGCTCACCGGCCGCCATTCGGCCTGGTTGCCCTGGCCCACGACGATGACGAAACGCTTGTCCTGGTCGGTGCCCACGGCGCGCTCGTTGACCAGCAGCGCCGCCTCGTTCCTGGCCTGGCCCATGCGCAGCTTGGCGAACTGGCCCGGGATCAGGCCGCCGTCCTTGTTGTCGAACACCGCCCGCACGCGCAGCGTGCCGCTCTTGGCATCCACCTGGTTGTCCACCAACTGCAGGCGGCCGGTCGTGGCCTTGTCGGCGCCGGCCAGCATCTCGACCGGCACCTTGTCCATGCCGCGGCGCTCTGCGCCGCCGCCCGGCAGCGAGGCCAGCACCTCGCGGACGACCTTTTCGTCGGCGTCGAAGCTGGCGTAGATGGGGCTGACCGACACCAGGTTGGTCAGCACCGGCGCGCCCGCACCCGCGGCGACCAAGTTGCCCTGCGTCACCTCGATCTTGCCGACGCGGCCGGCCACCGGGGCACGCACCTGCGTGTAGCTGAGATTGAGCTGCGCCGACTGCAGCGCGGCCTGCGCGGCGCGCAGGTTGGCGGCCGCCTCGCGGGCGGCGTTGTCCTTCTCGTCGAACTCGCGGCGGGCCACGGCGCGGTCTTCCAGCAAGGACTTGGCTCGCGTGGCTTCGCTCTGCGAGTACGTCACGCGCGCCTGCGCCGCGGCCACCTGCGCTTCCAGGCGGGACACCTCGGCCTGGTAGGGCGCGGGGTCGATGGTGACGAGCAGGTCACCCGCCTTCACGAGGCTGCCCTCGCGGAAATGCACCTGCTGCACGGCGCCCGACACGCGGGCCCGCACATCCACGCGCTCCACGGCTTCCAGGCGGCCGGAGAACTCGTTCCAGGCGGCCACGTCCTGGCTGAGCACTTGAGCGACGGACACCGGCGTGGCCGGCGGCGCGGCGGGGCCGGAGTTGGCCTGCGCCGGCTGGTTGAACTGGCCGAAGCCGATGGCGCCGAGCGCCACCAGGGCGACGGCACCCGCGATGAGGCCGAGGCGGCGATTGAAGCGAGGGGCGGTGGACTGCATTTCGATTTCTCCCAGGGGTTTCAAGCAGAAGGCGGTGTCAGAGCCCGGCGGGTGGCCTGGCTCAGGAACTCATGGATGGGTGCCAGCACATAGCCGGGTGCGATGGCCGGCAGCGTCAAGTCCTTGGCCGTGCCGCCGTGCTCGCGCAAGGCTGCGGCATAGCGGCGCGCCTCGTCGTTCAGCGGGTGGCCGGCAACGCCCATCACCAGGGCGGGCGCCAGGCCCGACAGGCGCAGCGCGTTCAGCGGCGCGGCATAAGGATGGTCAGCACGCGTGCTGTCGCCCAGATAGGCCTGCCAGCCCTTGGCATAAATGCATTCGCAGCCGCCGCACTCACCGTCGCGCATGGACGCGCTGCCCAGCACCGGGTCCAGCATGGGCGAGATCAGCAGCTGGCCGGCCAGCTCTGGCGCACGCTGGTCGCGCGCCATCAGCGCCAGCGCCGCCGCCAGGTTGCCGCCTGCTTCCTCGCCGGCGACGAACAACACCGTCTGCGCGCTGCCGGTCAGCTTGCTGCGCTTGGCGGCCAGCGCCTGCAGCGCCTCGAAGGCGGCGCTCAGCGCGGCTGGGAAGGGGTGCTCGGGGGCCAGCGGGTAGTCCAGCGCGACGACATCGGCGCCTGCGTCGGCCAGCATCTCGCTGCGCGAGCGCGCTGCGTCCAGCGAGCCGCCGGTGAAGCTGCCGTCGTGCAGATACAGCATCAGCGCCCGCCCGCCGCCGTCCAGCGGACGCCGGGCAGCGTAGACATGGGCCACGAAACCGGGCGTGGGGCCCAGGCGCAACGTGGAAGGGATGGCGAATTTGTCCATGGGGCGAAAGATAGAGATTCATGTCCCTTAGATAAACGCCCTTCAAAGTGACTCACTTTTCCCCAACCTGAAACAATCGCGCCATGGACCGACTCACCGCCATGCAAGCCTATGTGCGGGTCGTCGAGGCTGGCACCTTCACAAAGGCTGCCGACTCGCTGGACCTGCCCAAGGCCACCGTCACACGTCTGATCCAGACGCTGGAAACCCACCTGCGCACCAAGCTGCTGAACCGCACGACGCGCCGCGTCACGGTCACGCCCGATGGCGCCGCCTATTACGAGCGCGCCATGCGGCTGCTGGGCGACCTGGAGGAGCTGGAAGGCAGCATGAGCCAGGCGCGCGTGACGCCTCGTGGGCGCATCCGCATCGACGTGCCCGGCGTGGTGGGCCGGGAAATGATCATTCCCCACCTGCCGGATTTCTACGCGCGCTATCCGGACATCCAAATCGAACTGGGCGTCAGCGACCGCACGGTGGACTTGATCAGCGACAACATCGACTGCGTGATCCGCGGCGGCGACCTGACCGACCAGAGCCTGGTCGCGCGCCGCGTTGCCGAGTTCCGCTTCATCACCTGCGCGACGCCCGAATACCTGCGCCGCCACGGCACGCCCGCGCACCCGCTGGAGCTGGGCCGGCCACCGCACCGCATGGTGGGCTACTTCTCGGCGCGGACCGGCAAGGTCATGCCCGACACCTTCCGCCGTGGCGAGGAGGCCGTCGAAGTGGTGGGCAATCACATCATTGCCGTCAACGATGCCAATGCCTATCTGAATGCCGGCCTGGCCCACCTGGGCGTGGTGCAGGTCACCTGCTTCATGGCCGGGCCGCTGCTCAAGACCGGCGAACTGGTGCGGATATTGGAGGACTGGGACGCCGAGCCGGTCCCGGTCTATGTGGTCTACCCGCCGAACCGCCACCTCAGCAGCAAGCTGCGGGTGTTCGTCGACTGGGTCGTCGACCTGCTGGGCCGCGAGGCGATGGGCGGCGTGAAGATGCGCTGCACCAGCTGAGCGCGGGCGGTCGCGCTCAGGCCTGCTCGGGCTCGGCGGCGGCCATCAAGGCGGGGCCGAAATCGCTGGTCGCCGGCGCCGGGGCGCTGAGGGCCAACAACATGCCCGCCGCCAGCGCTGCGACGGCCGTCGCGGCGGTGATCAGCGTGAAGAAGGATCGGGTGTTCATGGTGACTTCCTTGTCGCGGGGCACACAGGCGGTGCGCCGACAGGAGTCAATGTAGGTATTCCGCGGCTTGGGAAAAAGCGGGCGGAATAGAACGGCGAGTTGCTGTCAGCGGAACAATCGATGGTGCGGATGTCATCCCGCGGGAGGCTGTGTCTTGGGCAACGTTCTTGATTTCATGGCGCCGTCGCGCGCGCATCGGCATCGCGAGGCGCGCAGCCGGCTCGTCACTCACGGCGCATCGCGTTCATGACGCAAGGCGAAAACATCGAGCGACGCAATGCCGCGGAGTTCGCTTGGCAGCGAGATGACGTCTTCGGCCGCATTGCCGGCCGCTATGACCGGCTCTGCGATCTGTTCAGTCTTGGCATTCATCGGTTGTGGAAGCGGCGCGTCGCGCACACGATCGCCCGAGAGTCATGGCACACGCTGCTGGACGGCGCCACCGGCACAGGCGACATCATTCTTCGCGTGCTGCCGCGGGTGGCTGGCCAAAAGCGCACCATCATCGCGTCGGACATCAGCCCCAAGATGTTGGCCATCGCGTCAGCTCGCCTGGGGCCGTACCGAGGCATGGTGGATGTGCGGCAACTGGATGCCGAGGCCATGCCGACGGTTGCCAGTGGTAGCGTCGATGCCTATTCGATGTCACTGGCCTTCAAGATCTGCAATCGTCAGCTGGCCATGAAGGAGGCCCGGCGCGTCCTTCGACCGGGCGGACGCCTGATCCTGCTGGAGGCGTCGAACATCCCCTGGGCGCCTTTGCATCGGACCTACCTGCTCTACATGTCGCTGTGCATGCCTTTGCTCGGATGGCTGGCAACGGGAGGCGATGCGTCGGCCTACAAATACCTGTTGCACGGCATAAAGGATTTTCCGACGGCCGAAGCACTGGCGCGAGAGCTGAGCGAGCAGGGCTTCGAGGACGTGGCCTTCGAACGCCTATCCCTGGGCATCGTGGCCATTCACACTGCGCGCAAACCGACCGCTTGACCGGATTCTCGGTCTGCTACCTGGGGTTGGGGTGCCCCGGCCGGCGGCGCCCACGCTCTTCCAGCCAGGCCTTGGCCGTCGAGAAGTGCCCGCAGCCGATGAAAGGCCGCGGCGGCTTCAGTGCCGACAGCGGCGACGGGTGGTTGGCCTTCAGCACCAGGTGGTCCTGTCGCGCCGCCTCGATCAGCGGCGCCTTGGCCTGGGCGTAGGCGCCCCACAGCATGAAGACCTTGGGCGCCGGGTCGACGGCTGCGGCCTTGATGAGCGCGTCGGTCAACGCCTCCCAGCCGCGGTTGGCGTGGCTGGCGGGCTGGCCGTCTTCCACAGTCAGCACGGCGTTCAGCAGCAGCGTGCCGCCTTCGGCCCAGCGCACCAGGCTGCCGTCGGGCGGGAAGGGCTTGCCCAGGTCGCGCTGGATCTCCTTGAAGATGTTGCGCAGGCTGGGCGGCAGCGGCACGCCGGGCGGCACGCTGAAGGACAGGCCCTCGGCCTGGCCGGGGCCGTGGTACGGGTCCTGGCCCAGGATGACGACGCGGGTCTGCGACAGCGGCGTCAGCGTCAGCGCGCGCAGCGGCTCGGGCGGATAGATGGTGGCGCCGGCGGCGACGCGCTCGGCGAGGAAGGCCTCGATGCGCTGGCCGGCGGGCGACGCTGCCCAGGCCTCGACGACGGGGCGCCAGTCGGTGTCGGGCAGTTGCAGCGGCAGCTTCATCCGAACAGTGTCGCCAACGCTGCACCCGGGTCCGGCGCGCGCATGAAGGCCTCGCCGACGAGGAAGGCGTTGACGTTCGCGTCGCGCATGCGCTGCACGTCCGCCGCACCCAGGATGCCCGACTCGGTCACCAGCAGCCGGTCCGCCGGCACGCGCGGCAGCAGGGCCAGCGTCGTGTCCAGCGTCACGTCGAAGGTGCGCAGGTTGCGGTTGTTGATGCCCACCAGCGGCGTCTTCAGCTTCAGCGCGCGGTCCAGTTCGTCGCCATCGTGCACTTCCACCAGCACGTCCAGGCCGATGGCGTGGGCCGCCGCTTCAAGGTCGGCCATCTGCGAATCTTCCAGGCAGGCGGCGATCAGCAGGATGCAGTCCGCGCCGATCGCACCGGCTTCCATGACCTGGTACTCGTCGACCATGAAGTCCTTGCGCAGCACCGGCAGCTCGCAGGCGGCGCGGGCCTGTTGCAGGTAGGCAATGGAGCCCTGGAAGAAGCGCTCGTCGGTCAGCACACTCAGGCAGGACGCGCCGTTGCGGGCGTAGCTCTCGGCGATCAGCGCCGGTTGGAAGTCTTCGCGCAGCACGCCCTTGCTGGGGCTGGCCTTCTTGATCTCGGCGATGACGGCCGCGTGGCCGGCGGCGATGGTGGCGCGCAGCGAGCGCTCGAAGCCCAGGCGCTCATCCTTGCGGGCTTCCGCCTCCTCGCGCTGCGAGGCCAGCGATCGCTTCAGCCTGGCGGCCGAGATTTCTTCCCACTTGACCTCGACGATGCGCTTGAGGATGTCGCTGCTCATGTCTTTGCTCCCAGGCCCTGCGTCGCCTTGACGAAGGCGTCCAGCTTGCCGCGCGCGGCGCCGCTGTCCAGCGCCTTGCGGGCGCGGGCGATGCCATCGGTCAGCGTCGGCGCCACGTTGGCCGCGTACAGCGTCGCGCCGGCGTTCAGCAGCACGATGTCGCGCGCCGGGCCGGTCTTGCCGTCCAGCACGCCGATCAGCATCTCGCGCGACTGCTCCGGGCCTTCCACCTTCAGGCTGCGGTTGCTGGCCATGGCCATGCCGAAGTCCTCGGGGTGGATCTCGTACTCGCGCACGGCACCGTCCTTCAGCTCGCCGACCAGCGTCGTCGCACCGAGGGAGATCTCGTCCATGCCGTCCTTGCCGTAGACGACCAGCGCATGTTCCGCGCCCAGGCGCTGCAGCACGCGCACCTGGATGCCCACGAGGTCTGGGTGGAACACGCCCATCAGGATGTTGGGCGCGCCGGCCGGGTTGGTCAGCGGGCCCAGGATGTTGAAGATGGTGCGCACGCCCAGCTCGCGGCGCACCGGCGCGATGTTCTTCATCGCCGGGTGGTGGTTGGGCGCGAACATGAAGCCGATGCCGCATTCATCCACCGACGCCGCCACCTGGCGCGGCGTCAGCTGGATGTTGGCGCCCAGCGCCTCCAGCACGTCGGCGCTGCCGGTCTTGCTGCTGACACTGCGGTTGCCGTGCTTGGCCACCTGGGCGCCGCCGGCCGCCGCGACGAACATCGAGCAGGTCGAGATGTTGAAGCTGTGCGCGCCGTCGCCGCCGGTGCCGACGACGTCCACCAGGTGCGGCAGCGGGCCGAGCGGCACCTTGTTGGACAGCTCGCGCATGACCTGCGCGGCAGCGGTGATCTCGCCGATGGTTTCCTTCTTCACGCGCAGGCCGGTCAGCAGCGCCGACGCGATGACGGGCGACATCTCGCCGGCCATGATGCGGCGCATCAGCGTCAGCATCTCGTCGTGGAAGATCTCGCGGTGCTCGATGACGCGGGTCAGGGCTTCGGTGTCGGTGATCGGCATGTCAAGCCTCGCGGCGCTGGGGTTCGGTCTGGTGGAGATGGCGCGTCAGCAGGTCGCGCGGCGGCGGCTGGTCGATCTGTTTCATCAGCATGCCGACATTGCCACGGTGGTGGCTGCCGTGATGGATGACATGGGCCAGGATTTCCTCACGACTCATGCGGCCGGCGTCGCCGTCGGTGAAGCGAAAGCTCAGCACTTCCTCGAATTGCTCGGGTGCCAGCGCGCGCACGTAGTCGACATACCAGCCGTCCACCTGCTCGACCGAGGCGCGCAGCTCGTCCAGCGTCGGTGTGGCCTCGGTGTTGCTGGCCGTGAAGCCGTGGGGTTCGTCGCGCAGATGGGCCGCAAAGATGCGGTCCACCGTGTGGATGTGGTTCAGCGTGCGGATGGCGATGTGGCGGTTGTCGGGCGACAACGGCGCGCCGGCCAGCGCCGCGAAGAACTCGCGGTTGATGGCGGCCTTCTGCTCGTACAGCGAGATCAACAGCGTGGATGTCGACACGATCAAGCCTCCAGGAATTCGCGGGCCGCCGCGATGGCGTGGTCGACGCCCGCGGCATCGACGTCCAGGTGGGTCACGAAGCGCAGCCCGATCAGGCCCGTGGCCAGCACGCCGCGCGACTTCAGATGCTCCAGCAGCGCCAGCGTGCGGCCGTCGCTGACCTGCGCAAAGACGATATTCGTCTGCGGTGGCGTGACCGTGACACCCGGCAGCGCGGCCAGGCCTTCGGCCAGCCGCCGGGCCAGCGCATGGTCGTCGGCCAGGCGGGCGACGTGATAGGTCAGCGCATGGTCCGCGGCCGCGGCCAGCAGGCCCACCTGGCGCAGGCCGCCGCCCACCATCTTGCGCACGCGGTGGGCGCGTTGGATCAGCTCTCGCGAGCCGACCAACATGGAGCCGATGGGCGCACCCAGGCCCTTGCTGAAGCAGATGGACACCGAGTCGAACGGCCGCGCCAGGTCCGCCACGCTGCGGCCCGAGGCGACCGCCGCGTTGAAGAGCCGGGCGCCGTCCAGATGGGTCGCCAGGCCGCGCGCATGGGCCAGCTCGCAGGCGGCATTGGTGTACTGCGTGGACAGCACCTGGCCGCTCCAGGTGTTCTCCAGCGCCAGCAGCCGCGTGCGCGCGAAGTGCGGGTCGTCGGGCTTGATGGCGGCGGCGATGTCTTCCAGCTTGATGGAACCGTCGGGCTGGTTGGGCAGCGGCTGCGGCTGGATGCTGCCCAGCACGGCCGCGCCGCCGCCTTCGTAGCGGTAGGTGTGGGCCATCTGGCCGACGATGTACTCGTCGCCGCGGCCGCAGTGCGCCAGCAGCCCGCACAGGTTGCTCTGCGTGCCGCTGGCCATGAAGAGCGCCGCTTCCTTGCCCAGCAGCGCGGCGACGCGCTCCTGCAGCGCGTTCACGGTGGGGTCGTCGCCGAACACGTCGTCGCCGACCTGGGCCGCGGCGATGGCTTCCAGCATCGCCGGCGTCGGCTTGGTGACCGTGTCGCTGCGCAGGTCGGCAATCACATCACTGCCGCTGCCGGCCGAGCCGGGTGCGTAGTCGCTCATGACTTGAGTTCCAGGAAGTTGCGCAGCATCGCGTGGCCGTGCTCGCTGAGGATGGATTCGGGGTGGAACTGCACGCCCTCCAGCGGCGTGGCCGTGCCGGCCAGCTCGCGGTGGCGCACGCCCATGATCTCGCCGTCCTCGCTGCGCGACGTGATCTCCAGCACCGCGGGGCAGGTCGCCTCCTCGATGACCAGCGAGTGGTAGCGGATCACCGAGAAGTCCTTGGGCAGGCCCGTGTAGACGCCGCGCTGGTCCGTCGTGATCGTGCTGGCCTTGCCGTGCATCTGCCGCTGCGCGCGGATGATCCTGCCGCCCAGCGCCTGGCCCATGGCCTGGTGGCCCAGGCACACGCCCAGCAGCGGCTTCTTGGCCGTGAAGTACTGGATGGCCTCCACGCACACGCCCGCCTCGTTGGGCGTGCAGGGGCCGGGCGAGAAGACGATGTGGGCCGGGTCCAGCGCCGCCATCTCGGCGACGGTGATCTCGTCGTTGCGCACCACCTTCACGTCGGCGCCCAGTTCACCGAAGTACTGGACGATGTTGAACGTGAAGCTGTCGTAGTTGTCGATCATCAACAGCATTTAGAAGCCCTCCTCAACCAGCTCGGCGGCGCGCAGCAGCGCTCTCGCTTTGGCTTCAGTTTCCTGCCATTCCAGCTCTGGCACCGAGTCGGCCACGACGCCGGCCGCCGCCTGCACGTACAGCATG
Source organism: Roseateles sp. P1_C6 (assembly GCF_056406315.1). Classification (NCBI taxonomy): domain Bacteria; kingdom Pseudomonadati; phylum Pseudomonadota; class Betaproteobacteria; order Burkholderiales; family Sphaerotilaceae; genus Roseateles; species Roseateles sp. P1_C6. The sequence goes on from NZ_JBFUAK010000006.1 coordinate 226,622, forward strand.
CCGTCCTTGATGATGCCGGTGCGGATGGCGATGGCCAGATCCATGTCGCCGGCAAAGCTCAGGTAGCCGCAGGCGCCACCGTAGATGCCCCGCTGCACGGGTTCCAGCTCGTCGATGAGTTCCATCGCGCGCACCTTGGGCGCGCCGGTCAGCGTGCCGGCGGGGAAGGTGGCCTTCAGCACGTCCAGCTGGCCGACCTCGGGGCGCAGCACGCCCTCGACGTTGGAGACGATGTGCATCACGTGCGAGTAGCGCTCGATGGTGAAGGCCTGCGTGACCTTGACGCTGCCGGTGCGCGCGATGCGGCCGATGTCGTTGCGCGCCAGGTCGATCAGCATCAGGTGCTCGGCGCGCTCCTTGGGGTCGGCCTGCAGCTCCGCCTCCAGCTCGCGGTCGCGCTCGGGCGTGGCGCCACGCGGGCGGGTGCCGGCCAGCGGCCGGATCGTGACCTTGCGGCTGCCGTCGCCGGCGTGTTCCTCGCGCACCAGGATCTCGGGGCTGGCGCCGACGATCTGGAAATCGCCCAGGTCGTAGAAGTACATGTAGGGGCTGGGGTTCAGCGCCCGCAGTGCCCGGTACAGCGCGATGGGCTCGGCCTTGTAGGGCTTGGAGATGCGCTGGCCCACCTGCACCTGCATCAGGTCGCCGGCGGCGATGTATTCCTTGGCCTTGGCCACGGCGTCCAAGTAATCGGCCTTGGCAAAGCCACGCGTCACCGGGTGGGCCTCGCTGCGCGTCACGCGCGGCACGCTGACCGAGTAGGTCAGCTTGTCGCGCAGCGCGGTCAGCCGCTTCTTGGCGCGGAAGTAGGCCTCGGGCTGGCGCGGGTCGGCCCAGACGATGAGGTACAGGCGCCCCGACAGGTTGTCGATGACGGCGATTTCCTCGGACAGCAGCAGCAGGATGTCGGGCGTGCCCAGGCCGCCTTCCTTGTGCGCGCTGGCCAGGCGCTTCTCGATCGCGCGCACGGCCTCGTAGCCGAAGTAGCCGGCCAGGCCGCCGCAAAAGCGCGGCAGGCCGGTCGGGATCCTGGGCTTGATGCGCTCCTGGTAGGCGGCGATGAAGTCCAGCGGGTTGCCTTCATGCGTCTCGACGATCTGGCCGTCCGTGACGACCTCGCAGCGCTGGCCGGTCGCGCGGATCAGCGTGCGCGCCGGCAGGCCGATGAAGGAGTAGCGCCCGAAGCGCTCGCCGCCGACGACGGACTCCAGCAGAAAGCTGTTGCGGCCCTGGCCGGAACCGGCGCAGAGCTTGAGGTACAGGGACAGCGGGGTTTCGAGATCCGCAAAGGCCTCGCTGATGAGCGGGATGCGGTTGTAGCCCTCGGAAGCGAGGCTCTGGAATTCGAGTTCGGTGATCACGGCGTCAAACCTTGAAAGACAAGTTTCAGGGCTTGGCGTGCAGCCCGGTGGAGAACGGGCAACGCGAGAAAGTGCGCGTCAGGGCGCGCCAAGCAACATCAGGCCAGGGTTGACCAGCGACGCCAGGGCCAGGCTCCCCGGTCGCTCGACCCCGTGATGTACTTCCGCGTGATGAACATGATCGATCCAGTGTATCAGCGGGTTTTCGGGCATGACGCGCCATACTTCGGCACACGAAGATGCCGCCATCGCGGCACGATAACGGAGCGAGACATGCGCGCATTCATCGTCGCGGCCCTGGTGGCCGCGGGCAGCCTGGGAGGGGCAGCGGCCTGGGCGGAGACGGTCGACGTGGCCAACGTCAAGTACGAAACCGTGGCCGACCTGGCCGGCCAGAAGCTGCAGCTCAACGGCGCTGGCATCCGCTACAAGGCCATCTTCAAGGTCTACACGGCCGGCCTGTACCTGACGCACAAAGTCAACACGACGCCCGAGGTGCTGACGGCGCCCGGCCCCAAGCGCATCCACATCCAGATGCTGCGCGAGATCGACGGCAACGAGCTGGGCAAGCTTTTCACCAAGGGCATGGAGGCCAACGCGCCGCGCGACGAGTTCGTCAAGTCCATCAACGGCGTGCTCAAGCTCAGCGAGGTGTTCGCCAGCCGCAAGGCGCTGGCGAGCGGCGACAGCTTCTCCGTGGACTACGTGCCAGGCGTCGGCTCGACGCTGTTGCTGAACGGCAAGCCGCTGATGACCGAGCCGATCAAGGAGCCCGAGTTCTTCACCTGCCTGCTGCGCATCTGGCTGGGCGACAAGCCGGCCGACGACGCACTGAAGGACGCCCTGCTGGGCATCAAGCGCGAGCGCCGCCGCTGAGATCCAGCGCGTCGAGCCGGGCCAGGTGCTGCCGGGCCGGCACGGCGCGAATGTCCTCGCCGTGGTTGTAGCCGTAGGTCATCAGGATCAGCGGGCAGCCGGCCGCGTGCGCGGCCTCGGCGTCGTTGCGTGAGTCGCCCACCATCCAGGTCGCGCCAGGCGGCGTGCCCAGTGCCTCGCAGGTCTTCAGCAGCGGCAGCGGGTCGGGTTTCTTGCGCGCGAACGCGTCGCCACCGAAGACGTGGCTGAAGTAGCCGTCCAGGCCCTTGCGCTTGAGCAGCTCGCGCGCCGGCGCGCCGGGCTTGTTGGTCAGCACGGCCAGCGGCAGGCCCCGCGTGCGCAGCAGCTCCAGCCCTTCGACGACGCCCGGGTAGATGACCGCATGCGCGCCGTTCACCGCAGCGTAGTGCTGCTGGTACAGCGCCCAGGCCCGGTCGAACGATGCAGCGTCCGCGCCCACCTGGGCCAGCGTGGTGCGCACCAGGTGCTCGCTGCCGCGGCCGATGGTGTGCTCGATGAAGTCGCGCGTGACGCCGGGCAGGCCCAGGTCGGCCAGCACCTGGCCCAGCACGGCGACAAAGTCGCCCAGCGTGTCGACGAGGGTGCCGTCGAGGTCGAGGATGCAGGCCTGGGGTGGGAGAAGCAGCGTGGCGTTCAAGGGGCGGCAGCAGAGAGTGGTCGGCCATTGTCGCCACGCGCGGCAGGCGCTCAGGACGCCAGCATCAGATAGTCCGCCGTGTACGGCACGCGCTCCACCATGCCTGCGACGCTGGCATCACAGGCGCGCTGTGGTGCCGCGCCGCCCTGCGTGTTGACGCGCTGGATGGCGGTGACCGCCGCAAAGCGACCGGCCAGGCCGACCGAGCGGGCCGACAGCAGCAGCCAGGGGATGGCGCCGGGCTGGGCGGCGTCGGCCTTGGCGTCCACCGCGCCGCGCACGCGGCTGCCGTCCGCGGCCTGCCAGTGCGGGCCGGCGTCATGCGTGCCGACCGGCACGCCGCTGGCGTCGAACAGCGTGGCCTGCGGTGCGACGAACTGCCAGGCGGCGGCACCGGCGCGGCATTCGTAGATCTGCACGCCGCGGGCGCTGATGCGCTCCACGACCTTGCTGCCGATGGGTGCCGAGATGACCGCGGGCAGGCCGGCATCGGCGGGCGCCGTGGCGACGCCGCGCGCGGCCAACGCGCCGACGCGCCGTCCCATGTCCAGCCCCACCTGCGTCGACGTGCGGAAGTGGATGCCCGACCAGATGCGCGCCTGGGACACCTCATCGGTGAAGGCCGCCAGGGAGTCCCAGCGGCGCGTGGCCCCGTTGGCCGTCGGGCTGCTGGTCGTGAGCTCCGGCAGCCGCGCTTTGCCCACGTCGGTCTTCACCACTTCGGCCATCGAGGCGGCGAGCACGCTGTGGGCGCTGGGGTACTCGGGGTGCATCGGCGTGTCGATCAGCGGCGCCCAGCCGGCGTCGACGGTCGTGTCGTCGCGGCCGTCGCGGTCGCCGTTGCGGATGGCCGTGACCGGGCGCCAGAAGCCGTAGTGGTACTTGGCGTCCATGACGGCGATGAGGGCGTCGTCCATTGCTTGGGCCGCGGCGGCAAACAGCCGGGCGTTCTGCGCGGCGCTGCGCCCGGGTGCGTCCGCCACGGAGCGCAGCACGCCCATGTAGATCGGGGGCAGCGAGAACTCCCAGAACTTCGCCACGTCGGTCTGCGCGGCCGTGCGCTGCGCGCTGGACTTGCTGCCCAGCGTCTTCACCTCGTTGAAGTCGCGTGCCCAGGCCTCGCTGTCCAGCGGCGGCGGTGGCGCGGGGCGGAACTGGGCGCCGTCATGCATCAGCCAGGGCTTGCGGCCGCCCCAATGGGGCGTGGCCACCGGAACAGTCGGCACGTACTGGCCCGACGTGGTGTGCGGCCGGTAGGCGTCCTTGGCCGCGGCACCGTCACCGGCGCGCCAGGCCAGCACGCGCCGGGCGGCGTGTTCGCCCGCGGCGGCGCCCTCGGCCACCGTGGCGGCGTCGCCGAGCTTGTCCATGGCCTTGCGGTAGGCCGCGTTGATGTCGGCCTCCTGCTGCGGCAGCAACTGCAGCAGGGTGGCGCGGTTGGCGGCGGCGACAGCGGCGTCGGTGCTGGCCTGCAGGCGCTGCGCGTCGGCGACGGCTTCGTGCACGGCGGTCTGCACGATGGCCATGGCGCGCACGGCGGGCGGGGTGCCCAGGCGGGCCTGCACCAGCAGGTCACCGGCGGTGATGTTCCAACTGGTGACGACGTCGGCCTGTGCCGTCGACGTGGCGGCCAGCAAGGCCAGGGAGGGCAGGGAGAGGAGAGTTTTCATGGTGGGGCTGTGATGAAGCCATGCGGCGGCCGGGCCCGGTGGTCCGGGCCGCATGGGGAGTTCGTGGAATCAGGCGACGGTGACGACGATTTCGGCGTATTCGCTCGGCACGACCAGGCCGCGTCCGCCGCCGATGTCGTGCTCTTGCGTCAGCGCGAGGATGTCGCGTTGCAGCGCGGCGCCGCCCGCGGCGTCGAGCGCGGCGAAGGCCTTGTGCGTGGGGCCGTAGTAGGTCTTGAACACCCGCAGGAAATGCTCGGCCGAGCGGTAGCGGAAATTGAAGGTCTTGCGCTCGACGCGCAGCCCGCTGGCCGACGGGCCGAACAGCGCGGTGATGTGCGGCTCCGAGCCCCACAGCGTGGGCGAGCGCAGGCCCGCGGGCGGCGGCACATGCTTGCCCACCGTCTTGAACAGCTGGCCGATGAAGCCCTCGGGTGTCCAGTTCGCCAGCGCGATGCGCCCGCCCGGCCGCACGACGCGCAGCATCTCGCGCGCCGACGTCGCGTGGTCAGGGGCGAACATGACGCCGAACGTGGAGATGACGGCGTCGAAGGCGCCGGCCTCGTAGGGCAGGGCTTCGGCATCCGCGACCTCGAAGTGCACGGCCAGGCCTTCGGCGGAGGCGCGCTGGCGACCCTTGTCGAGCAGGGCGTCCACGTAGTCGGTGGACGTGACGCGGGCATAGCGGCGCGCCGCGGCGAGTGTCGCGTTGCCATTGCCGGCGGCCACGTCCAGCACGCGTTCGTCGGCGCGCAGGTCGGCGGCCTCGGCGAGCTGCTCGCCGACGATCTGCAGCGTGGTGCCGACGACGGCATAGTCGCCGCTGGCCCAGGTGGCCTGCTGGCGCTGCTTGATGGCGGCATAGTCGGGGGCTGCCGCGGTGGGGTTCGGGGTGGTGGTCATGATGAGCAATTCCTTGACGATGAAGAGAGAAGGCCGATGTCTTGTGGATCGGTCCGGCAATGGTTGGTTTTTGGGCGATTTCGCGCTTCACCCGGCGTCGCCCGCGCTTGCTCCAGAGTCCGTGCAAATTACCGGGAGGCCCGCATGAGCGGCATGGACCCGCTGTCCGACGTGCTGCGCAGCGTGCGGCTGCGCGGCGGCGTGTTCTTCCACGTCAGTTGCCGGGACGAGTGGTCCGCGCAGGCCGCATCGGCGAGCGAACTGGGTCCGTCGGTGATGCCCGGCGCCGAGCACCTCATCGAGTACCACCTGTTCGTCAAGGGCGCCGGCTGGGTGGCCGTGGACGGCGAGCCGCCGATGCGCCTGGAGCCGGGCGACCTCATCATGCTGCCGCATGGCGATGCGCATGTGGTGTCGAGCGCGCCGGGCCTGAAGCCCGTCGAGGATGACGGCAGCTGGCTGCTGCAGGTGCGCGATGCACCCAAGCCGATTCCCATCACCTACCGCGGCGGCATGTTCCTGCCGGGCCAGGGGCTGCCGAGCGAGGACGCGTCCACGGTGCTGCTGTGCGGCTTCGTGGCCTGCGACCTCAAGCCCTTCAACCCCTTGATCGACGCGCTGCCCCGGTTGCTGCGGCTGCGCGCGGCCGATGTCGGCGCCTGGGTCGCGCCCATCATGGAGCAGGCGGTGGCCGAGTGGGACACGCCGCGCGCGGGCGGCGGCGCGCTGCTGCAGCGGGTCAGCGAAATGGTGTTCGTGGATGCCACGCGCCGCTACCTCGACTCGCTGCCGGCGCAGGCGCAAGGGTGGCTGGGCGCCCTGCGCGACCGCCAGGTCGGCCGCGCCCTGTCGCTGATGCACGCGGAGCCCGCCGAGCCGTGGACCATGGACGAGCTGGGCCGCCGGGCCGGCCTGTCACGCTCGGCCTTGCACGATCGCTTTGTCGCCTTCACCGGCTTGCCGCCGATGCAATACCTGACCCACTGGCGCATCCAGTGCGGCGCCCGACTGCTGCGCGAGAGCCCCGCCAACGTCGCCGACGTGGCGGTGCAGGTGGGCTACGACTCGGAGGCGGCGTTCTCGCGCGCCTTCAAGCGCGCGACCGGCCTGCCGCCGGCGACCTGGCGGCGGCAGCAGGTCGCTGCGGCCGCCTAGGCCTTCAGCACGCCATCCGCCTTGAACATGGCCTTGATGCCCCGCACCGCCTGGCGGATGCGCGACTCGTTCTCGATCAACGCGAAGCGCACGTGGCCGTCGCCGTGGTCGCCGAAGCCGATGCCGGGCGACACGCAGACCTTGGCTTTCTCCAGCAGTTGCTTGGCGAACTCCAGCGAACCCAGCTCGCGGTACGGCTCGGGGATGCGCGCCCAGATGTACATGCTGGCCTTGGGGCAGTCCACCTGCCAGCCGGCTTCGATCAAGCCCTTGTACAGCACGTCGCGGCGGCGCTGGTAGCTGGCCGCAATGTCCAGCACGCACTGCTGATCGCCTTCGAGCGCGGCGATGGCCGCGACCTGCAGTGGCGTGAAGGTGCCGTAGTCGTGATAGCTCTTGATGCGGGCGAGTGCTGCGACGAGGTCGGGGTTGCCGACCATGAAGCCGACGCGCCAGCCGGCCATGTTGTAGCTCTTGGACAGCGTGAAGAACTCGACGGCCACGTCCTTGGCGCCGGACACCTGCATGATGGACGGCGCGACATAGCCGTCGAAGACGATGTCGGCATAGGCCAGGTCGTGCACGACCAGGATGTCGTGCTTCTTCGCCAGCGCCACGACGCGCTCGAAGAAGCCGATGTCCACGCACTGCGCCGTCGGGTTGGACGGGAAGCCGAACACCATCATCTTGGGCTTGGGGTAGCTGCCGCGGATGGTGCGTTCCAGCTCGGCGAAGAAGTCGACCTCGCTGCTGACCGGAATCGCGCGGATGTCGGCGCCGGCAATGACCGCGCCGTAGATGTGGATGGGGTAGCTCGGGTCGGGCACCAGCACGGTGTCGCCGCGGTCCAGCGTCGCCAGCATCAGGTGGGCCAGGCCCTCCTTGGAGCCGATGGTGACGATGGCCTCGTGGTCGGGGTCGATGGCGACGCCGTAGCGGCGCTGGTACCAGTGCGAGATCGCGCGGCGCAGCCGCGGGATGCCCTTGCTGGCCGAGTAGCCGTGGGTGTCGGGCCGCTGTGAGACTTCGTTGAGCTTGGCGACGATGTGCGCCGGCGTGGCCCCGTCGGGGTTGCCCATGCTCATGTCGATGATGTCTTCGCCGCGTCGGCGGGCCGCCAGTTTGAGCTCGGCGGTGATGTTGAAGACGTAGGGCGGGAGGCGGTCGATGCGCGCGAAACGGCGCTTGCCGCCGGAGGCGGAAGAGGAGGAAGTCATTGGCAGTGTCACGTGAGCGCCCGGAACCGTCCGAGCGACGTGGGCGGCGTGGCGCCGCACCGCGGGCGACTCTAGCGCACTAAGCTGCAGGCATGACTTCGCCAGAACCACTCGTGCTGAGGGTCGACGACGACACCACGGTGTCCGCGTTGTGGCTGCAGCCGGCCCAGCCTCGCGCCACCTACGCATTCGCCCACGGCGCGGGTGCGGGCATGCACCACAGCTTCATGGCGGCGTTGTCCGAGGCCTTGCTGGCGAACTCGGTGGCCACGCTGCGCTACCAGTTCCCCTACATGGAGCGTGGCTCCAAGCGGCCCGACACGCCTGCGGTGGCGCACGCGGCCGTGCGTGCCGCCGTGGCAGCGGCACGCAGCCGCCTGCCCGGCACGCCGTTGTTCGCGGGCGGCAAGTCCTTTGGCGGCCGCATGACCTCGCAGGCGCAGGCCGCCGAGGCCATGGCGGGCGTGCGCGGCCTGGCGTTCGTCGGCTTTCCGTTGCACCCGGCCGGCAAGCCGGGCATCGAGCGGGCCGCGCATCTGGCGGAAGTTCAGGTGCCGATGCTGTTCCTGCAGGGCACGCGCGATGAGCTGGCCGAGTTGGCGTTGCTGCAGGGCGTCGTCCAGGGGCTGGGCGATGCAAGAGCCATGCTGCACCTGGAGGACGACGCGGACCATGCCTTCCACGTCAGGGCGCGCAGCGGCCGCACCGATGCGCAGGTGCTGCAGGCGCTGGCGGACGCGATGGCGGCGTGGTTCCTAGCGCAAGCCCGCGGGCGCGCGGCGGGGTGACTTCCTAGAATCGCGCGATGAACCCTTCAGCCGCCCCCATCGTCTGCATCGGCGGCCTCAACATCGATCGCAAGCTGCGCCTGCTGGCCAGTGCGCTGCTCGGCTCGTCCAACCCCTGTGAATCGCATGAGACGCCTGGCGGCGTCGTGCGCAACGTCGCCGAGAACCTGGCGCGGCTGGGCCTGCCCGTGGCACTGGTGGCGGCCGTCGGTGACGACGCGGGCGGCCGCATGCTGCTGGAGCAGGCCGCCAGCGTGGGCATGGACACGCGCGCCGTCATCCGGCTGCGCCGCCATGCCAGCGACAGCTACACCGCCGTGCTGGCGCCCGATGGCAGCCTGGAGCTGGGCCTGGCATCCATGCCGCTGGTCGAGAGCCTGAACCCCTGGGCCCTTGAGGCCAGCAAGGCGCTGCGCGCCGGTGCCGCACTGGTCGTGGCCGATGGCAACCTGCCCACCGATGCCTGGCCGCTGCTGCTGGCCGAGGCGCGCGCCAGCGGCATCCCGCTGGTGGGCGTGGCGGTGTCGGAGGCCAAGATGGAGCGGCTGCCGCCGCGGCTGGACGGCCTGCACCTGCTCGTCATGAACATGGGCGAGCTGGCCACCATCGCCGCAGACGCGAACGAGGCCTTCGACGCGCTGCATGCGCGTGGCGTGGGCTGCGTGCTGGTGTCCAAGGGTGCGGACGGCCTGCTGCTCAGCACGCCCGGCCGCGCGCCGCGCCACTGGCCGGCGCCGCAGGTGCATGTCGTGGACGTGACCGGCGCCGGTGATGCGCTGTCGGCCGGCGTCTGCGCGTCGCTGCTGAAGGCGCCCGATGACTTTGACGCCGCCGCCCGGCTGGGCCTGGACCTCGCCGCGCTGACGCTGCAGACCGAGGACAGCGTCCACCCCGAACTGAACCCTAGATTCCTAGAAGAACGATGAACGAACTGATCCAGCTCTCGCCCGAAGTCGCCGCCGCCCGAGAGGCGGGCCGCCCCGTCGTGGCCCTCGAATCCACCATCATTGCCCACGGCATGCCCTGGCCGCAGAACCTGGAGACGGCGCGCGAGGTCGAGGACGTCATCCGCGCCGAGGGCGCGGTGCCGGCCACCATCGCCGTCATCGGCGGGCGCATCCGCGTCGGGCTGACGAACGAGGAGCTGACCCAGCTCGCACAGGCGCCCGACGCGATGAAACTCAGCCGCCGCGACCTGCCGTTCGCCATCGCCACCGGCCGCCTGGGCGCCACGACGGTGGCCGCGACCATGATCTGTGCCCACCTGGCCGGTATCGAAGTCTTCGTCACCGGCGGCATCGGCGGCGTGCACCGCGGCGGCCACGAGAGCTTCGACATCTCGGCCGACCTGCAGGAGCTGGCGCGCACGCCGGTGGCGGTGGTCTGCGCGGGCGCCAAGTCCATTCTGGACCTGGGCCTGACGCTGGAGTACCTGGAGACGCATGGCGTGCCCGTGCTGTCGGTGGGCCAGGACAACTTCGCGGCCTTCTTCACGCCCGACAGCGGCCTGAAGGCGGACTTCCGCATGGACGATGCCCAGAGCCAGGCGCGCTTCATCCGCGCCAAGTGGGCGCTGGGCCTGTCCGGCGGCGTGGTGCTCAGCAACCCGGTGCCGGCCGCGGCCGCGATGCCGCGCGAGGAGATCGACGCGATCACCGCCGCGGCGCTGGCCGAGGCCGACGCGCAAGGCATCAGCGGCAAGGCCATCACGCCCTTCCTGCTGGCGCGCATCAAGGCGCTGACGGGCGGGCGCAGTCTGGCGACCAACATCGCCCTCGTGAAGCACAACGCCGTCGTGGGAGCGCGGCTGGCGCGTGCGCTGCAGGGCTGACCGCGAAAAACGCGTCAGCCTGCGCGAGCCAGCAACCTGCCAGCAAAACGGGACAGGTAAGCTGACTCGTTTTTGCAGTCAATCCCCATTACTTTCGGCAGGCCAGCCACATGCGCTCGACCCCCTCCCTGATCCTCTGCGGCCTCGCGCTGACCCTCCTGGCTGGCTGTGGTCGCAAGGACGATGCCGGCGCTGCACCGGCCCCGGCCGGCGCGGCCAGCGCGCCGCCCGCGCAGAACGTCGGCGTCGTCAAGGTGCGCCAGGCCGACGTGCCGGTCACCGTGGAGGCCAGTGGCACGGTGACGGCGCTGCAGAGCGTGGACCTGCGCGCGCAGACGACCAGCATCGTGTCCCAGGTGCTGGTCAAGGACGGCCAGAGCGTCAAGAAGGGCGAGCTGCTGTTCCGCTTCGACGACCGCGCCGAGCGCGCCGCGCTGGAGAAGGCGCGCGCGCAACTGGCCCGTGACCGCGCGGCGCAGAACGACCTGGAGCGCCAGTACAAGCGCGCTCAGGAGCTGGTGGCGCAGAACTTCGTGTCGCGCAGCGCACTGGACACGGCCCAGGCCAATCTCGAATCCGGCCAGGCGCTGATCCGCAGCGACGAGGCCGCCGTGCAGGCCACCCAGGTCACGCTGGGCTACAACGAGCTGCGCGCGCCCATCTCCGGCCGCGTGGGCATCGTCAGCGTCTACCCTGGCAGCCTGGTGCAGGCCAACGCGAGCGCACTGCCGCTGGTCAACATCGCGCAGCTGGACCCGATCGCCATCAGCTTCGCGGTGCCCGAGACGCAGCTGGGTTCGCTGCTGGCCGCCACGCGCGCCGGCGAGCTGGACGTGGAAGCCCTGCCGCCGGCCGGTGCCGCGCGCGGCACGGCGCCCATCAAGGGCCGCGTCACGGCGGTGGACAACCTGGTCGACAGCGCCACCGGCACCATCAAGGTCAAGGCCGAGTTCGACAACAAGCAGCAGGCGCTGTGGCCGGGCCAGTACCTGCGTGTGCGCGTCACGCTGCGCACGCTGAAGGGCGTGACGGTGGTGCCGCAGGCGGCCATCATCATGCGCGGCAACGAGCGCTCGGTCTACGTCGTCGGGCCCGACAACACGGCCAAGCTGGTGCCCGTGCAACTGCGCCAGGCCATGGGTGAGCAGGCCGTGGTGGAGGGCCTGGACGCGACGGCCCAGGTCGTCATGGAGGGCAAGCAGAACCTGCGCCCCGGCACGCCGCTGCGCCTGCAGCCGGCGTTGGGCAGCCCGGCTGCCGTCGCCTCCAATCCGGCTTCGGGCGCCGACAAATGAGGCTCACCGAGGTCTTCATCCGGCGGCCGGTCATGACCGTGCTGCTGAACCTGTCGCTGGTCATCGCCGGCCTGGCGGCCTGGAGCCGCATCCCGGTCGCCGCGCTGCCGTCGTACAACACGCCCATCATCAACGTCGGCGCGTCGCTGCCCGGCGCGTCGCCCGAGACCATGGCGTCGTCGGTGGCGCTGCCGCTGGAAAAGCAGTTCGCCACCATCGCCGGCCTGCTGACCATCTCGTCGACCAACACGCTGGGCAGCACCTCGCTGACGCTGGAGTTCGACCCCTCGCGCAACATCGACGCCGCGGCCGTGGACGTGCAGGCGGCGCTGTTCCGCTCGCTGCGCGCACTGCCCGCCGAGATGACGTCGCCGCCCAGCTACCGCAAGGTCAACCCGGCCGACGCGCCGGTGCTGCTGGTGGCGCTGACGTCGCCCTCCATCGACCTGACCGAGCTGAACGACTACGCCGAGAACCTGCTGTCGCCGGGCCTGTCCACCATCGACGGCGTGGCCCAGGTGTCCATCTTTGGCCAGAAGCGCTACGCGGTGCGCATCAAGGTGCGCACCGACCTGCTGAACCAGCGCAACATCACGCTGGACGAGTTGCAGAACGCGGTGCGCGCGGCCAATGCCAACACGCCGGTGGGCGTGCTGGACGGCTCGCGCCAGACGCTGACCATCCAGGCCAACCGCCAGCTGCGCAATGCCGCCGAGTTCGGTCGCATCGTCGTCGCGTCGCGCAATGGCGCGCCGGTGATGCTGCGCGACGTGGCCGACGTGCAGGACAGCGTCGAGACGAGCAAGACCTACTCCACCTACCAGGGCGAGCGCTCCATCGTGCTGGCCATCCAGCGGCAGCCGGATGCCAACACCGTGCAGGTGGTGGACAAGGTCAAGGCGCTGCTGCCGCGCTATGCGTCGCAGATGCCGGCCTCCATCAAGATGGACACGCTGAACGATCGCTCGGTGTCCATCCGCGAATCGCTGCACGACGTCTACGTGACGCTGGCGCTGACGGTGGGCCTGGTGGTGCTGGTGATCTTCATCTTCCTGCGCCGCGCGGTGGCGACGCTGATCCCGACGGCGTCCCTCCCGATCTCGCTGATCGGCGCGCTGACCCTCTTGTTCGCGCTGGGCTACAGCCTGGACAACATCTCGCTGTTGGGCATCACGCTGGCCGTGGGCCTGGTGGTGGACGACGCCATCGTCATGCTGGAAAACATCGTCCGCCACGTCGAGGACGGCATGAAGCCCTTCGACGCGGCCGTGCGCGGCGCGCGCGAGATGGCCTTCACCATCCTGTCCATCTCGGTGTCGCTGGTGGCGGTGCTGATCCCCATCTTCTTCATGCCGGGCGTCATCGGCCTGCTCTTCCACGAGTTCGCCGTCGTCGTGGGCCTGTCCATCCTGGTCTCGGCCGTCGTGTCGCTGACGCTGGTGCCCATGCTGTGCAGCCGCCTGCTGAAGGCCGACGAGCACCACGAGGACGGGCCGCTGGGCCGCCTGTTCGAGCGCGGCTTCACGGCCACGTTGAACGGCTACACGCGCACGCTGGATCTGGCGCTGCGCCACCGGGCCTGGGTGCTGGGCGTGGCGCTGCTGAGCTTCGTCGCGACGATCTGGTTCTACACGACCATCCCCAAGGGCTTCTTCCCCGAGGAGGACATCGGCCAGATCCAGGCCAGCACCGAGTCCGCCGAGGACACGTCCTTTGCGGCCATGACCGTGCTGCAGGACCGCGTGGCGGCCATCGTGCGCAACGATCCCAATGTCGCCGCGCTCAGCTCGGCCGTCGGCGGCGGGCCGTCGGGCAGCGCCACCAACACCGGCCGCATGTTCATCAACCTGAAGGCGCGCAACCAGCGCGAGCCCATGGCCAAGGTGCTGGAAGGCCTGCGCAAGAAGCTGCGCGCGGTGCCGGGCATCCAGGTCTACCTGCGCCCGGTGCAGAACCTGCAGCTGGGCGGGCGCCAGAGCAAGAGCCGCTACCAGTACACGCTGCAGTCGGTGTCGGCCGGCGAGCTGAACACCTGGGCCGTCAAGCTGCAGGAGAAGCTGCGCGGCGACGAGCGCTTCCGTGACATCACCAGCGACTCGCAGCTGCGCGGCCTGCAGGCCAGCCTGGTCATCGACCGCGAGCGCGCGTCGCTGCTGGGCGTGGACATGGGCGAGCTGCGCAACGCGCTGTACGGCGCCTTCGGCGAGCGCCAGGTGTCCAGCATCTACGCCGAGAGCAACACCTACCAGGTCATCATGGAGGCGGGCGACAGCGACCGCAGCAGCGAGACCGCCTTCGACAAGATCTACCTGCGCGGCAACAACGGCGCGCAGGTGCCGCTGACGTCGTTCGCCACCGTGCAGCGCACGCTGGGCCCCACGGCGGTCAACCACCAGGGCCAGCTGCAGGCCATCACGATCAGCTTCAACCTCGCACCCAACGTGCCGCTGGGCGACGCGACCAAGCAGATCGATGCCTTCACGCGCGACATCAAGCTGCCGCCCAGCGTCATCACCAGCTATGGCGGCGACGCGGCCGTGTTCCAGGACTCGCAGGGCGGCCAGCTGCTGCTCATCGGCCTGGCCGTGGCGGTCATCTATGTGCTGCTGGGCGTGCTGTACGAGAGCTACATCCACCCGCTGACCATCCTGGCCGGCCTGCCGTCCGCGGCGGTGGGCGCGCTGATCACGCTGCAGCTGTTCGGCATGGAGCTGACCATCATCGCCACCATCGGCATCGTCATGCTGATCGGCATCGTCAAGAAGAACGCGATCATGATGATCGACTTCGCGCTGGACGTGCAGCGCAGCCAGGGGCTGCCGCCCGCCGAGGCGATACGTCAAGCCTGCATCCTGCGCTTCCGGCCCATCATGATGACGACGCTGGCCGCGCTGATGGGCGCGCTGCCCATCGCGCTGGGCCTGGGCGCCGGTGCCGAGCTGCGCCAGCCGCTGGGCCTGGCCGTCGTGGGCGGGCTGGTCCTGTCGCAGGCCGTGACGCTGTACATCACGCCGGTCATCTACCTGGCGCTGGACCGCTTCAGCGGCAAGGGGCCGGACGTGCGCGAAGTCGCCGACTTCGCCAGCAAGGCGGCCTGATCAGCCGAGCTTCAGGCGGCCTTCGCGGCTCTCGGCCAGCAGCCGCAGGGCCGCGCGCTCGATCATGCCGATGACGGTGTCGAAGCCCTGGACGGGGCCGAAGTAGGGGTCCGGCACGTCCTGGCCGGCCAGCTCGGGCACGAAGTCGGTCAGCAGCACGATGCGGGCGCGGTGCTCGGGCGCGGCCTTCTCGCGCAGCGCGTCGGCATGCTCGGACTCCATCACCAGCACCAGGTCGTACTGGCCCAGTTCCTCGGGCTGCACGCGGCGTGAGCGCCATTTGCGCTCCAGGCTGTAGTTGTGGCGGGCCAGGGCCGCCGCAGCGCGCGCGTCCACCGGGCCGCCGCGCGGGTCGGCATGCACGCCGGCGGAGGCGATGGTCTTGAACACGTCGCCCAGCTTGGCCTTGAAGATGGCCTCGGCCATCGGCGAGCGGCAGATGTTGGCGGTGCAGACGAGGAGGATGGCGGCCATGCTGCTGTCCTCAGGCCTGGGCCAGCTCGGCCCGCATCGCATCGATGACGGCACGGTAGTCGGGCTTGCCGAAGATGGCCGAGCCGGCGACGAAGGTGTCAGCGCCCGCGGCGGCAATCTCGCGGATGTTGTCCACCTTCACGCCGCCGTCGATCTCCAGGCGGATGTCGCGGCCACTCTTGCGGATGATCTCGCGCGCCTTCCGCAGCTTGGCCAGCGCCGTCGGGATGAAGCTCTGGCCGCCGAAGCCCGGGTTCACGCTCATCAGCAGCACCACGTCGACCTTGTCGATGACCCACTCCAGCACGTCCAGCGACGTGGCCGGGTTGAACACCAGGCCGGCCTGCTTGCCTTCGGCCTTGATGAGTTGCAGCGTGCGGTCCACGTGCGCGCTGGCCTCGGGGTGGAAGGTCACCACGTCGGCACCCGCGCGGCAGAAGGCCTGGGCCAGCGAGTCGACCGGCTGCACCATCAGGTGCACGTCGATGACGGCGGGCGTGCCGTCCGGGTGCACCGCGTGCTTGCGCAGTGCCTCGCAGACCATGGGGCCGAAGGTCAGGTTGGGCACGTAATGGTTGTCCATCACGTCGAAGTGGATCCAGTCGGCGCCGGCGGCCAGCACGGTCTTCACTTCTTCGCCCAGGCGGGCGAAGTCGGCGGACAGCAGGCTGGGGGCGATGCGGTATTGAGGTGCGGCGTCGGGCATGGCCGTGATTTTAGGCAGCCTGCTCGCCCAGGCCTTCAGCGGCCCGGCCGCTGGAAGCTGTCGCGTGCCTGCTGCGCGCCGGCCCAGTGATGGCAGCCGGGCTGGTGGTCGTTGATCAGGCCCATGGCCTGCATCAGCGCATGCATGGTGGTCGGGCCGACGAACTTCCAGCCGCGCTTCTTCAAGTCCTTGGACAAGGCCTCGGACGCCGGCGACTGCGACAGGTTGTGCGCCACCGAGTTCCTGGGCGGCTCGAAGCGCCACAGGTAGGCCGCGAGCGACCCCTCTTCGGCCACCAGCGCCACGCAGCGCCCCGCGTTGTGGATGGCCGCCTCGATCTTGCCGCGGTGGCGCACGATGCCGGCGTCGGCCAGCAGCCGCGCCACGTCGGCCTCGCCGAAGCGCGCGACGCGGTGGTAGTCGAAGCCCGCGAACGCGGCGCGGAAGGCCTCGCGCTTGTTCAGGATGGTCCGCCACGACAGGCCGCTCTGGAAGCCTTCCAGGCACAGCTTCTCGAAGAGGCGGAAGTCGTCCGCCACCGGCCGGCCCCATTCTTCGTCGTGATAGCGCAGATAGGCGTCATCGCCGGGTGCGGCGGCGCACCAGGCGCAGCGCGGCCGGCCATCGGGCGGCAGGAACAGCGGTTTCATGGTCCTCGGTACTTTTCAGTCAGCTGGCGCAGCGTGCCGTCGCGCTCCAGTTTGCGCAACGCCTGCGTCAGCCGCTCCTCGTGGGCCGGCGGCAGGTCGGCGCGCAGCGCGACGAACTGCGCCTCTTCCTGGAAGGCGGTGCGGCCCACCTTCAGCTTGTCGCCGAGCTTGGTCTCGGCGACATGGCGCTGCAGGTTGATGTCCTGGCCATAGATCGCATCGGCGCGGCGCAGCGTCAGCATCTGCAAGGCCTCGCGTTCGGACGCCACCTCGGCGATGGCCACGTCGGCAGCCAGCAGCCGGCGGGCCAGCGCCGTGCCGCGCATGACCAGCACCGGCCGGCGCCGGCTCAGTTCGGCCAGGTCGGCCAGCGTGTCGAGATGGCGCGGGTCGTCGGCGCGCTGCACGACGACATGGCGGATGGTGTACAGCGGCACCGGCACGTAGCGCCACTGCTTCTCGCGCTCCGGCGACTTCAGCAGGCAGAAGAAGGCATCCACGAGGCCTTCGGCCAGCAGGCGCTCGACGCGCTTGAGCGGTACCTGCTGCTCCAGGCCGCTGAAGTGCAGGCCGGGGTCCAGCTTCTCGACGGCGCGCAGGATCTCCAGGCACAGGCCCGGCTTGAGCGGGCCACCGTCGGGGTCGTACTTGACCAGCGAGCCGCTTTGCTGGACCGTGCGCAGGTGCAGGTCTTGCGCTTGGGCGCCGAGGCTCAGCAGTGCACTCAGCAGCCAGAGCCAACGCAGCACTTAGGATCACGCTTCCCAACGAACATGCGCCGAGCATAGCCCCCGACCGCGAGAATGACCTGATGGCGAACCCCCGATTCAGTTGCAGCGTCGCGGTGCAGACCCTGCCCGAGCAGACCCACCTCGAGCAAGGCCTGTACGCCTTCAGCTACACGGTCACGATAGAGAACACCGGTGACGTGCTGGCCCAGTTGATCGGTCGTCACTGGGAGATCACGGACGCGCGCGGCCAGGTGCAGCTCGTCGACGGCCTGGCCGTCGTGGGCCACCAGCCGGTGCTGGCGCCCGGCCAGAGCTTCCAGTACAGCTCCTGGGCGCAGATCGGCACGCCGCAGGGCACGATGCGTGGGCGCTTCCTCTGCGCCACGGAGGGCTGCGACATCTTCTATGCCGACGTCGCCGAATTTCTTCTGGCCGACAGCGCCAGCCTGCATTGACCAAGGCCTGGGACCTCACCGCGCTGCTGAACGCAGCCGACCCGCAGGCCGTTCTGGCCGAGCGCAACCTGTGGCTGGTGCGGCTGCTGGAATGGCTGCGCCAGGCGCCGGGTGAAGAGGCATCGGCCGGCACGCCGCGGCCCATCGTGCGGCTCAAGCACCTGCTCAACGTGTTGGAGCGGCATCCCGAGCATGCCTACCGCTTCTCCGCCGTCATCGCCGGTGTGTGGAACGACGTTGACGCGGTCGCGCTGTTCGCCGAAGTGGGCTTTGCGCCGCGCATGGCGCTGTGGCACGAGTTCCTCGGCCGCCTGCGCCGCCGTCTGCTGCCGCAGACGACGGACACGCGCGACCTCGCGGCGCTGTTCGAGCTGCTGTTCGGCGACGAGGCCGACGAGGACTGGATCGCCGCCATCGATGACGAGCTGCTGGGCCGCCTGAGCCTGCTGTTCGCCGCCGCGCCCGACGGTGGCTGGCGCGTCGAGATGCGCGCGGCCATCACCGTGCTGATCAGCAGTGTGCACGCGGCCGGCCTGGCCGGGCCGCTGCGCGTGCGCATGGACGAGCTGCTGCTGCAGGACAAGCCCTTCCACCAGCTGCCGTCGGCCTGGGAGGCCGTGGAGCGCGCGCTGCAGCACCGCGAGGACGACGTGCTGGCGCCGGCAATGCAATACCTGCATGCGCTGCTGGACGGCTGCCGTGCCGCCGCGCAGACGGTGCCCGAGCACCTGGAGGTCCACGGCGTGTCGGTGGACCTGATGTTCTCGGTCGAGCAACTGGACGCGCGGCTGGGCCGCATCGAGGCGCTGCTGGCCTGCCTGCTGTCCGACGACCCGCAGCGCGAGCTGCTGCGCCTGGTCGCCGGCCTGGTGCGCGTCGTGCACGAGCGGCGCAGCGTGCGCACGCTGTTCGCGCGCCACTACTCGCTGCTGGCGCGCAAGGTGGCCGAGCGCAGCGCCGAGACCGGCGAGCACTACATCACCCGCAGCCGCGCCGAGTACGGCGACATGCTCAGGCGCGCCGCCGGCGGTGGCGCCGTGCTGGCCGGCACCACCTTCCTGAAGTTCGGCATCGCGCTGCTGGGCTTCACGGCCTTCTGGGGCGGCTTCTGGGCCGGCGTGAACTACGCGCTGTGCTTCGTCCTCATCCACCTGCTGCACTGGACGGTGGCGACCAAGCAGCCGGCGATGACGGCGCCGGCGATGGCCGACAAGCTGCTCTACATCGACCGCGACGACGGCCTGCAGGGCTTTGTCGACGAGGTGACCCACCTCGTGCGCTCGCAGGTGGCCGGCGTCATCGGCAACCTGGCACTGGTGGCGCCGCTGGTGCTGGCCGTGCAGGGGCTGTGCTGGGCGGCCTTCGGCGCGCCGCTGGTGGGTCAGCGCGACGCGCATTACGTGCTGCATTCACTGCAGCTGGCCGGGCCGTCGCTGCTGTTCGCCGCCTTCACGGGCACGCTGCTGTTCGCGTCCAGCCTGATCGCCGGCTGGGTCGAGAACTGGTTCGTCTTCCACCGGCTGGACAGCGCCATTGCCTGGAACCCGCGCATCGTCGCCGCCGTGGGCCAGCCGCGCGCGCAGCGCTGGTCGCACTGGTGGCGGGCCAACATCTCGGGCCTGACGGCCAACATCAGCCTGGGCCTGATGCTCGGCCTGGCACCGGCGCTGTTCGGCTTCATCGGCCTGGACCTGGAGGTGCGCCATGTGACGCTGTCCACCGGCCAGCTCGCGGCCGCGGTGGGTGCGCTCGGTTTCGGCGTCATGGCGACCTGGGCCTTCTGGTCCTGCGTCATCTGCATTGCAGGCATCGGCATGCTCAACGTGGGCGTCAGCTTCTTCTGCGCCTTCAAGGTGGCCATGCGTTCGCGCGGCGTTCGCCTGGCGGACCGCAAGCGCGTCTACGCGGCCATCCGCGCGCGGCTGCGGCGCGAGCCGCTGAGCTTCCTGATCCCGCCAGGATGAAGCCCCTCGTCCAAGGCGTACCTTGGCCGGCCCCCCGAGGGGACGGCAATGCTTGCGGCGTTGAGCCGCAAGCACATCGCCTGAGCGGGCCGGCTTGGGAGCGGCCCGGCGCTCGGCCCGCGTGAAGATCAGCGATCGTCGCGCCGCTCGCCCTTGTTGCGGCCCGAGAACATGGTCCACCAGATGATGAAGACAAAGATCAGCAGCGCGCCGAGGGCTTCGAGGAGGAGGAGCAGCATGGGGTGGTGGGCGCGGGGAGTGCTGGGCGCGATTCTAGGAAGCCTGGCGGCCTGCTCATCGCCGCCCCTGCTGCCGCCGGACCCACGGCCGGCCGTGCCGTCGACACCCGCCGCAACGCGGCCCGCGCCGCGCTGGGTTGCCGCGGACTGGAAGGACTTGCCCGGCTGGGGCGGTGACGACCTGCTCGCCGCCTGGCCGGCCCTGCTCGGCAGCTGCCAGCGCCCGGCGGCCGGCTGGGCCGAGTTCTGCGCCCGCGCCGCGCTGCAGGCGCCGGGCGACGCGACCGAGGCGGCGCTGTTCGTGATGAAGCATCTGCGCCCCTGGCGCATCGCGGCCGACGGCGGTGAGGCAACCGGCCTGCTGACCGGCTACTTCGAGCCCCAGCTCAGCGCCAGCCGCACCCGCCAGGGCGCCTTCCAGTGGCCGCTGCATGGGCTGCCCGGCGATGCCGCACTGCGCCGCACGCCGCGCCGCGACATCGACGCCAACCCGCGCTTCACCGCGCTGGAGCTGGCGTACCTGGACGACCCCTTCGGCCTGCTGCAACTGCAGATCCAGGGCTCGGGCCGCCTCGTGCTGCGTGATGCCGGCGGCACGGAGCGCATCACGCGCGTTGCCTACGCCGGCCACAACGACCAGCCCTTCCAGTCCGTCGCGCGAGCGCTGCTGGACCGCGGCGAGGTGGGCGACGCGACGCCGCGCACGCTGAGCGACTGGGCGCGCCGCAACCCGGCCAAGGTGCGCGACGCGCTGGCCGTCAACCCGCGCGTCGTCTACTTCCGCGAGGAGGCGCTGCCCGACGTCGGCGTGGGCCCGCGTGGCGCGCAGGGCGTGCCGCTGACGCCGGGCCGTTCGGTCGCCATCGACCGTGCCTTCATCGCGCTGGGCACGCCACTGTGGCTGGACAGCACCGAGCCGCTGTCCACGACGCCGCTGCGCCGCCTCGTGCTGGCCCAGGACACCGGCAGCGCCATCCAGGGTGCCGTGCGGGCCGACTTCTTCTGGGGCTGGGGCGACGACGCCGCGCTGCAGGCCAGCCGCACCAAGCAGCCGCTGCGGCTGTGGGCGTTGTGGCCCATAGACGGGCGCCCGGCCGCACCGTAGTCCAAAGCCCCCTCGGGGGCGGTCGCGGCTGAGCCGCGACCGGGGGCTCCATCTATTCCGAAACCTTGACGCCCTTCCAGAACGCATAGCGCCCCTTGATCTCCGCCGCGGCGGGCAGCGGGTCGGCGTAGTACCAGACCGCGTCGGGGTTCATCTCGCCGTTGACGAACAGGCTGAGGTACTGCGCCTGGCCCTTCCACGGGCAGCCGCTGCGGTGGTTGGAGAAGGTCGTGTATTCCTTCTTCAGGGCTTCGGGCGGGAAATAGTGGTTGCCTTCGACGACCACCGTGTCGTCGCTCTCGGCGATGGTCACGCCGTTCCACACTGCCTTCATCGTCTGCTCCGGGAGAATCGAGGGATGCGACGCTACCACTCCCACCTCGGCCGCGACATCGTCGTCACCGCCGGCAGCGCCCGGGACCTCGACCCCGGGCAGTTCGGCGTGCTCGCCATCGATGGCGGCGCGGGTGGGTGGTCGGTCGTGCACAAGGGGCCGGACGGCGAAGTCGTCGAGCTGAACAACGAGATGCATTTCGAGACACCGGAGGGCGCGCTGGCGTTCGCGAAGGAGTTGATCGACATGCTGGCCGGGGAGTAGCGTCGGCGCCATGCAAACGCACCCACCGCTCACCCTGTACGGCGCCGAGGCCTCCGGCGCCGTCGCCGTCGAAGCCGCACTGACGCTGCTGGGCCTGCCCTACACGCTGATCGAAGGCGCGACCTGGGCCGAGGAGGCCGCGCGCGACCGGGTCGCGCCCACCAACCCCATGCGCCAGATCCCGACGCTGGTGCTGCCCGACGGCGAGGTCATGACCGAGAGCGCGGCCATCCTCATCTATCTGGCCGACCTGGACCCCGCGGCTGGCCTGGCACCCGCGCCCAGCGACCCGCTGCGCCGCCAGTTCCTGCGCTGGATGGTCTACGTGTCTTCGGCCATCTATTCCCTGCACTGGATCAAGCCCGATGTGAGGCGCATCGGCGCACCGCAGACCTGCCGCGAGAGCGTGGTGCAAGCCGTGCACGAGCGCATCGCCTTCTGCTGGGCCAACATGGACGAGCAGCTCAACCCCGGCGACTACCTGCTGGGCGACGAGCTGACGGTGCTGGACCTCTACGTCGCCGTCGTCTCGCGTTTCGGGCCCTGGCGCGAGCGCTTCGAGGAGGTGGCGCCGCGCATGACGCCGGTTGTCCACCGCGTCGATCGCGACCCGCGGCTGGCGGCGTTGTGGCGGGCGCGGTTTCCGGAGGACTGATGACCACCAAGCCGCCGTCGCCCATCGATCCGGCCTTACAGGCCGAGTACTACCACTTGCAGAAAACGATCGAGGACTTCGACGGGCGCGCGTTGACGATCAAGGCCTGGAGCGTGACCTTCGGGCTGGCCTCGCTGGTGAGTGCCTTTGCCAGCAAGGGTCAACTGGTCTTCCTGATCGCCTCGGCAGGTGCGCTGATGTTCTGGTTGCTGGAGGCCTTCTGGAAGAGCTTTCAATTGGGCTATTACGAGCGCGTCGAGCAGATTGAGGCGCATTTCCGCGGCGAGCAGGATCTGGCCAGTGCGCATCAGATCTCTGCCGTCTGGCAGGCCTGGTGGAACTCGGAATCCTGGTGGGTGCTGGCGCGGGTGGGCGTCTGGCCACATGTCGCGCTGCCCCATGCCTTTGTCTGGCTGGCCGGCCTCGGCTGCTACTTCGCCGTCTCGTTCCCGCGCTGACTTGGGCGTCAAACGAGTCTTTCGCAAGAAGGTTTGCCCGCGATGCCCACCCAACGCTTCAATGTCTTCGGACGCCTCCTGGACATCGAACGCAGCGGTGATCGCTGGTCGGTGCTGGCAGTCGGCAATGACGGCAAGCGGGCGCCGGCCGGATTCGTCATTCCGGCGTTTGTAGTGGACGAGGAGCTGGCGCAGTTCCTGTTCGACCTGTTTCATGAGCAGGCGGCGTACAAGAAGGGCGGAATCTTCAGGGTCGAGCGGCAGTCGTCGGGCAGCATTGCGACGAACGCGGCGCGCAAGCTCGAGTGAGATCGCCATGTCGATGCGAACGCTGATGAAGCGCCTGCTGCGGTGGATGGGCTACGCCGTCGCAGCCCTCTTCGTCGCCATCGCAACGGGCGTGCTGGCCTTCGACATCCTGGTCGTCCGGCCTGTCGTCGACCGCATCCAGCGTCGGTTGGAGACCGCCGCGCCCGGCGAGCGTCAACCGCCGGCGGTGGTGCTCGACATGCTGCGGCGATCTCATGGCGACCGGGGCATCATGCATGTGGCTCGGTATGCCACCTCGGACCTGCTGGATGCCGGTCAACGCATGCGCGGGCTGCGCCGCATGTCGACGGAGTGGGGGTTGATGTGGCTGCTGCCCTGGCATCTGAGCGAAGCGGAGATCACCAGCACGCTGCTCGCCACGGCGCACATGGGCAACGGCGTGTATGGCTATGCCGCTGCTGCCCGGCGCTACTTCGGCCTTGCGCTGGAGCACGTGAGCGCCGAGCAGGCCGCCAGGCTGGTGGCCATCGCCTGGTCGCCGTCGTCCTATGTGGAGGGGTCTGAGCGGTTTGAACGCCGCGTTCAGCGGCTGTTGGCCAAGCCGCCGGCGTCTGCGCCGGACGCGCCCTGACGGGCCGCGTGCACTTTCACCTCCGCCTTGACCGATGAACGCCAACACTTTCTTGGCATAGTCGCCGCGCCCGCCCCCTGGCGGGCACCAGGCCCCAAGAAGGAGTTGCCCTTGCTCAGGTTCCTCTTCCGCTGTGTTCTCTTTTTCGTTGGCCTGGCAATGATCGCCGACACCGGGCTGCCCACACGCGTCGAGCAGCTGCGGATCGACCGGCACACCAGCCGTACCGAGGCCGATGATCGCGGCATCAAGACCGGTGACACCAGCTACACGCTGCATCTGATCGACGGCGCGGTGTCGACCTGCTCGGTCGGTTACGCCCTCTACACGCGGCTGAAGGATGGTGACCGCATCGAGGTCCGCTCCACGCGGCTCTTCAAGAACTGCATCCGCATCTCGCAGGGCGACGACGTCCTCCAGGACGACAACTATTGGAAGTATGGGGGCCTCATCTTTGGCGCGCTGCTGATCGCCTCGGCCGTGGGCTGGCTGCGCAGCGACGATGAGGACGACCGGGGCGGGTTTGGCATACGCCTGGGTTAGCGTCCGGCGTACAGATGACTTGGTCAGCGATGCACGAACACATCGAACACCTTCAGGCGCCGAGCGATCACCTGCTTCATCTGTGGTTTGAACCTTGGGCAGAGGGCCTGGCGTTTCCGCCTGGCATGGCCGTTGAGCTTCACGCCGTGTCCGCGCTGCCGGGCCAGCTGGAGCTTGATGTCACCGCAGAGCGCACGGCCGTCTATGGTTGGGCCGGGTCTACGTTGCGAGTTCTCGTTCAAGGGGAGGTCGTGGCGTCATTCGATCAGACGGTTCCGGATGCCTTCGGCAGCCTTTCGACACGAGAAAACATCCGTCTGTTGTTTGGCGAACCCCCTGTCCCGCCCCCCGAAGAAGGGGCAGGGTGGCGCAAACGGCCCTGGTGGCGTTTCCGGGGCTAGTCGCTCAAACCTGCCCACCCGCCTTCGCCCCCTTGCCCTGCAATACCGGCGCATCCGGCATGCCGAGCAGATCTGCCGCCAGCGCCTCGGCCACCTCGATGCCGTCCACGCCGGCGCTCATGATCCCGCCCGCATACCCGGCACCTTCACCCGCCGGGAACAGCCCGCGCACATTGACGCTCTGATAGTCCCGCCCGCGATTGATGCGCAGCGGCGATGAGGTGCGCGTCTCCACACCGGTCAGCACCGCGTCCGGCCGGTCGAAGCCGCGGATCTGGCGGGCGAAGGCGGGGAGGGCTTCGCGGATGGCTTCCAGGCAGTAGGGCGGCAGCGAGCCACGGCCCTTCTGCTGCAGGTCGGTCAGCGTGACGCCCGGCTTGTAGCTGGGCGCCACGTCGCCAAATTCCTTGCTGACCTGGCGCTTGACGAAATCGCCCACCAGCGCGCCCGGTGCCAGGTAGCCGCCGCCGCCCAGCTCGTAGGCGCGGCTTTCCCAGAGGCGCTGGAAGGCCATGCCGTCCAGCGGGTTCACAGGGCTGCCGTCGCGCTTGCCATCCTGCCGATAGTCCTCGGGTGTCAGGCCCACGACGATGCCGGCATTGGCGTTGCGCTCGTTGCGCGAATACTGACTCATGCCGTTGGTGACAACGCGGTTCTCTTCGCTCGTCGCGGCCACGACCGTGCCGCCGGGGCACATGCAGAAGCTGTAGACCGCGCGGCCGTTCTTGGCGTGGTGGACGAGCTTGTAGTCGGCCGCGCCGAGGATGGGGTTGCCGGCGTTGGTGCCGAAGCGGGCCGCGTCGATCAGGCTCTGCGGGTGTTCGATGCGGTAGCCGATGGAGAAAGGCTTGGCCTCCATTTGCACGCCGCGCGCGTGCAGCATCTGGAAGGTGTCGCGCGCGCTGTGGCCCAGCGCGATGACGACGTGCGTCGTGTCAATCTGCTCGCCGGATTCGAGCTGCACACCCCGCACCGCGCCGTCCTCGATGAGCAGGTCGGTCATCTTCTGCTGGAAGCGGATCTCGCCGCCCAGCGCCTCGATGTCGGCGCGCATCTTGATGATCATGCTGACCAGCCGGAAGGTGCCGATGTGGGGCTTGCTGACGTAGAGGATCTCGTCCGGCGCGCCGGCCTTGACGAACTCGGTCAGCACCTTGCGCGTCAGGTGGCGCGGGTCGGTGATCTGGCTCCACAACTTGCCGTCGGAGAAGGTGCCGGCACCGCCCTCGCCGAACTGCACGTTGCTCTCGGGGTGGAGCTTTTGCTCACGCCACAGGCCCCAGGTGTCCTGCGTGCGCTCGCGCACGGCCTTGCCACGTTCCAGCACGATGGGGCGCAGGCCCATCTGCGCCAGGATCAGCGCGGCGAACAGCCCGCAGGGGCCGAAGCCGACGACGACGGGCCGGGGCCCGGTGTGCTCGCCGACCTGGGCCAGGAAGTGATAGCCGGTGTCGGGCGTGGGGCGGACCTGGTGGTCACCGGCAAAGCGGGCCAGCACGGTGGCCTCGTCGACGCCGTCGGCCAAGGTGCAGTCCAGCGTGTAGACGAGCTGGATGTCGCTGCGCTTGCGCGCGTCGTAGCCGCGGCGGAAGACGTGGACGTGGGCCAGCTCGGTGTCGCTGAGCTTGAGCCGCGCTAACACGGCGGGGCGCAGCGCGTCCTCGGCGTGGTTCAGCGGCAGGCGGAGTTCGGTGATGCGGATCATGTCAGCGGCGCGCGGCCGTCCGGAGCCGCTGAGCAACCCCTTGGGGGTGGTTCGCGGATGCGAACGTGGGGGCATTGTCAGTTCAGTGTTTATCCGACAACAAAAACAAACAGGCCCCGCAGGGCCTGTGTGTGTGGGAGATCGTCAGGCGATCAGCCCGGAATTCAACCCGAATGGGGGCGCTTGCCCGGGTTCTTCTTGGAGCGGGTGTGCGCACCGCGCTCCAGGCTGCTCAGCTGGCCCTTGCCGGCGGTGAAGGTCACGCCCTTGGGGGCGGCGGGGCGGGGGGTGGCGCGGCGGTCCGCTTCGGTGATGATCTTGTTGCCCATGATGGCTCTCCAGTGAATCAAAAAGCCCGCTTGCAGGGGCGAGACGCAAAAAGCGACGAAAGTCGGCGATTTTAGCCTGCCTTGCTGCGCCAGGCCTCAAAGTCCGGCAAGTCCATCGGCCGGGCCAGCAGGTAGCCCTGGATCAGGTCGCAGCCGCAGGCCTGGATGACGGCCAGCTCGGCCTCGTTCTCGACGCCCTCGGCCGTGACCGTCAGGCCCAGGCCCTGCCCCACGCTGACGATGGATTTCAGCAGCGCCTGGCGGCGCGGGTCGGCGTCCACGTCCTGCACGAAGCTGCGGTCGATCTTCAGCTCGTCCACCGGCAGGTGCTGCAGATAGGCCAGTGACGACTGCCCGGTGCCAAAGTCGTCGATGGCCAGGCGCACGCCCCAGCTCTTGAGCGCATGCAGCACGGCGATGGGGTCGGTGCCGCTGGCCATCAGCCCGGTCTCGGTAACCTCCAGCTGCAACTGGCCCGGGTCGACGCGGTGCTCGGCCAGCAGTGCGGCCAGCCGCGCCGGCAGGGTCTGGTCCTGGATGTCCAGCGTCGAGATGTTGACGGCGATGGACAGCGGCTCGCGGCCCTCGGCCTCCCAGGCCGCCAGCGTGCGCACGGCGCGGGCCAGCATCCAGTCGGTGATCTGGCGGATGCGGCCGCTGCGCTCGGCGAACGGGATGAAGTCGGCCGGCGGCAGCCAACCGCGTTGTGGGTGGCGCCAGCGCACCAACGCCTCCGCGCCGGTGATGCGGCCGGTCTTCAGGCAGCGCTTGGGCTGCAGGAACTGGCGCAGCTGGTCTTGCTGGATGGCGGTGGCCAGGTCAGACAGCAGGCTCAGGTGCAGCGCGCGTGCGGCCTCGACGCTGGGGCTGTAGACGGCCACCGGCAGGTGCAGGCGCTTGGCCTCGAACATCGCCTGCTCGGCCCGGCGCAGCAGCGTCTCGGTGTCGGCGGCGTGCTCCGGCCAGTGCGCCACGCCCAGCGACACGGACAAGTCCAGCGCCTGGCCCTGCCAGGAGAGCTTGTGCTCGACCTCCTCGCGCAGCTGCGCGGCGAGCGACGCGCCGTGCTCCACGCGCAGCACCGGCGCCAGCGCCGCGAAGGTGCCACCGGCCAGGCGCCCGTAGGCGGCCACGCCCTCGAACAGCGCCTTGAGCTTGGCGGCGGCGCCCCGCAGAAGCGCATCGCCGGCGTCAAAGCCCAGCACGCTGTTGACGGCCTTCAGGCGGTCCACGTCGATGCAGATCAGCACGGCGAACTGTTCGCGCTCGGGCAGGTTGGCCAGCAGCCGGTCGCCGTCGGCGATGAAGCGCGCGCGCTGCGGCAGGCCGGTCAGCAGGTCCACGTCGGCCAGGTGGCGCAGCTCGGCCTCGCGCTCGCCCACCGCCGCGGCCATGGTGTTCATCGCCGCGGCCATGTGGCCCAGCTCGTCGGTGGAGTCGACCTCGATGCGGTGGCCGTACTGGCCTTGTGCAATCAGCTCGGCGCCGTCCTCGGCGCGCTTGAGCGGCTTGACGATGGAGCGCGTGACGCCCACGGCCAGCAGCGCGCCGGCCACCAGCGCCGCGATGCACAGCGCCAGCACGCCGGTGCGGTCGGCGTCGATCTCGTCGCGCAGCTCACGCGCCTTGGCGGTGCCGGCGCGCTCCTCGCTGGCGGCCAGTTGGTGGATGGCGCTGACGAACAGCGACAGCGCGGACTCGGTGTCGCTGCCCAGCAGCGCGCGCGCGGCCTGAAAGTCGTCGCGCTCGATGAGGTCGCGCACGTCCACGTAGCTGGCGCGGTAGTCGGACAGGCGTTGGCGCACATCGGCCAGGCGTTCGCTGCGCGGGCCGGCGGGCAACACGAGAGACAGGCGCTGCATCGCGTCGTCCAGCCGCGCGTTGGCCGAGGCGATCTCGGGGTAGGCGGCCACGCGCAGCTCTGCGTCGGGGCTCATCAGCACCAGCAGCTTGCGGGCGACGGCCTCGGCATTGCGGTTGATCTCGTTGACCGAGTCGCGGATGGCGGCCTGTTCATCGACGATCTGGTTCAGCGCGCCGGACAGGCCGGTCAGCCGGTGCACCGACAGCGCCGCCAGCGCCAGCAGCAGCAGCAGCAGCAGGCCGAAGGCCAGGCCCAGCCGGGTGCGGATGCGCAGCCGCCGCGTGAGGCCGCGCACGGGCGCTGCAGCCGTGTCGGGCGCGTTCATGTCAATGTCACTGGGCGCTCCAGCGCGTCAACAGCAGGCGGGCCGTGGCGACATTCGTCGCGCAGGGCACGTCGTGCACATCGCAGGCGCGCACCAGGGCGTTGATGTCGGGTTCATGCGGCTGCGGCGTCATCGGGTCGCGCAGGAAGACGATACCGTCCAGCTCGCCCACCGCCAGCCGGGCGCCGATCTGCAGATCGCCCCCCATGGGACCGCTGAGCATGCGCTCGATGACCAGGCCATGGGCCTCGGCCAGCCGGGCGCCCGTCGTGCCGGTGGCCATCAGCTGGCAGCGACGCAACAGCGGCAGGAAATCGGCGGCGAGGGCGATCATGTCGTCCTTCTTGCCGTCATGGGCGATCAAGGCGAGTCTCATCGAACGGGCTTGCGGTGCAAAAGCGGCCACGTTACACGCAGTCTGGGGGCTCAGTGCGAAGAACTTGGCAGTTCCTCCGCCCAGCTGGTAACGCTCACTTCATTGCTGGCGCCCGGGCGCCGTCTTCACTGCCACGCGTTGGCAGCAGACGCAGGCAGGATGGGCACCCCATTCACCCCTCGCAGCACCGGCCATGAACTTCCGCCAGCTCCACCAAGGCCCCGAACTCCTGAAGATCGCCAACGTCTGGGACGCCGGCAGCGCCGTCCTCATGCAGAGCCTGGGCGTGCCCGCCGTGGCCACGACCAGCGCCGGCCTGGCCTGGGCGCTGGGCTATGCCGACGGCAACCAGCTGCCCATCGCCGAGCACGCCGCGGCGCTCAAGCGCATCGCCCGCGTCGCGCGCGTGCCGCTGTCCGCCGACAGCGAGGCCGGCTACAGCGACGACCCGGCCACGGCGGCCGACAACGTCATGCGCCTGGTCGAGGCCGGCATCGTCGGCATCAACCTCGAGGACGGCGCCGGTGCGCCGGCCCTGCTGGCCCGCAAGATCGAGGCGATCAAGGCTGCCGCGGCGCGGGCCGGCGTGGACCTCTTCATCAACGCGCGCTGCGACGTCTACCTGCGCAACCTGGCGCCGGGCCGCGCGGCGGAGGAAGTGCTGCTGCGGGCGCGCGACTACGCGGCGGCCGGGGCGGACGGCCTGTTCGCGGCCGGCGTCACGACGGTGGCCGACATCGAGGCGCTGGTGGGCGGCCAGCCGCTGCCGCTGAATGTGATGGCGCGGCCGGCGCTGCCTGACCTGGGTGAACTCCAGCGC
Organism: Roseateles sp. P1_C6; assembly: GCF_056406315.1. Lineage (NCBI taxonomy): Bacteria > Pseudomonadati > Pseudomonadota > Betaproteobacteria > Burkholderiales > Sphaerotilaceae > Roseateles > Roseateles sp. P1_C6. The sequence continues at coordinate 256,773 of NZ_JBFUAK010000006.1, forward strand.
CTGGGCGTGCGCCGCATCTCCGCGGGCAGCGCCATCGCCGAGGCGGCGTGGGGGCGGGCGCAGCGCGCGGCCGCAGGCTTCCTGGCCCAAGGCGGGGGCGATGGCCTGTTCGATGGCGCGGCGCCGTATCCCGAAATCAATGCCGCGCTGAACGCCGCGCAATGACGCGTCACGGCTGAACGCTGACGCGGATCTGCAGCTCGCGCTCGGGCCGGCCGGCCGCGTCGCCACTGCTCAGCGTGCCCCGGGGCGCCGGCGCTGCGGCGGTGCCGCTGCGCGCGACGGTCTGCCAGCGGTCCAGCGGCACCTGCAACGTCGACTGGAACGCCTGGTCGTCCTGCTCGATGTCGAACGCGACGCGCACCGGCGCGCTGCCGCCGGGCCAGCTGGGCGTGATGACAAAGCCCTGCGTCGTGCGGCGCTCGCCGCTGCGCGGGCTGGCGTAGATGCGGCGCTGCGCGCCGGATGCGGGGTCCAGTTCGACGACGGCCTCGGCCCATTGCAGGGGTTCCAGCGTCGTCAGCCGCAGTGCGGCGCGTTGGCCGTTCAGCACGTTCAGGCGCTGCATCTGCTGAGGCGGCGGTGCCGCCGTCGACGTGACGACGCCTGCGCCGCGCGGCGAGATGGACCCCGCCGTGCCGACGACGACGGCGCCGTCGCGCACGCCGGCCTGGGCGGCGGGCGCCAGGTTGCTGTCCACCCAGCGCAGCTCGACGACGAGTTGCACCGCCGGCGGCGCGGCGGCGGCCAGCGTCGTCAGCAGGGGCAGCAACAGCAGGGCGCGGCGCTTCATGCGCCCGAGCTTAGTCCCGGGCGACCTGGCCCCGAAGCTGCAAAAGCCGCGGTCCGAACAGGTTGATCGCCAGACCGGACAGCACCAGCGCCGCGGCGATCAGCTTCCAGCCCGGCAGCGGCTCGCCCAGCATCAGGCTGGCCGAGCCCATGCCAAACACCGGCACCAGCAAGGCCATGGGCACGATGCGCCCGGCCGGGTGGCGGGCCAGCAGCCAGCTCCAGACGCCGTAGCCGAACAGCGTGTTGCCCAGCGACTGCCACAGCACGGCGGCCCAGGTGCCGAGATCGGACGCCGCCAGCCCGGCCGCCATCTGCTGCGGCCCGTCGATCAGCAAAGCCAGCAGCAGCAGCGGCGGCACCGCGAAGGCGCTGCTCCAGACGACGTAGGCCAGCATGTCGATGCGGCCGGCGCGCTGGGTCAGCAGATTGGCGCAGGCCCAGGAGAAGGCGGCGGCCAGCACCATGGCCACGCCCAGGGCCGTCGTCGCGCCGTCGGTGTGCGAGGCGATGACGGCCACGCCGCCGGCCGCCAGCACCAGGCCCAGCCACTGCGTGCCCAGCACCTTCTCCTTGCGGATACGCACGGCCAGCAGCAGCGTGAAGAAGACCTGCGTCTGCACGACCAGCGACGCCAGGCCCGGCGAGATCTGGCTGCGCATGGCCAGGTACAGCAGGCCGAACTGGCCCACGCCGATGAACAGGCCATAGCCCGCCAGGTTGCGCCAGCCGACCGCGGGGCGGCGCAGGAAGAAGCAGGCCGGCACCAGCGCGAAGCTGAAGCGCAGCACGGCCAGCGTCATCGGCGGCAGCGTGTGCAGTGCGTATTTGATGACGACGAAGTTGCTGCCCCAGATCGTGACGACGGCGAGGGCGAGCAGGAAGTGGCGCAGCGGCAGCGATTGCGGGGAGGGCGACGACATGGGGTCAGTCTAGGGTGCGGGCCCTCCTACAATTTTTTGCATGGAATACCTCGTCGCCGCCCCAGCGCTGGCCGACCTCGAAGCGGCCGCGCTGGGCGGAGCGGCTGCGGCGCTTACCGAGCTGGCCTGGCAGCTGCGCCAGCGCGAGAGTGCCCGCGCGGCGAGGCTGTGCGCGCAGGTGCAGGCACTGCCCGAGCAGCCGCCCGTGCTGCAGGCGCGGCTGGCGCTGACGCTTTGCGAGATCGCCGCGCTCGAGGGGCGCATCGACGCTGCCGAGACGCTGCTCGCCTCGGCACGCCGTCAGGCGGCCGACGCGGTGCTGGAGGGTGACGCGCTGCTCGCGGAGGCCATCGTCGCCAAGGCACGTGGCCAGCGCGAGCGTGAGCTGGAGGCCTATGCGCGCGCGGCGGCCAGCCACGCGCGCGGGCCCGACCCCCGCCGCGGGGCCGTCGCGCAGGCCTGGCTGGCTTATGAGCAGAGCTTTGCCGTCCCGACCGAAACCGCCAGTGACGCGCTGGACCCGGCCGCCGCTGCTTTTGCCCATGCGGCGCAGGCGCTGCCGCTGTCGCGCCGCGACCCGGGGCGTGCGGCCGAGCTGTTCCTGCGGGCGGCCGACCTGGCCCGGCACTGGGGCCTGCTGCGCCACGCGCTGGTCTGCACGATCAACGCCGGCACGGCGCTTCAGGGCCTGGGCGAGTTCGACCGCGCCGCCGCCTGCTACGACCAGGCCACGCTGGAGGCGCGGGCGGCCGGCTGGCCGGCGCTGATTGGGGCCTGCGAGACGCGGCTGGGCGCCTTTCTGAAGGAGATCGGCCGGCTCGACGAAGCGCTGGTGCTGCAGGGCGATGCGCTGGCCTCGCTGGCGGTCGTGCCGTCCGGCATCAACAAGGCCAATGCCTGCGCGGAGCTGGCGCAGACGCTGCTGGCGCTGGGCCGCGGCGTGGAGGCCGTGGGGCCGATGGCCGAGGCGATCGCGATGTACCGCGCGGGGCGCTCCACCGACAACCTTGCCGTCAACCTGCTGGGCCTGGCGCGGGCGTTGTCGGCGGCGGGCCAGGTCGAGGCGGCGCAGGCAGCGCTGGCCGAGGCCCGGGTGTTGATCGCACAGCATGGCTTCAGCGCGCTGGTGGTGGGCGTGCACGAGGTGTTGACCCAGATGCACCGCCGCCATCCGCGCCTGCCGCCGCCGGCCGGGCTGGCACTGCCCAACGCGGCGCTGCATCACGGCGAGGCGACGCTGGCCGAGGGGCTGACGATCGTTGGCTGGCAGGCCCCGGCGTCGTTGTACGTGGCCTTGGCCGAGGACTGGGCCGCCGCGGGTGACATGGGCCGGGCCTATGCGCACGCGCGCAGCGCGCTCGCCGTGAAGGAGCGGGAGGCCCAGCGCATGCGGCTCAGCCATCCGCTGGCGGCGCTGCGCCGCGGGCCGGCTTCGCTGGGCGCCGGCACGACGGTGGCCGAGCGACTGCTGAGCCCCAAGGAGCGCGAAGTGCTGGTGCTGGTGGCACGCAGCTACTCCAACAAGGAGATCGCCACGGCGCTGGCGGTCAGCGACGAGACGGTCAAGTCGCACCTGAAGAAGATCTACGCCAAGCTGGAAGCGGGTTCGCGCAAGCATGCGGTGACGCGGGCGCGGGCCTTGGGCGTCATCGGCCTGCCCGTCTGATCCCTGGCTGCGGGAATTCCCCGCCGGGGTTTGTGCTCCCCGCAGTCGCGGGTCCCCCGCCGCGGGGGATGGGCGGGCGCTTGAGCGCGCCGCACAGTGCCCTCACCCCGGACGAGACGACCACTCAGCGCGGGCCGGCGGCATGACCACGGGCTTGGGCTGGCGGAGCGCTGTCCGCCACCAACCGAACCCCTTCCGCCATGAACCGAGAACCTTTCTCCGCGCTGCGGCGCCGGGCCCTGCTGGGCGGCCTGGCCGTGCTGCTGGCCCCTTGCGCCCAGGCCTCGCAGCTGGTGCCGCAAAACCTGAAGCAGATGATCCAGGTCTCGGACCTGATCGTGACCGGCGAGGTCACGAAGCTGACCGACGGCATCGAGAACGGCCTGCCCTTCACCGAGGTCACGCTGAAGGTCAAGGACAGCGTCAAGCGCGACCTGGCGGCCAACAGCAGCTACAAGTTCCGTCAGTACGGTCTGCTGAAGACCCGCAAGCTGGGCGACGGTCGCTACCTGCTGCCCGCCAAGATCGAGGGCATGGCGAGCTGGAAGGTGGGCGAGAAGGTCACCACCTTCATGAACAAGCCGGCGCTGCGCACCGGCATGGTCACGCCGGTCGGCCTGGCCCAGGGCAAGTTCACCTCCAGCGGCTCCAAGCTGGCCAACAGCTACAACAACCGCGACCTGTTCAAGGGCATGACGGTTGACCCCAGCGTGCTGAACGCCAACGAGGCCGCCATGCTGGCCAACAAGTCTGGCGGCGCGGTGGAGGGCGGTGTGCTGAACCACTTCGTCAAGCGCGCCGTCTCGGAACAATGGATTGAAAAGGGAGTGATGCGCTGATGAGCACGCTCAAGACTTCGCTGGCCGCCGCGCTGCTGGCCACCCTCTCGGTCGTGCTGACGTCGGCAAACGCTGCCGGCCCGCTGCTGCTGACCGACCATCCGAAAAACCCACAACCGCAGCGCTGGGACACCAGCAAGCCCATCCAGGTCTACACCGACATCGGCCCGCTGACCTACAAGAATGACGGCTCGGTGTTCCTGAACAACGCCCAGGCCGACAAGATCACGGCCTTCGCGGTCAGCCAGTGGAGCAATGTCGCCACCTCGACCTGGAAGGCCACAACCGACCCGAAGAAGTTCAAGAAGTTCAGCCAGGTGCCCAGCATCGGCGTGGACGTCCAGGACGGCGAGACCGCCATGAAGGTCTACGGCCAGTACAACGAAGGCGGCATGTACGTCATCTATGACCAGCAAGGCCTGGTCATCGAGGAAGTCTTCGGCGCCCCTCGCGATCAGGTGCTGGGCATCGCCTTTGCCGAGATCGCCGAGGACCGCGATGGCGACGGCTATCCGGAGACCATCGTCAAGGCCACGGCCGTGATGAACGGCTATGTCGTGGTGCACGAGGCACTCGACCCCGAGCAACCCTGGATGCCGCCGCCCGACATCGACGGCAAGCGCATCGCCGGCGTGTTCACGCACGAGTTCGGCCACGCGATCAACATGTCGCACTCGCAGGTCAATGGCCACATGGCCTATTTCAGCGACCTGGACTTCTACCCTCTGCACCCCGGTGTGCCCGGCTGCGTGAAGCCGCTCGCGTCCTGGAACTTCTACGACCCGAACGCGAGCAAGATCGATCCGAAGTACATCGAGACGATGTTCCCCTTCATCAATCCGGACACGGTGAACGCGCAGGGGAAGAACCCCGGGCTGGAAATGAGCACGGTCGACCGTCCCGATGACATCGCGGCCATCTCCGACCTCTACCCGACCGCGGCCTATTCGAAGACGCGCGGGTCCATCGCCGGCACGCTCTATCTGAAGGACGGCCGCACGCCTTACGGCGGCATCAACATCATTGCCCGCAACGTCAATGACCCGCTCGGCGACGCCATCTCGGCGCAGTCCGGCGACAAGACCCAGGGCAAGATCGGACCGGACGGGCGCTTCCGCATCAACAACCTGAAGCCGGGCGCCAAGTACAAGCTCTACACCGAGGAGATCGTGGCCGGCGGCTATCCGACCGAGCCCACGGCCCTGGTGTCCGAGGCCGAATACTGGAACACCAACGAGCAGTCGATCGCGGCCAATGACCTGGCTTGCACGGCCAGCGCCATCACCGCGGAAGCCGGCGTCACCAAGACCGCCAACTTCTACTTCAATGGCTACAAGGACGGCGTGCAGTACACCCCGGTGACCTACGGCTACCTGGGCAGCCTGTCCAAGGACGGCGAGCGCGCCGCCGGCACCATCGACAACACCCCCTTCGTCTGGGACTCAAGGAAGGGCATCGAGTGGTCACCCGAGGGCGTGCTGGGCGTGAACGCCAGCATCACCCGCGACGGCCGCAAGATGATCGTGCAGGCCGATCTGAACAAGAACGTGATCGGCTACTACGACGATGGCACGCCGGTGACGACCAACTCGGCAGCGATCTGGGACACCCGAACCGGCCGCCTGACCGACCTGGGCAACCTGAACGGCGACACCTGCGGCGGCGGCAGCCAGATCGGCTACTCGGCCAGCTATGGCTGGGCGCTGGACGCGACCGGCAAGACCGCTGTAGGCACCGCCTATCTCGACAAGAACGGCGACGGATTCTGCGAAGGCGGCTGGTCCGGTGACACCTATGTCGGTGGCGAGATCGTGCCCTTCATCTGGACCGAGAAGGGCGGCATCAAGCCCCTGAGCATGGCCGGCATCGACACGGCCAATGAGCCCTGGCACCGGGCCCATGCGGTGTCCGGCAACGGCCGTGTGGTGCTGGGCAACAGCAACTTCATGAAGGCCTATGCCTGGATCGACCAGGGCAAGCCCATCGATCTGTACCAGGTCGCCGGTGCCATCGATGCCTATGCGATGACGCCCGACGCCAGCCGCGTGGCGCTGCAGACCGAGAAGGACGGTCTGGTGTTCTGGGATGCGACCAAGGGCACCGGCAAGAACGCCTTCACGAAGACCAAGCTGTTGAAGTGGTGCGAGGACTTCCCGCTGCTGGGCCTGGACGTCAGCTGCGAGACCGACGGCGCGGCCTACATCCAGGAGAACTTCGGCCCGGTCCCGATCACGTCCAGCGACATCAGCGACGATGGCAAGGTGCTGATCGCCCAGGCCGGCGTCTGGTTCAGCGGCATCCACGGCATGCTGTGGATCGAGGACATCGGCTGGATCAAGCTGAGCGACTTCTTCCGCACCCAGGGCGTGGCCGAGGCCTATCGCTACGGCATGGACGGCACCGCCTCGATCAACGGCAAGGGCAACGAGATGGTGGGCGGCATTCCGGGCGTCCCGATGACCTGGTACGTGGACATGAAGAAGGCCTTCGTCTGCAAGCACGGCAATTCGACCGAGGTCAGCTTCCCGGCCGAGTTCGTCGATGAGGTGAAGCACGGCGCGCGCATGGGCCGCTGCGAGCACCTGCGGGCTTCAGGCCACTGAGGCCGGGTCTGTGCAGATCCGGTTGCGCCCCTCCGCCTTGGCCTGGTAGAGCAGGCGGTCGGCGCGCTCCAGCGTCTGCGCCAGCGTGTCGCCGCGGCGGTGGCCGGTCAGGCCGATGGAGACGGTGATGGTCACCTTGGCGCTGCCGACGTCGATGCGCAGCGCGGCGACGTGCTGGCGCAGCCGCTCCATGCCGCCCAGTGCCGGCGGCATGGCCGTGTCGGGCAGCAGCACGAGGAACTCCTCGCCACCCCAGCGGGCCAGCACGTCGGTGCCGCGCATGGCGGCCTGGCCGGCCTGGGCGAAGGCGCGCAGCACGGTGTCGCCGGCCGCGTGGCCGTGCGCGTCGTTGACGCGCTTGAAGTGGTCCAGGTCGGCGATGGCGATGCAGAAGTCGTAGTGGTGGCGCAGCGAGCGCAGCAGCTCCTGGTCCATCAGCGCCTGCATCTGGCGCCGGTTGGGCAGGCCGGTCAGCTCGTCGCGCGTTGCGATGGCCTGCAGCTGGGCGAGCGCGCGGCCCAGCTCCTCGCGCTGCTCGGACAGGCGGCGGCGGATGCGGCTCAGGCGCGCCGTCAGCGTCGCCACCGCGGGCAGCATGCAGGCCAGCATGACGAAGTGGCCGAACTCGACCTCGGGCGGGTAGTCGGTCGGGCGCAGCTGCGACATGGCGGCCATGACGAGGCCGAACATGGCCAGCGCGAACAGGCTCAGCGCGTAGGCGCTGCGGGCGCGCAGCTGGAACATGCCGAACATCAGGATCAACGTCAGCACCGGGAAGACGCCGCCGCGCAGCAGCCCCGCCTGGGCATAGCCCAGCGCCGCACAGGTGACCGCGAAGGCGATCTGCACGCTGGTCAGCGACGGGTCGGCGAAGCGCAGCGACCAGCCGCTGCGGATGGCCGCGTAGATCAGCGCCATGCCGCCCAGCGAATAGGCCGTCCAGCCCCACAGCAGCAGCCCGCGTTCGCCGTGCGTGACGTGGATGGCGTAGTACAGCATCACCGAGCTGATGGCCATCAGCGCCATCGCCAGCGAGGTCTGGCGCAGCCTGAGGCGTTGGGCCCGCTCGCTGCCCAGCCACAGATCGCCCAGCCGTCGGAGGTGCGACATCACCATGGCGCAAGCCTACCGCGATGGCGGTGCCGGGCCTTGCCTGATCGCGTGCGGGTTCACATGCCGCGGGCTGCTTCAATCCACGTAGCCGCTCGCCAGCGCCCGCGCCCAGTCGGGGCGGCCGTTGTGCTGCGCCAGCGCCGCCATCGCGCGGTGGTCATAGGGCACGGCGTGCTGGCTGCAGTGCCAGGCGCCGGCGATCTGCTCGACGATGGCGTAGTTCGCGTCCGGCGTGCCGCGCTCGACGACGTAGCGCTCGGGCTCGTCGTCCACATAGGCCTGCAGGCCCACGCTGCCGGGGTTGACCAGCAGCTGGCCGCTGGGCGTGCGCAGGGCGCGCGGCAGGTGGCTGTGGCCGCAGGCGACCAGTCCGCTGCGTTGCTCGCCCAGGCGCTCGGTGATCTCGGCGGGAGTGGCCAGGCCCAGCACGCCATGGCGCGGGGTTTCGAGGAAGTGCTCGTCGTCCTGGCGTGGCGTGCCGTGGCACAGGTAGATGTCGGGCGCCCAGGGCCACATCGGCTGCAGCGAGCGCAGCCAGTCCAGCTCGGCCGCGCCCAGTGTCGACAGCGCGTAGCCGTCGGACGCACCGCCGGCGTCGGGCCGCCACTCGAGGATCTGTCGCTCGTGGTTGCCGGCCAGCACGGGCCAGCCCGAGGCCATCAGGAACTGCGCCGTTTCCAGCGGCAGCAGCGGGCCGGACAGGTTGTCGCCCAGGCACAGGACCTGGTCGACGCCATGGCGGCGGATGTCGGCGACGACGGCTTCGAGGGCCGGCAGGTTGCCGTGGATGTCGGAGACGAGGGCGAGGCGCATGGGTCAGCCCTGGGGCGGTGAGAGTTTGTCGACGGCCTCGACGGCATCCTTCAAGCCCTGACCGGTCTGCTGGCGCTGCAGACGGATGGCCTCGATGCGGCGCTTGGGGTCGCGCGCCAGGTCGCGCACCGCCTCGCTCGGCTGCGAGCCGGTCACGCCGAGGTGCATCAGCAGCGCCTGCTGCTGGGCCTGGATGCTTGCAAGCCGATGGGAGATGGTCTGCAGCAAGGCGACGATGACGAGGCCGAGCAGGATGAGCAGCACGAGGGTGTAGTCCATGGACGTCAGCGAGAGTTCGGAGAGGCGATTGTGCGCAGCTCTCAGCCCAGATGGCCCAGCGGCAACACACCGCTTGCCTTCACTTCACCCAGAGAAAAACTGGTGTGGATGTCCTTCACATTCGGCAGGTTCAAGAGCGTGTCGATGGAGAAGCGCGAGAACGCGTCCAGGTCGGTCGCCATGACCTGCAGCTCGAAGGTGCCGGCGCCCGAGATGTAGTGGCAGGCGATGACCTCGGGCAGCTGGCGGATGGCGTCTTCCAGCGGCTTGGTGGCCGCGCCGGCGCTGCGCTCGGCGTCCACGCGCACGAAGGCCAGCACGCCCAGGCCGAGCTTCCTGCGGTCGATCTCGGCGCGGTAGCCGGTGATGTAGCCCTGGTCCTCCAGCCACTTGACGCGCCGCCAGGTGGGCGCGGCCGACAGGCCGATGCGCTGCGCCAGCTCGGCGTTGGACAGGCGGGCGTCGGCCTGCAGCTCGGCCAGGATGGCGATGTGGTGGCGGTCCAGCGCCTCGGGAGTGGCTTCTTCGGAACTCATGGTTTGCCCTGATCGGCGAAGTGGCGATGCGAATTGAAACGAAATTCGCCAAATGAAGCAAGGAAATTGCTTGCTGCGTGCGATCCGAGCGCAATTGAGAAAGCACTGCTCGCCCTCATTTCCCTACACTGATCGGTCCGGCCATACTGGCCCATGGCCCGCGCGCCTGCCTCACAAGGGACGGCGGCTCGGGTCGCCACCCTGGAGCACCCATCCGATGAACGCCCCGCTGCCCGAACACGTCCTGCGCGCCCTGCAGACGGTCTCGCTCGACGACAAATACGCGCTGGATTCCGGCCGTGCCTTCATGAGCGGCGTGCAGGCGCTGGTACGGCTGCCCATGCTGCAGCGCACGCGCGACGCGCTGGCGGGCTTGAACACCGCAGGCTTCATCAGCGGCTACCGCGGTTCGCCGCTGGGCACCTACGACCAGGCGCTGTGGGCGGCCAAGAAGCACCTGGCCAAGCAGAACATCGTTTTCCAGCCGGGCGTCAACGAGGAGCTGGGCGCGACCGCCGTGTGGGGCACGCAGCAACTGGACCTGTTCCCCGAGAAGGCCAAGTACGACGGCGTGTTCGGCCTCTGGTACGGCAAGGGCCCGGGCGTGGACCGCTGCATCGACGTGTTCAAGCACGCGAACATGGCCGGCACCAGCAAGCACGGCGGCGTCATCGCCATCGCGGGTGACGACCACATCGCCAAGAGCTCCACGGCCGCCCACCAGAGCGACCACGTCTTCAAGGCGGTCGGCTTCCCGACCTTCTTCCCGAGCAGCGTGCAGGACATCCTCGACATGGGCCTGCACGCCTTCGCCATGAGCCGCTTCTCCGGCGTCTGGGCGGGCATGAAGACCATCCAGGAGATCGTCGAGTCGTCGGCCTCGGTCAGCGTCGACCCCGACCGCGTCAACATCATCCTGCCGCAGGACTTCCAGATGCCCGAGGGCGGCCTGCACATCCGCTGGCCCGACCCGCCGCTGGAGCAAGAGTCGCGGATGATGAATTACAAGTGGTACGCAGCCCTCGCCTACATCCGCGCGAACAAGCTGAACTACAACGTCATCGAAGGCAAGAACGACCGCTTCGGCCTCATCACCAGCGGCAAGGCCTTCAACGACACGCGCCAGGCGCTGCACGACCTGGGCCTGGACGACGACACCTGCCGTCGCATCGGCATCCGCCTGCACAAGGTCAACGTCGTGTGGCCGCTCGAGGCGCAGATCACGCGCGAGTTCGCCAAGGGCTTGCAGGAGATCCTGGTCGTCGAAGAGAAGCGCCAGATCATCGAGTACCAGGTCAAGGAAGAGCTCTACAACTGGCGCGCCGACGTGCGCCCCAACGTGCTCGGCAAGTTCGACGCCGGTGACGGCGGCGAAGGCGGCGAGTGGAGCGTGCCCAACCCCAGCGAGCACTGGCTGTTGCGCCCGCAGGCCGACCTGACGCCGGCCATCATTGCGCGCGCCATCACCAAGCGGCTGAAGAAGCTGGGCGTGGACAGCGACATCGCCGCCCGCCTGGACGCGCGCATGGCCGTCATCGACGCCAAGGAGGCGTCGCTGACCGCCGAGATGCAGACCGCCGGCGGCGCCGACCGCACGCCGTGGTTCTGCTCGGGCTGCCCGCACAACACGTCGACGCGTGTGCCCGAGGGATCGCGCGCTGTGGGCGGCATCGGCTGCCACTACATGGTGACGTGGATGCCGGGCCGCAACACCGCCACCTTCACGCAGATGGGCGGCGAGGGCGTGCCCTGGACCGGCCAGGCGCCGTTCACCAACGAGAAGCACATCTTCTCCAACCTGGGCGACGGCACCTACTTCCACAGCGGCAGCCTGGCCATCCGCCAGAGCATCGCGTCCGGCGTCAACATCACCTACAAGATCCTCTACAACGACGCCGTCGCGATGACCGGCGGCCAGACCGTGGGCGAGCGCCCCGAGGGCCACACGGTGCTGCAGATCATGAACAGCGTGATCTCGGAAGGCGTGAAGAAGCTGGTCATCGTCACCGACGAGCCGGCCAAGTACGAAGGCGTGGCGCTGGCCCTCGGCGTGACGGTGCACCACCGCGACGAGCTGGACGAGATCCAGCGCCAGTTCCGCGAGATCGAAGGCACGACGGCCATCATCTACGACCAGACCTGCGCGACCGAGAAGCGCCGCCGCCGCAAGCGCGGCAAGATGGTGGACCCGGCCAAGCGCGTCGTCATCAACGAGCTGGTCTGCGAAGGCTGCGGCGACTGCTCGGTGCAGTCGAACTGCCTGTCGGTGGAGCCGCTGGAGACCGACTTCGGCCGCAAGCGCCAGATCAACCAGAACACCTGCAACAAGGACTACTCCTGCGTGAAGGGCTTCTGCCCCAGCTTCGTCACCGTCGAGGGTGGCGAGCTGAAGAAGCCCAAGAAGGAAGGCCGCAAGAGCCCGTTCGACGCGGGCCTGCCGCAGCTGCCGATGCCGGTCGTGCCCAATCCCGACAAGGCCTGGGGCATCGTCGTCGGCGGCGTGGGCGGCACCGGCGTCATCACCATCGGCCAGCTGCTGGGCATGGCGGCGCACCTGGAAGGCAAGGGCGTCATCACGCAGGACGCCGCGGGCCTGGCGCAGAAGGGCGGCGCGACCTGGAGCCACATCCAGATCGCCAACACGCCCGAGGCGATCTTCTGTACGAAGGTCGGCACGGCGGAGGCCGACCTGGTCATCGCCTGCGACGCCATCGTCGCCGCCAACAAGGCCACGCTGGCCGTCATGCGCGAAGGCCGCACCTACGTGGCGCTGAACACGCACGGCTCGCCGACGGCCACGCTGGTCAACGACGCGAACTGGAGCTTCCCCGGCGCCGCCTGTGAGGCGGCCGTCGGCAACGCGGTGGGCCGCGACCATCTCGGTTCGTTCGACGCCGAGGAAGTGGCCGTCAAGCTGGTGGGCGACTCGCTGTACACCAACCCGCTGATGCTGGGCTATGCCTGGCAGCAGGGCCGCATCCCGTTGAGCTACGACGCGCTGATGCGCGCCATCGAGCTCAACGGCGTGCAGATCGACAACAACAAGGTCGCCTTCGAGTGGGGCCGTCGCTGCGCGCATGACTTGAAGAGCGTGCAGGCGCTGTACGCGGCCCAGGCCGTCATCCAGTTCGTCAAGCGCCAGAGCGTCGACGAGATGGTCACCAAGCGCGTGGACTTCCTGACCGGCTACCAGAACGCCGCCTACGCGGCCGAGTACAAGGCCTTCGTCGACAAGGTGCGCGCTGAAGAGGCCAAGCTGGGCGGCACCAAGCTGACCGAAGCCGTGGCCCGCTACCTGTTCAAGCTGATGGCCTACAAGGACGAGTACGAAGTCGCCCGCCTGCACACCGACGCCGCGTTCACCAGCAAGATCGCCGGCATGTTCGAGGGCGACTACAAGCTCGTGCACCACCTGGCGCCGCCGCTGCTGGCCAAGAAAAACGCCAAGGGCGAGCTGGTCAAGCAGCAGATGGGCGCCTGGATCCGCCCGGCCTTCGGTGTGCTGGCCAAGCTGAAGGGCTTGCGCGGCACGGCCTTCGACATCTTCGGCCACACGGCCGAACGCAAGATGGAGCGCCGCTGGATCGCCGACTACCGCGCCGGCATCGACAAGGCGCTGGCCGGCCTGAACGCCGGCACGCTGCCCACGGCGGTCGAGCTGGCCCGCGTGCCGGAAGACATCCGCGGCTACGGCCACGTGAAGGAACGCCACGAGAAGGTGGCCAAGGCCAAGTGGGATGCGCTGATCGCGAAGGTCTGAACGGCGCGTTGACCCACCGCCGCCTGCCAGCCTCCCGCTGGCAGGCGGTTTTTCTTTCAGGGGCGCAGCGTGGAGTGCTGCAGGATGATCAACCAGCGACCGTTGATGCGCTGGTAGGCAAAGCTGTAGCGCGCCGGCCGCTCCTTCGCTTGGCCGTCGGCCTGCTCGGTGAACTCGTATTCGCCGGAGCGCACCGCCGTCTCGCCGAACAGCTTCAGGTTGCCGATGATCCAGCGCATGCGCGCCGTCGGCCGCTGCGCCATCTGGTCGAAGAACTCCGGCAGCGCGACGCCGTCCAGCGGCACGGCCGTGTATTCGTCGTCGGTGATCAGCGCGCCCGGCGCGTACAGCTGCTGCAGCCGTCGCGGGTCGCGGCTGTTGTAGGCGTCCTTCCAGTCCTCCAGCGCCTGCATCAGGTCGGAGACACAACTGCTGTCGGGATGGTCGCAACTCAGTGGCGGCGACACACGCACCTTGGGGCCAGTCGAGCAGCCGCTGCCGAGCACCATCAGCAGCAGACAGGTCACGGACGCGAGCGGCCGGCGCATTCGGTGGATCATTGCCATGTCGAGATCTCCCTCCTCTTTTGTGGCGCGCATTGAACGACGGCGCACCGGCCGGCGCACGCGGAAAAACGCCAATGATGCTGGCCCCTGGCGGCAGGAAAGCTGTGAATCCTCCCCTGCGGGGCAATCCCTGAAGAGGGCGGCATCCGGCCTTGCCTAGACTGCGGCCTCGTCTACAGGGAGAGATCAAATGAATCGTCATCTGCGCGGCCTGCTGGTCGCTGCCGGCCTGCTGCTGAGCCTGTCCGGCCAGGCCGCCGACACCCCGGCCGACAAGCCCGCCGAAGACCCGGCCTGGACCGAGGCCAAGGCGGCGGCGCAGACGGGCCCCACCGACATCACCATCGCCAACCAGGCGACGCTTCACCTGCCGGCGGACCGCATCTACATCCCCCAGCCCCAGGCGGCCAAGCTGCTGCGCGCGATGGGCAACCCGGGTGAACACAGCGAGCTGTCGGGTCTGGTCTTTCCCAAGAGCGGTGGCGAGTGGTTCGCCACGCTGCGCTACATCGCCGCCGGCTATGTGAAGGACGGCGACGCCAAGGAGTGGAAGGCCGACGAAATGCTGGCCAGCTACAAGGAAGGCACCGAGGCCAGCAACGACGAGCGCAAGAAGATGGGCGTGGCGCCTATAGAGATCACCGGCTGGGCCGAGGTGCCCGCCTACGAGGCCGCGTCGCACCGCCTCGTCTGGGCCATGAGCTCCAGGGAAAAGGGCGCACCGGCCGACGCGGGCCAGGGCGTCAACTACAACACCTATGCGCTGGGCCGCGAGGGCTACCTGAGCCTGAACTTCATCACCGACCTGAAGGACTTGCCAGCGCAGAAGCCCGATGCCAAGGCCTTGCTCGGCGCGCTGGAGTTCGACAAGGGCAAGCGCTACGAAGACTTCGACGCCGCCACCGACCATGTCGCCGAGTACGGCCTGGCGGCACTCGTGCTGGGTGTCGGCGCGAAGAAGCTGGGCCTGCTGGCCGTCATCCTGGCCTTTGCGGCCAAGTTCGCGAAGCTCATCTTCATCGGCGTGATCGGCATCGGCGCGGCAGCGACCAAGCTGTTCGGGCGCAAGAAGGCCTCGCCCGAGGCCTGAACTCTGCAGCCTGAATGACGGCCGCGCCGCGCCGGGCTGTCGTGCATGAGCAGCCGGTGTTCCCGGCGCAGACGCTGGCGGTGACCGACCGGCCACGATTGCCGCCGCACGCGGTTGAGCTTCGCGGCACGCGCAGGGTGGGCACCCTAGACTGCGCCGGCCATGATGCGCTGCCGCCCACTCATCGCCCTGCCGCTGGCCCTGGCCGCCGGCTCGTCGGCCGCGGGCGAGGTGCTGCGCACCGTCGCCCAGTCCGGCCTGCGGCTGAAGTTCAACGTCAGCTGTGAAGGCCCGCCGGGCTTCTGCGTCGACTACGTGCAGGCGCTGCAGCGCATCGACGCCGGCCTGCAGTTCAGCGGCCTTGACGAGGCGCTGCCGATGCCGCGCATCGAGACCGATCTGGCGGCCGCGCGCATCGACCTCTTCTTCGCGCTGATGAAGACCCGCGAGCGCGCCGCGCGTTTTCGCTTCATCGACTCACCGGCCCTGTACAGCGTGCGCCACCAGGTCGCCGTGCGTGCCGACGACGCCGTCGACGTGCGCAGCTTCGACGACATCCGCGCGCTGGGCGACCAGGGCGTCATCCTGGCAACCCGCTCGACCGGTTACCCCAGCTTCCTGGCTGAGCAGCCCGGCCTGCGGGTCGACGATGGCGCAACCGACAACGCGCGCAACCTGCGCAAGCTGCTCGGCGGCCGCGGCCGCTTCTTCTACCAGTCGGACGCGACGCTGCGCCACGTCATCGAGGCCGAAGGCCTGCAGGGCCGCGTGCGCATCCTGCCTGCCGTCTTCCACACCGACTCGCAGCTGCTGGCCCATGCACCCAGCCTGGCGCCGGAGCGGCTGGCGCGTGTCGTCGCGGCGATGCGCACGCTGGAATTGAACGGCACGGCAGCGCGGCTGCGCGCGGCCTACGCGCTGCTGTGACGACCAAGAAGCTCTGGCACGGCCTGGCGCTGGCGGTGCTGGGCGCCATCGGCTTCTCGGGCAAGGCCATCATCGTCAAGCTGGCCTATCGCCATGGCGTCGACGCGATCACGCTGCTGATGTGGCGCATGCTGCTGGCGCTGCCCTTCTTCCTAGTGCTCGCCTGGTGGGCCGGCCGCGGCAAGCCGGCGCTGACGCGCAAGGACTGGCGCGACATCGCCGTGCTGGGCTTCACCGGCTACTACCTGGCCAGCTACCTCGACTTCGCCGGTCTGGCCTACATCACGGCCAGCCTGGAGCGGCTGATCCTGTACCTGAACCCGACGCTGGTGCTGCTGATCTCGGTGGTGTTCTTCCACCACCGGCTGCAGGTTCGTCAGCTCGTCGCGATGGCGATCAGCTACGCCGGCGTCGTGGCCGTGTTCGCGCACGAGCTGAGCTTCGAGGGCAGGAACACGGCGCTGGGC
This sequence comes from Roseateles sp. P1_C6, assembly GCF_056406315.1. Taxonomy (NCBI): domain Bacteria; kingdom Pseudomonadati; phylum Pseudomonadota; class Betaproteobacteria; order Burkholderiales; family Sphaerotilaceae; genus Roseateles; species Roseateles sp. P1_C6. Next base: position 273,147 of record NZ_JBFUAK010000006.1, read on the forward strand.
ACGGCACTGGTGTTCGCCAGCGCCATCAGCTACGCCATCTACCTGGCGCTCAGCGGCAAGGTCGTGCAGCGCCTGGGCGCGCTGCGGCTGACCGGGCTGGCCAGCAGCGTCGCCTGCGCGCTGTGCATCGGCCAGTTCGTGCTGCTGCGGCCGCTGTCGGCCGCCTGGGTCAGCGAGCCGGTGCTGTGGCTGTCGCTGTTGAACGCAACCGCCTGCACGGTGGCGCCGGTGCTGATGGTGATGCTGGCCATCGCCCGCATCGGTGCGCCGCTGTCGTCGCAGGTCGGCATGGTGGGGCCGATGAGCACGCTGCTGATGGGCGTCTTCATCCTCGGCGAGCCGATGAACGGCTGGATCGCCGTCGGCACGGCGCTGGTGCTGGCTGGCGTCTTCCTGGTCGGCCGCAAACCCGCGGCGCGCTGAACAGGATTGACCCCTGACGGCCAGCTGTGTTCAAAATCGCTGAACATTGGCGACAAGGCCGATGAACCGAACCCCGGCCACGGAGGAACACACTGCATGCCCATGATGAGCCCCGCCCGTTATTCCCCCATCGCCATCGCGCTGCACTGGCTGCTGGCGCTGGCCATCGTCGGCGCCTTCAGCGTGGGCTTGTACATGGCCGACCTGCCGTTCTCGCCGCTGCGTCTGAAGCTCTACAACTGGCACAAATGGGCCGGCGTCACCATCCTGACGCTGTCCGCGCTGCGCCTGCTGTGGCGCCTGACGCACCGCCCGCCGCCGGACATCCCCATGCCCGCCTGGCAGGCGCGCGCGGCGCACCTGACGCACAACCTGCTCTACGTGCTGTTCTTCGCCGTGCCGCTGCTCGGCTGGGCCTACAGCTCGGCGGCCGGCTTCCCCATCGTCTGGTTCGGCGTGCTGCCGCTGCCCGACTTTGTGCCCAAGGACAAGGAACTCGCCGAGACCTTCAAGATGCTGCACAAGTTCGCCGCCTACGGCCTTGCGCTGCTGGTGGTGGCCCACCTGGCCGGTGCCCTCAAGCACCATTTCATCGACCGTGACGGCCTGCTCTCCCGCATGGGCCTGGGTCGCGCCTGAAGAAAGGACCTCATGAAACGCCTGCTTTCCGCCCTGCTGATCGCCACCGGCGCCCTGGCCGCCCACGCCGCCACGCTGCAGCCCGACAAGAGCGACCTCAGCTTCACCTTCAAGCAGATGGGCGTGCCGGTCGACGGCAAGTTCAAGAAGTTCGACGCCCAGCTGGACTTCGACGCCAAGAAGCCCGAGGCCGGCAAGATCGCCTTCACGGTGGACCTGGGCAGCGTGTCGCTGGGCGATGCCAGCTTCGACGCCGAGGTCGCCAAGTCGCCGTGGTTCGACACCAAGCGCAACGGCAAGGCCACATTTGTGTCCAGCGGCATCAAGCCCACAGGCCCCGGCAAATACGACGTGGCCGGCAAGCTGACCCTCAAGGGCGCCAGCCGCGACGTGGTCGTGCCCATCACGCTGGCCTCCGGTGTCGCCAGTGGCAGCGTGTCCATCAAGCGGCTCGATTTCAAGATCGGTGACGGCGAATGGGCCGACACCTCCATGGTCGCCAACGACGTGACCGTCAAGTTCAAACTGGCCTTCTCTGGCATCTAAGCTGGCCTGTAACCTCAACCCCCTCACCCCCCGGAGAACTACCCGATGAAGAAAGCCCTGCTCCTCGCCGCCCTGTTTGCCGTCGCTGGCATCGCCCAGGCCCAGAGTGCCACCTACGCGATCGACCCGACCCACACCGCGGTCACCTTCGAGGCCAAGCACTTCGGCACCAGCACGCTTCGCGGCCGCTGGGACAAGAAGGAAGGCTCGGTCACGCTGGACAAGGCCGCCAAGACCGGCAAGGTCGAGTTCACGCTGGACATGGCCTCCATCTCCACCGGCACCGGCCCCTTCGACGGCCACCTGAAGAGCAAGGACTTCTTCGCGGTCGAGGAGTTCCCGACGGCCAAGTTCGTCGGCGACAAGTTCACCTTCAACGGCGACAAGGTTGCCAGCGTCTCCGGCGAGCTGACGCTGCGCGGCAAGACCAACCCGGTCACGCTCACGGCCACCGGCTTCAACTGCTACGAGAACCCGCGCCTGAAGCGCGAGGTCTGCGGCGGCGACTTCGAGACCACCATCCAGCGCAGCCAGTTCGGCATCACCTATGCCGCACCGGTCAGCCCGGACGCCGTGCGCCTGCTGGTCCAGGTCGAGGCCATCAAGCAGTAAGGCCCGCCGCCTTTTGCCCGCAAAGCCCGCCATCGGCGGGCTTTTTGCTGCGTGAGTGGCGGGGGCTGGCGCGCGGTTCGTGAACTATTGCCGGGTCGGTCACACGGGTGTCATGCCGGGCCGCGCGGCCTGTCGCCCGTCCATGCAGTTCGTCCCCAGACCTGGCCGGCGCGTCGCTCCGGCACCACGGCGCCTCAAGCCCCTGCGTACAGTGGCTCCAACGACGAAAACACGGCCATGAGCACCTCCTTCACACCCAGCCCCCAGCAAAAGCTCTGGATCGAGCGCTGGCAGCGCTTTTCCACCACGGTGGTGCGCTATTTCCACGCCTACGCCGGCTGGCTGGTGGGCATCAGCTGGAAGCGCTTCGTGCTGCTGTCGCTGGCGCTGCTGATCGGCGTCAACGTGCTGAAGAACCTGCCCCCCTTCACCTGGCGCATCAGCGAGCAGGTCGAGGACCACGACCACGGTGCCGACCGCCGCAAGGCCAAGGCCGAGGCCGAGGCCAAGAAGGCCGTCGACAAGGCGCGCAAGGCGGCCGAGCAGGGCGGCAAGAAGGAAGCCGACAAGGGCGTCCACTACGAGATCAAGGTCGACGAGCAGGGTGTGCGCATCCAGCCCGTGCGCCGCGCCGCCTCGGCCGCCAGCAACGCCGACGGCGAGGAGCAGGCCGGCAGCGGCGACGCCCCGGCCATCGCGATCGACTTTCCCAAGAGCGCTCGGCCGGAAGACATCCGCGCCGCCATCGACCAGGCCAAGGACCAGCTCAGCCAGCTGAAGAGCCAGGCCGAGGAGGTCAAGGAAGCCCAGGACGCCGCCGCCGAGGCGCAGGCCGCGCTGCAGGAGGCCGCCGAGGAAGTGGCCAGCGCCCAGAGCCGCCGCCGCGTCACCATCGTGCATGCCGGCGACTCGCTGGTCGACCTGGCCATCCTGTGGGTGCTGGCGTCCGCCGTCATCAAGGCCATGTACAAGGGCCGCATCGTGGCCGAGGTCAAGGCCGCGCAGGCTGCCGAGAACGCCGAGAGCGAGGCGCTGAAGCGTCAGGTCGTCGAGGCGCGCATGGCTGCCATGCAGGCCCAGGTCGAGCCGCACTTCCTGTTCAACACGCTGGCGTCCATCGACCACCTGATCGAGACCGACCCGCCGCGCGCCAGCCAGATGCAGAAGAACCTCATCGCGCTGTTGCGGGCCTCCATGCCGACCATGCGCGAGGCCAATGCCAACGGCGCCGTGCGCGACCTGGGCCGCGAGCTGGCCGTCATCCGGCCCTACCTCGAGATCCTGAAGGTGCGCATGGAAGAGCGCCTGCAGACCGAGATCGACGTGCCCGATGGCCTGCTGTCGGCCGAGTTCCCGCCCATGATGATCCAGGGCCTGGTCGAGAACGCCATCAAGCACGGCCTGGAGCCCAAGGCCGAGGGCGGCCTGCTCAAGGTCAAGGCAGAGATCGTGCACGGCAAGCTGGCCGTCACGGTCGCCGACACCGGCCTGGGCTTCGGCCGCGCCGCCACCAGCGGCACCGGCGTGGGCCTGGCCAACATCCGCGAACGCCTGCAGCTGCTGCACGGCAACCGCGCCAGCGTCACCGTCACCGAGAACCAACCCAGCGGCACGGTCGTCACGATCACCGTGCCCTATCGCAGCCGCAACGACGAAGGAGCAACAGCATGAAGACCTTGTTCAAGATCCTGTTCATCGGCACCGCGCTGATGGTGTTGATGGCCATGTTCGGCGGCTTCGCGCTGCTGCACCACCATGGCTCGGACATGCACATCGTGCTGGACGACGGTGACTTCTTCCTCGGCGGCGGCGACCTCGGCGACTGGCTGGGCGCCACCATCGGCCTGTTCATCGCCGGCGCGGTGCTGTGCCTGGTCGTGCCGCTGGTGCTGCTGCTGGGCGTGGCCCTGCCGCTCTTCATCGTCGCCACGGTGCTGGGCGTGGGCCTGGTGGCCGTGCTGGGTGTCGGCGCGGTGGTGGGCTCGCCGCTGATCCTGCTGGGCCTGCTGCTCTTCGTCGTGCTGCGCAACCGCCGCCGTGCCGCGGCCGCCACGCGAACGGAGCCGGTCTGACCTAGTAGCATCGTCGGCCATGAGCAATGCACCCATCCGCGCCGTTCTGGCCGACGACGAACGACTGATGCGCGAACAGCTGCGCAGCCGCCTCACCGAGGTCTGGCCCGAGCTGGAGATCGTCGCCGAGGCCAAGAACGGCCTTGAAGCCGTGGAACTGACGAAGGAGCACAAGCCCGACCTCGTCTTCCTCGACATCCGCATGCCGGGCCTGACGGGCGTGGACGCTGCGCGCCAGATCGCCCAGCTGCCCGAGGACGACGACTGGCTCGTCCCCGAAATCGTCTTCATCACCGCCTACGACCAGTACGCGGTGGAGGCCTTCGAGCAGGGTGTGGCCGACTACGTGCTCAAGCCCGCCGAGCGCGAGCGCCTGCAGCTGACGGTGGCGCGCATCAAGAAGCGCCTGGCACAGCGCGAAGGCAGCGAGTCGGTCGAGACCTCATCGGCACCGCTGCAGCAGCTGCTGCACAAGCTGTCATCGCAGATCAACCCGAGCGGCAAGCCGAGTTATCTGCAATGGATACAGGCGACGGTCGGCCAAGCCATCCAGATGATCCCGGTCGATGACGTGCTGTTCTTCATCAGCGACGAGAAGTACACCCGCGTGCAGACCGCCAAGGTCGAGGCGCTGATCCGCAAGCCCATCAAGGAGCTGGTGGACGAGCTGGACCCGCAGGTCTTCTGGCAGGTGCACCGCTCGACGCTCGTCAACGCGCGTGCCATCGACGGCATCACGCGGGACTTCCGCGGGCGCCAGTTGGTGGGCGTGAAGGGGCTGACGGAGAAGCTGGAAGTGAGCCGGAGCTACACCCATTTGTTCAAGGGCATGTAGCGTGTGCTCCGCTCGGTGCGGGTCAAAGACTTGCGCTTGGGATCATGCGAGCCATGCGGGCTAACCCGTTCCGCCCATGGAGCCGAAACCGCCGGGCGTCGTCCGGCCATACCGCGTCTCGCCGCGCCACAACGGTGGCGGGCGTGATCGCCCTGGCGTTGGCGGCCCTGCTGGTCGGGCCGGTCCGGGCTGCAGAGGCCAAGCTGAACGTCGTGACGGAGGAGTGGGCGCCCTACAACTATGCCGAGAACGGCAGTGTGAAGGGCTCGTCGGTGGAGATCGTCCAGGCGCTTGCTCAGGCGCTGCAGGTCCAGGTCGACTTTCGGCTGCTGCCCAGCATGCGCGCGACCGCGGCGCTGGAGAGTCAGCCCAGGACCTTCATGATCACCATGCTGAGGACGCCCGAGCGAGAGGACCGGTACAAATGGATAGGCCCGCTGGGCGACAGCTCGATCTATTTCTACAAGCGCAAGGGCAGCCCGCTGGCGATCTCCAGCCTTGAAGACGCCAAAAGGGTGCCCTTGATCTGTGCGCGCCATGCGGGCGTGACGGTCTCCCGGCTGAGGGCGGCCGGTTTCACCAACCTCAACGCGAGAGCCGTCGATGGCAAGGCCGTCTACGAGATGCTGCTGCTCGGCCGATGCGACCTGGCCATCAGCGATTCGCCGCCGGGCGTGGCCCATGCCTTGAAGCAGATGGGTCTGGCTGCGGACGCGGTCGTCCAGACGCCCGTGAAGATACTGTCGCTGCCCTTGTTCATCGCCTGCAGCAAGGACATCCCCGATGCCGAGGTCGCCCGCTGGCAGGCAGCGCTGGACGCGCTGAAACGCTCGGGTGCCGTCCAGGCCATCGTCAGGAAGTACGGCGAATGAGCCGGTGGGGCGGGCGCAGGAGGCCGGGTAGGCCTGATGCTCCATGTCCCCCGGCCGCTGCGCGACCTCCTCCTTTACTTGCGCATCAGGCCTACCCGGCATCCTGCTTCACGTTGCCTCGGTTTTCGCCGCGAAACACCACGGATGCAAAGCCGGGATGCGGCTGCGCGCAATTGCGCAGGTAAAGGGGGAGGGCCGCGCAGCGGCCCGGAGGACACGGAGCAATTGCGCGCAGCCGCATCCCGGCAGCGCCCGATCTTCCTTAAAGCTTCACCGGCCCCGCCACATCCCCTCCCGACACCGCCGCCCGCGCCTGCTGCTGCCGAGTGCGGTCCACGTAGCTGCCGGCGCGCTGCAACTGCGCCTCGATGAGCTTGTTGTTCGCGCCCATGGTCGCAATCGCCTTGGAGCGGAAGTTGTCCATCGCGTCCATGGCCTGGAAGGTCTGGTCGAACATGGACTGGATCTGCTCGATGCCCAGCATGGGGTTGGACGCGAACTCGGCCGTCTGGTCGATGTGCTGGTTCAGCGCCTGGCCGGTCTGGTTGATGAGGTTGCCGATGGTGGCGTTGACGCCTTGCAGCATCTTCATGACCTCGATCTGGTTGCCGGTGGCGCGCGCCACGGTCTGGGCCACGGCCAGCGCGCTCATGCCGGTGGTGGCGACGCGGTCGCAGCCGATCATCATTTCGCGGCCGGTCTTCTTCAGCACGTCCAGCGCCAGGTAGCCGTTCACGCAGACGGCCTGCTGGGTCTGGATGTCGGCGAGGTTCTGGCGCGCGTAGAACAGAACCTCCTGCTCCAGCGCCTTGGCCTTGATCGGGTCGGTGGGCTTGAGCGCGTCGACGCGCTCGGCCAGCCGCGTGTCCAGCGTGCGGGCGAAGCGCGCCGCCGCCGCGAGGTTCTGCATCGCCTCCCACAGCTTGGTGCGCGTGGACTCGATGTCGATGACGTCCTTCTGGATGCCGTCCTTGGCCGCGTACAGCTGCGTCATGCTGGTCTGCAGCTGGCTGGCGGCGCTCTCGAACTTGCGGAAGTAGGCCTCCAGCTTGTTGCCGAAGGGGATCAGCCCCAGCAGCTTGCGTGGCTGCAGCAGGTCGCCGTCCTTGCCGGGGTTGAGCTCGTCGAGCTGCGCGCGGATGGCGTTGATGGCCTGGTAGGCCGGCGTGTCCGTTGCGCCGACGAAGTTGCGCTGCATCAGGCTGCCCTGCATCAGGCTGGCGGCCAGGCTGATCTCCTGGCGGCCGAGCTGGAAGGCGCTGTCCAGCCGGGCCTTGAAGGGCTCGCTGTGCAGGTCTTCCTTTTCCAGTGCGTCGATGAATCGCTGCACCTGCTCGTCGACCTTGCTGGCCAGCTCGGGCTTCAGCGGCACGGCCTCGACAGCCTGCGGCGGCTCGACGGGGATGATGACCTCGGGCGCGGTCAGCGTGAAGGCGGGTTGGGTGGTGGTGTCGCTCATGGTGTCTTGGCTCCGAACTTTTGCTTCAGGAATTCGCTGTGGCGCAGGAAGGCCTGGGCGTCCTGCCCGGCCAGGTCATCGCCCAGCTGTTCGACCTTGCCCTCCAGCTCGGCCAGCACGCCCTCGAAGGTGGCCTGCGCCGTCATGCCGTTGCTGAGCAGCTTCTTGGTCGCGAACTGCGGTGGGATGCTGAGATAGGTGTTCAGTGCGTCGGGCAGGTAGCTGATGGCGATGTGCCGCGCGTGGAAGCTCTCCTGCAGCGGCAGCTGGCCCTTGCTGCGCTCCCACTGATCCAGCAGCGCTTCGAGCTTGCTGCACAGCTGCTGGATGCGCGTGGCCAGCGGCGCGGGGATGCGGCTGCCGGGGTTGTGCTCGGTCAGCCGCCGCACGCCGGCCAGCGCACGGCCCATGGCCTCGCGGGCGTCGCCCTCGTCCTTGAACTCCAGGGCCTCCCACTCGGCCTCCTTGAAGCTGGGCCAGCCCCACCACATCGCGCCGACGACCAGGCCGCCAACGTAGCCCAGCGCGGCGACGCCGAGGCCAAGCCCGCCGAGCAGGCCCAGTGCCTTCAACACCAGCACGCCGGTTGCTGCGAGCAGGCCGCACCAGTTGGCCGGCGCGTTGAGCCATCGGAAGAGTGCCGTCATTGGTAAGCGCGGATGTCCTTGAACACGGCATACAGCGGCGTCTTGCGCGCGTCGAACACGCGCCCGCCCGTGATGGACACGAGCTGCTTCAGGTCCGCCTCGGCCGCGTCGCCGTACAACACCATGAAGACAGGGATGCCGCGCACGTCCTCGGGCATTTGCTCGTAGGCCTGCTTGAAGGCCTCCAGGTTGCGGCCCACGGTGTTCTTGCCGTCGGTGAAAGCGATGACCGAGTACTGGTAGTCGGGCTTGAGCTTGCGCTGCTCCAGCATGTGGTTGAGCGCGGCCAGCACCGAGTCGTACAGCGCCGTGCCGCCGGCCATGCGCAGCGCGTCGGCCGCGTCGCGCACGCGCTGCAGCTCGGCGGTCTTGGCCTCGGTGTCGGCCTGCGGCAGCACACCCTTGCGTTTCTGGCTCCCGGCGGGGATCTCAAACAGCACCGGCTCGCGCGGCCGGTCGCTGAAGGGCAGGAACCACAGCTTCTCGCGGTTGGTCAGCTTGGCCACGCGGCCGGTCAGCGACACATCGGCGCCGGCCAGGTAGTGGATGGCCTCCACCAGCTGCTCACGCCGCTGGCCCTGCATGCTGCCGCTGGTGTCCAGCACGAAGGTGGAAGCGATGGGTTTGCGGAACTCGTTCAGGTAGGCGTCGATGAGGCCGTCGGCCAGCTGGCGGTCGGGCGAGAACGGCAGCTCCACCTGGAAGCCGCGCGAGGGCAGGATGTCGGCTACCTTGGCCGCCAGCTCGGCTTTCATCGGCCGGCGCAGCGTCTGGCGCGCCAGCCACAGCTGGGCGGTGTCGCCCTTCAGGTAGTCGACCACCTTCAGGTATTCCGCGCGCTTGGCGTCGTTGAGCAGCATGAAGGGGTAGTCCGCCGTCGACACGCCTTCGAAGGGGTAGATCAGGTGCAGCCTCTCGCGCAGCTTGCCGCTGGCATTCAGCGTCAGCAGCCAGCTCTCGTAGTTGATGAAGGCATTGGCGCGCGTGCCCTGCAGCTTGGTGAACTGCTCGGCCAGATAGGTCGAGTTGTCGCCCACGATCTTGTAGCCGGTCAGGAAGTCGGCAATCGCCTGACGGTCCACGTCCGCGGCCGTCAGCGCCTCGCCCTTGCCGCCCGCGGCCGCCACGACGCCCAGCAGCGCCATGAAGCCCTGGTTGCTCGTCGCCGGGTTGGACAGCGCATAGCGCAGCTGGCCTTGCCTGGACGCCTTGGTGATGTCGGCCCAGGTCAGCTTGGCGTCGGCCTTGTTCCAGCCGAAGCGCGCCGCGTCGCTCTCGCTGACGCCCACGGCGATGGGCGACAGCATGATCTTTTCCTGCAGCTTCACGCGGCCCTGGCCGGCAGCGTCGCTGAGCAGGTATTTGGCGTTGGCGAACCAGGCCACGTCGGCGTTGGGCGTGCCGCTGAGCACCTCCTGCGTGCTCTCCATCGTGCCGCCGAAGCGGAACTGCACGGCCACGCCGGTGGCGGCCTCGATCTGCGCGGCCAGCGGCTCGATGTCCTTCAGGTCGCTGGTGGCCAGCACGCGCAGCGTGGTCTTCGGCGCAGTTGGCGCGCTCGGTGCAGCAGCGGGAGCTTCGTCGCGCTTGCCGCAGGCGGACAGCGCCACGGCCGACACGACAAAAGCGACCAGGGCAAGGCGTCGCATCATTGGTTCATCTCCCGGCTGACGGTGTCGATCATGTCGAACATCAAATCGAAGCCCGGCGGGTCGACGACCTGGCGCAGCTGCGTGTCCACGGCGAGGCCGGCCTGCTTGGCCGTGGCGGCAAATGACGCTGGGTCGCCGGTGCGGAAGCCTTGCTCCAGCGCGATGGCCTGCAGCTCCTTGTTCGTCGTCAGCAGCTCGGCCAGCTTGCGACCGCGCTCGTTCATCGCCACGATGACCAGCTTGTTGACGATGGTGGGCTGCGGGTACATCAGCACCATGTCGGGCCGCAGGCCGCCGCCTTGCTTCTGTGCCTGGGCCAGCATCTGGCTCTCGTAGATGAAGGCCAGCGGCGTCTTGCCCATGCCGATGGACAGGTAGTCGTCGAAGGCGCCGTTGACGTAGTTCTCCTGGAAGCCCTGGCGCTTGAACAGCTCCGCCAGCTTCAGGGCCAGCGCCTGGCCCTTCGCGCGGTCGCTGACCACTTCGCCATTGAGCGCCTGCGAGGTCAGCGCCAGATACATCGCCGCCGAGTTGCTACGCCGGATGTCTGTCGTCGACACCAGCACGCTGCGCGACACGGCGTATTCGCCGCTGTCCTTCAGGTCACGCCAGCGCTTCTTGGCCAGCATGGCCTCGGTCAGCTTCTCCATGTCCAGCCCGTAGACCTTGGGCGCGAGCGGCTTGGCGATCTGGTTGGCGACCAGGATCTTGGCCACCGGCTCCCATGACGCCACCACCAGCGGCGTGTGGAAGGGCGAGCTTTGCGTGGCTTGTTTGTTGGCCTTGCGCGCGGCGTCCAGGATCATGTTGGCCGCCACGACGCCGCTGGCCAGGAAGAAGTCCGGCGCCTCGTCCAGCTTGCCCGCCATGTCGCGGCTGCCCACGCGCACGGCCTGCACCGGCAGGCGTTGGGCGGCCAGCAGCCTGGCGACGCGCTCGTCCTTGAAGAAGGGCTCCACGTCCACCGCGATCAGTCCCTTCAGCGGCGCCGTCTGAGCGATGACGGTCTGCTCCTGCTCGATCGCCTGGGTCTGGTGGTTGCTGCGCAGCGCCCAGAACAGGGCGCTGCCGAACACGGCCAGCACGACCAGCGTGCCGGCGATGCGCTTGGGGTTGTTCATCGGACTTTCTGGCCTCCTGCCGTGTTCCTGTCGTGTTCTCGCCTTGAGACAGGTGCGGAGTGTGCCCGCGATAAGGGCGGGGCCGAAAGTCACAAATCACCGGGCCACAGCAGTGCCGCCCTTATGTGATCCTGATGCCGTTTGTGGCGCGCCGCCGCTCCCGCGGCGGCCGAGGCTCACTTCTCGACGAATGCGCGCTCGATGACGTAGTCGCCCGGCGTCGTCGTGCTGCCTTCCTTGAACTTGCGCACTTCCAGCATCGCCTGCATGTCCTTCAGCAGTTCGGGGCTGCCGCACAGCATGATGCGGTCGGTCTCGGGGTCCAGCGGCGGCAGGCCCAGGTCGGCCTGCAACTTGCCGGTCTGGATCAGGTCGGTGATGCGGCCCATGTTCTTGAACGGCTCGCGCGTGACGGTGGGGTAGTACAGCAGCTGCTCGCTGGCGAACTCGCCCAGGAACTCGTGCTGGTGCAGGTCCACGGTGAGGTGGTCGTGGTAGGCCAGCTCGTTCACGTGGCGCACGCCGTGCACGATGATGACCTTCTCGAAGCGCTCGTACGTGACCGGGTCGCGCACGATGCTGATGAAGGGTGCCAGGCCCGTGCCGCTGCCCAGCAGGTAGAGGTTCTTGCCTGGCAGCAGGTAGTCCACCAGCAGCGTGCCCGTAGGCTTGCGGCCGACGACGATCTTGTCGCCCGGCTTGATGTGCTGCAGCTTGGACGTCAGCGGGCCGTCCGGCACCTTGATGCTCAGGAACTCCAGCTGTTCCTCGTAGTTGGCGCTGACGATGCTGTACGCGCGCAGCAGCGGCTTACCGTTCTCGCCCTTGAGGCCGATCATCGTGAAGTGGCCATTGGAAAAACGCAGGGCCTGGTCACGCGTTGTCGTGAAGCTGAACAAGCGGTCGGTCCAGTGGTGGACGGTCAGGACGGTCTCTTCGTGGAAGGCACTCATGGGCGGTGATCTTGGCGGGGTTAACCCCGGGATTTTCGCCCGGAAGTGATATGCGGGAGTCGCATAAGGGTCATCAGGCCGTTTCGATACGCAGAAGCCTGGCTCCGGCACCCTCGTCGGCCACCTTGTCCTGGGGGTTGTAGAGGGCGCAGGCCTTCAGCGACAGGCAGCCGCAGCCAATGCAGCCGGTCAGCCGGCCGCGCAGCTGCTGCAGCGCCGCGATGCGTGCGTCCAGCAGCGGCGCCCAGCTGGTCGACAGCCGCGTCCAGTCGGCCTTGGTGGGCGTGCGGCCATCGGGCAGCGTGGCCAGTGCCGCCTTGATCTGAGGCAGCGTCAGCCCCACCGTCTGGGCCGCGCGGATGAAGGCCACCCGGCGCAGTGCATGGCGCGGGTACTGGCGGTGGCCGCCCGCGCTGCGGCTGCCCGCCAGCAGTCCTTGGGCTTCGTAAAAGCGCAACGCGCTCGTCGCCACGCCCGCACGCTGGGCCAGCTGGCCGATGGTCAGCGGCGCGCTGGGTGAATCAGGGCTTGACTTCAAGTCCACTTCAACTTTGAGCATGGCGCGATATTCCCACAGACGAGGCCCCCATGCTGATGAAGACCGCCACGCCGTCGCCGCGCCCCGCGCCCGCCAGCATCGCGCAACTGCACCACCTGCTGGCCGCCGGCCAGGCGCTGTCCGCCACCTACCGCGGCCAGCTGAGCAACCACCTGCCCATGGCCCAGCAGGCGCTGCTGGAGCTGGGCGCCTCGGCCGAGCGGCTGCAGGCCTGGAGCGAGGCGCATGAAACGATGCTGGAGCCGCGCACCGCCGGCCGCCCGGCGCGCATCGTCCTCGAGCGCGACCTCGGCCGGCTCGACAGCGACGCCGCCTGGCGCGCCCACTTTGCCGCGCGTATTACGGAACTGGGCTCGGGCGACGCGCTGCGCGAGGCGCTGGCCCTGCTGCTGCCGGGTGCCGGCGCCATCGCCTTCCATGGCCTGATCCGCACCGGCCATGCGGTGCTGGCCGGCCACGAGGGCGAAATGGCGGCCGGCCTGGCGCATTGGGCCGCGCACCGCATGCCGCTGCCGATCGCACACGACGGCCCGCCGCTGGACCTGGCCGACTGGCTGCAGGCGCTGATGCAGTTGCCACGCCCCACCTACCCGGGCGGCAGCCTCATCACCGGCCGCATGCAGGCCTGGGGCGCGTCGCCCGGCTTCGCCGCCGTTGCCGGCCGGCTGCGCCATGGGCCGGACACGCTGCGCGACCTCGCGCTGCTGGCCGCCCGCACCTATGCGGCCACCGGCAACTTCACCGCGCTGCACCTGCTGACGGCCAGCCATGCGATGACGGTGCTGCAGCCCTGGTGGCCCGCGCCCGAGCTCGCGCGCGGCTTCAGCGTCGCCGCCGCGGCCGGCCTGCTGGCCAGCGGTGCCCCGCCCGCGCTGATGCTGGACCGCCCGCCCAGCCGCCCCTGGCCGGCGCTGATCTCCGCCGCCTGCGCGCAGGACGACGCCCACGTCATCAAGCTCACCCACGCGGCCTGGCGCCTGGGCCGCCACTGGCCCGACCCGGCTTGGCGTCGCGCCGTCGAACGGGCTATTCCATTTTGATGGAATAAAAATTCCAGTAAACTGGAATGCATGGACATCACACAACGCATCGGCCGGCGCCTGCACGACTTGCGCGCCGACGCCGGCCTGTCACTGGACGCGCTGGCGCACAAGAGCGGCGTCAGCCGCTCCAACATCTCGCTGATCGAGCGCGGCCAGAGCAGCCCGACAGCGGTCGTGCTGGACAAGCTCTCGTCGGCACTGGGCGTCAGCGTCGCGTCGATGTTCGAGTCCGGCCCGGCGCCGTCGGTGCCGTCACCGCTGGCGCGCGTGGCCGAGCAGCCCGTCTGGAGTGACCCCGCCTCGGGCTATGTCCGCCGCAACGTGTCGCCCGCCGGCGTGTCGCCGCTGCAGCTGGTGGATGTCGTCTTCCCGGCCGGCCAGCGCGTGTCCTTCGAGACCTCGGAGCGCGACGCCGACATCCACCAGTTGGTCTGGATGATCGACGGCGTCATGGAGATCGCCCACGGCGACGACCAGTGGCAGCTCAACCCCGGCGACTGCCTGGCCATGCGGCTGGACGCGCCCATCCGCTTCCACAACCCCGGCGCGAAGCCGGCGCGCTACCTCGTCGCCCTCACCGGAGCCCGGCCATGAGCGTTGTTGTCATCCGCGAACTCGACGGCGCGGAGGCGCTGGCCCGCGTGACCGAACTGGCCGAGGTGCTGCGCGACTGCGTGGAGGGCGGCGCGTCGGTCGGCTTCATGCTGCCGCTGGCCGAAGGGCGGCCCGAAGCCTTCTGGCGCCGAGTTGCCGAAGGTGTCGCTGCCGGCGATCGCCACCTCTTCATCGCCGAGGACGAGGCCGGTCGCATCTGCGGCACGCTGTCTTTGGTCGTCGACATGCCCGACAACCAGCCCCACCGCGCCGACGTCAGCAAGATGCTGGTCCACCGCCGCATGCGCCGCCAGGGCGTGGCCGAGCGGCTGTTGCGGGCGCTGGAGGCGCGGGCGCGTGAGCTGGGCAAGACAACGCTGGTGCTGGACACCGTCACGGGCAGCGACGCATCGCGGGTCTATGAAAGGCTGGGCTGGCGGCTTGCGGGGGACATCCCGAACTACGCGCTGATGCCTGACGGGCCGCCGTGTTCGACGACCTACTACTTCAAGCCGCTCTGAACCCTATGCCTCGCCGCTCGCGGACTTCCGGCTTCGCCCGATGCTCCGCCTCCAGCTGAGCCAGGAACTCGTCCGGCGTGAAGGCCTCGCCGAGGATCTCGACCTGATGCCGCACGGCCGCGAAATCGCCATGCGTCAGGCAGTCCATCGCCACCAGCCGTGAGCGCTGCTCGTCGTCCGGCGCGACGGCGGCCTCGCGCTCGAACATCGCCACGCGCTGCTCAGGTCTCAGCGCCTTGAACCTGATCTTGAACGCGAAGCGCCGCAGCGCGGCTTCGTCCAGGTCGTCGAACAGGTTGGTCGTGCAGATGAACAGGCCGCTGAAGCGCTCCATGCCGGCCAGCATCTCGTTGACCTCTGACACCTCATAGTTGCGTTCGGCCCGCTTGCGGCTGCGCAAGAAGCTGTCGGCTTCGTCCAGCAGCAGCACGGCGCCTTCGGTCTGCGCCATCTCGAACATGCGCGCCATGTTCTGCTCGGTCTCGCCGACGAACTTGCTGGCAATGTCGCTGGCGCGCTTGACCATCAGCGGCCGGCCCAGCGCCTGCGCGATGTGCTCGGCCAGGGCGGTCTTGCCACTGCCGGGCGGGCCGTAGAAGCACAGCTGGCCGCTGCCTTTGCGGCGCAGTGCCTCGACGATGCGCGGGATCTCGAAGCGGCTCTCGCAGTTCAGCAGTTCCAGCGCATAGCGGGTCACGCAGGGGCGGGCCAGGCTGACGTCGTCGCGACCCAGCGCCTTGTCGGCGTTCAGCAGCTGGCGCTCGATGAGCTTCTCGGCCTCGTCGGCCGCACCGGCCAACTGCGCGAAGCGCACCGCGGTGCGGATCTGCGCCGGCGTCAGGCCCGGCCTTTCGGCCAGCTTGCCGACAAAGGCTTCGCTGACGGCGACCTCGCCCAGCGACCGCGCCACCAGCCCGCGACGCGCGCCGGGCGGTGGCGACTTCAGTTCCAGGTGGTACTGGAAGCGGCGACGGAACGCCGGGTCGATCTGCTCGATGCGGTTGGTGACCCAGATGACCGGCACCGGATTCGTTTCCAGGATCTGGTTGACCCAGGCCTTGCCGCTGACCGAATTGCCCACGCCACCGTCCACGCTGGCGTCCAGCCGGCTCAGCAGCGACGCCGTGTCGCTGGACAGCGGCGGGAACACGTCCTCGACCTCGTCGAACAGCAGCGCCACGTTGGCACTGGCCTTCAGGAAGACTTGGCTGATCTGTAGCGAGCGGTAGCGGTCGCGGCCGGACAGCGAATTGCCGTCGCGGTCGGCGTACTCCACCTCGTACAAGTCCAGCCCCGCGGCCGCGGCCGCGACCTTGGCCAGCTCGGTCTTGCCCGTGCCCGGCGGGCCGTACAGCAGCACGTTGACGCCGCTGGCATGCGTGGCCACGGCCTGGCGCAGCAGGCCTTGCAGCAGCGCGAGGTCCTCGGCCACGAACTGGAAGTCGCCACTGGCCAGCGTGCTGCGCGTGGCCGGCCGCGTGAACACGGCCATCAGGTCGTGCGGGCCCTGGTACTCGCGCATCAGCACTGGCGGCAACTGGTCGCTGACCTTCATCAGGTCGGCCAGGTCGGTGATGTTGTGCTCCGAGATCAGGTTCTCGACCATGCCGATGCGCTCCAGCCGCGAGCCCGCGCGCAGCGCCTCGGCCACCTCGCGCTCGTCGACGCCGGCGACGGCGGCGATGGCCGCAAAGGCCTCTTGCGCCGTGTTGACCTTGAACTCCACCAGCGCCCCGCGCAGCTCGCGTTGGTAGCGGGCCAGCGTGCCGTACAGCAGGATGGCGCGCTCGGCCGGGTTCAGCTGCAGCAGCTGCCCCAGGGCGTCGATGTTCTTCTCGACCAGCGTGGACTCGCGCTTGAGCTGGCGGTCCAGGTGCTCGCAGGTGGTGGCCAGCAAGGCCATCATGTCCTTGGGCGCGTCCTTGACGTACTCGTCGAGGTAGAAGAACAGCGTGCCTTCGGAGAACGGGCCGGTCCACTGACCGAAGCGTTCCAGGAAGACCTCGTCGCTCAGGCTTTCATGACCGCGCCACAACTCGTTGCCGGCACAGCGTTGCGTCAGATACACGCGCAACCGTTGCAGCACGCGGGTGGGCCAGACCAGGTGGCGGCCCGTGAAGGACAGCAGGCCGTTGAAATCGCGTCGCAGGTTGAAGCGGCCGGCGTGCCGCACGGTCAGCGTCAGCACGAACTGTGAGCACATGCGGTCCAGCACCGGGGCGCTGTCCAGGCCGGGCGAAGGCAGCACGCGGCCCGGTGCCCGGGGGGCTGTCTCAGCGGCGGCTCGCTTCACCATTCGATGGGCTCCTTGCGCGGCCTGCAGCGGCCAGCGCGAACCCATCTTGTATCAGGCTTGGGCGCAGATCAATGTAAGAACGGCTCCTCAGAGTGTTCAGTGCATCACGACCGGCTGCTGGCCCATCAGCGCGTAGCGCTCGATGAAGGCGTCGAGGTCGTCTTCCGACGGCTCGCCCTCGTCGATGAGCGCCTGCACACCCTGCTGGAAGGATTCGGCCAGCGCGCCCTCAATGAAGATCTCCTTGCGGGCGAACTTGTCGACGATCTCGAAACCGCCCCGATTCAGCTGCGGACCCGCGGGCACGATCTGTGGCTCGGCAGTCGGCACGTCGAACTGGACGACGATGAAGCTGTCGGAGTTGTAGAGCATGTGCATGAAGTTCTCCTCTCGGCTTCAACTGCGGGTGAGGCCTGTGGTTTCAAGCCCCGGTCGGTTCAGATACTGGCAGAACGGGGCCCAGATCGGGTCCTCCCATGCGCCGACAACGTGTAGGAAGCGTCAGGAGTTCACGTGGGATAGCCGGATTTCGAAACCGCGCGTTTCAGGGTCGCCCTGGCGCAGCCGCACCGGCCAATAGCCACGCGCCGGGTCCAGCCAGAGATCGATGCCGGGGTCGCGCTCGCCCAGCGGCAGCCGGCGCAGGTGCAGCGTGCCGGCATCGTCGGGCTCGCCGTCCACGGCCTCGAAGGTCCATTCGCGCAGCTCGCCGCGCAGCCCGGCCACCCAGACGCGCCAGCGCCCGCCCGGGGCGACGGCCTGGGCGTTCGCCGCCTGCACGAGGGCGGCCAGCTGCAGCCACCAGGACAGGCGGTCCTGCGTGCCCTCGGGCAGATCGAGCTGGGCCGGGCTGGCAGAGAAGCTGACGCGCCGGCCCTCGGCATCGAAATTGACCGCTTGGCGGTCGCGGCCGCGCTGCTGCAGCGCGAAGCGCTCCGGTGAGAGGCCGGCGCCGCCGGTGGAGCCCAGGCTTTCCCAGGCGGGCAGGGCGCGTTCGCCGACGCGCCGCGTCAGGCGCAGGCTGTAGCGGCCGTCCGGCTGGGGCTGCCAGTCCAGCAGGGCCTCGCCGTCCTGGCCGCCCTGGCGCAGCCGGTAGAGCCAGGCGGCCGGCCCGGCCAAGCGCAGCGGCGGCGCATCGGCCACCGCCGCGGGGGCGTCCACGACGGGCGTGGGCGCCTGGGGGCTGGGCCTGGGTGAACGTGCCTGGGTCGCGGGCAAGGCAGGCGGCGCCGGTTCGGGCAGCGCCATCGGCAGCGTGGGCGGTGGCTGCAAGGCCAGGCTGACGGCCTTTGCCGGCCGCACGGGCTCCCGCGCGGCCGGCCCGCCGCCCAGCAGCGCTGCATGCGCGAGCAGGCTGGCCGCCAGCGCGGTCGCGGCGGCGCGGCGGGGAGGGAAGGCGGCGCTCATCGCACAATGCTGCCATCGTCCCGCACCCCACTCCATGAAACTCGCCAGCTACGCCGACGGCTCGCGCGACGGCCACCTCGTCGTCGTGTCGCGCGACCAGACCCAGGCCCACTACGCCACCGGCATCGCCACGCGCATGCAGCAAGTCCTGGACGATTGGGGCTTCATCGCGCCGCAACTCGAAGACCTCGCCGTGCAGCTCAACCATGGCAAGCTGCGCCACGCCTTTGCCTTCGAGCCCGAGAAGTGCCTGGCGCCGTTGCCCCGCGCCTACGGCTGGGCGGTGGTCGACGCGGACGGCGGCGTGCGACGCGAGGCCGGCGCCTTCCTGGGCCCCCACCATCCGCTGCGGGCCGTGGCCAGCGGCGAGGCCGTGCTGGCGGCCATCGCGGGTGACCTGAATGCCGCGAGCGACGCCGGCGGCGCGCTGGACGCGCTGCGGCTGCTGGGCCTGGCCGTGGACTGGCGGGTGGACGGCGAGCTGGTGGCCAGCCACTGCGCGCCGCTGGCCGTGACGCCCGAAGAGCTGGGCGAGGCCTGGGCTGCCGGCCGCTTTCAGGCCCGTCTCGTGGCCCTGCACAACGGCAGCAAGCTCGACCCGCGTGATGTGACGGCTGTGCCGGGTGAATCGCTCGCGCGGCTGGCCCGACTGCGGGCGCTGCGCGCCGGCCAGCTTGCCGGCGCCGCGCTGGACGCGCTGGACATCGCGCTCGCGCCGGGCGACAGCCTGCGCCTGGACCTCAAATCCGCCGACGGCAGTACCAGCCTGTTTGGCGCCATCGACATCGACCTCGGAAGCTTGCCGGAATGACCGCCCTGCCCATCATCATCGACACCGATCCTGGCCAGGACGACGCCATCGCGCTGCTGCTGGCGGCCGCCAGCCCCGAGCTGGAGCTGCTGGGCGTGACGACGGTGGCCGGCAACGTGCCGCTGGCGCTCACGACACTGAATGCCCGCAAGGTCATGGAGCTGGCCGGCCGCCGTGACGTGCCCATCTGCGCCGGCGCCGACCGGCCGCTGGACGTGCCGCTGGTCACCGCCGAGCACGTGCATGGCGACACCGGCCTGAACGGTGTCGAGCTGCCCGAGCCGACGCTGGCGCTGGACCCGCGGCACGCGGTCGACTTCATCATCCAGACGCTGCGCGAACGCGACGCCGGCACGGTGACGCTGTGTCCGCTGGGCCCGCTGACCAACATCGCGCTGGCGCTGCGCCGCGCGCCCGACATCGCGCCGCGCATCCGCCGCATCGTGTTGATGGGGGGTGGCTTCTTCGAGGGCGGCAACGTGACGCCGGCTGCCGAGTTCAACATCTACGTCGACCCGCAGGCTGCGCACGAGGTCTTTGCGAGCGGCGTGCCCATCACGATGGCGCCGCTGGACGTCACGCACGAGGCGCTGACGACGGCCGCGCGCATCGAAGCCATCCGCGCGATCGGCAATCGCGCCGGCGGCGTCGTCGCGGCCTGGATGGAATTTTTCGAGCGCTTCGACGAAGCCAAGTACGGCCAGGACGGCGGCCCGCTGCACGATCCCTGCGTCATCGCCTGGCTGCTGAGGCCCGAACTCTTCACCGGGCGGGACTGCAACGTGCGCGTCGAAACGCGGAGCGAGCTGACGCGCGGCATGACGGTCATCGACTGGTGGGCCGTCACCGGCCTGCCGGCCAATGCCCAGGTGCTGCGCCATGTCGACTCGGACGGCTTCTTCGCGCTGCTGACCGAGCGCCTGGCGCGGCTCGGATAGACGTCATTCCTCACCGGAAAATCCCTGTCGACATCATTTATGTCGGCATGTAAAAATTCACCTTGCAACGGAGACTGATCCGACCAAGGGCACATCGCTCCGCGGCGGCGCAGGCAAGGAGAGACGGTGCCGAGCCGGGAAAAGCTGCTGGAGGTGATCGCCATACAGACCGAGGTGGCCCGTCTGGGGCTGGACCTGGGCGGCTTGATGAACCTCGTTGTCGGCCGCACGTTGAACCTGGCCACGGCCGATGGCGCCGCCGTCGAGATGGCCGAGGGCGACGAAATGGTCTACCGCGCCGCCGCCGGCATGGCCGCCAACAGCCTGGGTTTGCGGCTGCAGCGCGGCACCAGCCTGTCGGGCCTGTGCGTGCGCGAGGGCCGGGCGCTGTTCTGCGACGACGCGCTGACCGACCCTCGCACCGACCGCGCCGCCTGCGAGCGCCTGGGCCTGCGCTCGATGATCGTCGTGCCGCTGCGCCATGACGGCGAGACGGTGGGCGTGCTGAAGGCGATGTCGTCCCACGTGGCTCATTTCAATGATCGCCATGTCGCGCTGCTGGAACTGCTGTCCGACCTGGTCGGCGCGGCCATGTATTTCGCCACCCGCTATGCGCCGGGCGACCTCTTCCACAAGGCCACGCACGACGGGCTGACCGACCTGCCCAATCGCGCGCTGTTCCTGGACCGCCTGCGCGCCTCGCTGGCCCAGGCCGTGCGCGATGGCCAGCCGCTGGCCGTCATGATGCTGGACCTGAACGGCCTCAAGCCCATCAACGACCGCCACGGTCACCGGGCCGGTGACGCGGCGTTGCTGGAATTTGCCCGTCGCCTGAACGCCAGCGTGCGCCAGTCCGACACGGCCGCGCGGCTGGGTGGCGACGAGTTCGGCGTGCTGCTGCGCCCGCTGGCGCCGGAGGGCGGCCTGGAGGCCACCATCAGCCGCCTGACGCACCAGCTCAATGGCGGCTTCCTGTTCGAGGGTCGCACGCTGCACGTCGGCGCCAGCATGGGCGCGGCGCGCTTCCCGGAGGATGGCGACGACCTCGGCCGCCTCATGGAACTGGCCGACCAGCGCATGTACCACCACAAACGCGCGCACCGGCCCGTGGCGGCCTGAGCCAACCGGCACATGGCGGTGGCAAGATGAGGCTTCCACCCGACCGGAGCCCGCCATGCAACGCCGCCTCGTCATCGCCAGCGCCCCCGCCTTGCTGTTGCTGCGCCCGGCGTGGGCGTTGAACCTGAGCGAAGGTGACGCGAATGCCGGCATCCGCACGGCGCTGGAACGTGGTGCCAACGCGGCCGTCGCGTTGCTGGGCCGGCCCGATGGCTTTCTCGGCAACCCGCTCGTCAAGATCGAGCTGCCCGGCTACCTGAAGGACGCCGCCAAGCTGCTCAAGGCCACCGGCCAGGGCGCCAAGCTGGACGAACTCGTCACCGCGATGAACCGCGCCGCCGAGGCGGCCGTGCCCGCGGCCAAGCCGCTGCTGGTCAAGGCCGTGAAGGACATGAGCGTCGAGGACGGCCTGAAGATCCTGAAGGGCGGTGACGACTCGGTCACCAACTTCTTCGCTGACAAGACCCGCGAGCCGCTGGGGCATCAGTTCCTGCCCATCGTCACCAAGGCGACCGAGAAGGTGTCGCTGGCCGACAAGTACAACGCCGTCGCCAAGAAGGCCTCGGGCTTCGGCCTGGTGCGCGGTGAGGACGCCAACATCCAGCAGTACGTGACGGGCAAGGCGCTGGACGGCCTCTATCGCATCATTGCCGAAGAGGAAAAGAAGATCCGCAAGGACCCGGTCGGCACGGGCAGCGCCATCCTGAAGAAAGTCTTCGGCGGCCTTTGAAGCCCTGGGACTAGAGGCCGTGCGCCTCATGCCACTCGGCCAGCGACTGGTCCGGGTAGCCGTCGAAGCGCGGGTCGTTCGGCTGGCCTTCGATGCCGACCCAGGGTGCCTTGGAGCCCACCATGCAATGCACGTGGTCCGGCGGTGTCGGCAGCGGCGTGTCGATGGCGCTGGCATGCGGGTGCACCAGATCGGGCCAGGTCGGGTCCCACAGCCACAGCGCGCTGCCGCAGCGCTTGCAGAAGTAGCGCCGCCCGCTGCTGGTGTGCGTGCCCTTGCCATCCTTGTCGGCCAGCTGCGCGCGGTAGATGCGCAGGTGGCGCTTGCCCTTCACCTTCATCGTGTGCGTCAGCGCACCGAGGTTGATGGCATAGCCACCGGCGCCCGCCGTCTTGCGGCAGATGGAGCAATAGCAGCGCATGAAGGGCACGGGCGAGTCGGCTTGGACCGAGAACTTCACGCTGCGGCAGTGGCAGGAACCTTCGAGGTGCATGGGCGGCGCTCCGCGCTGTGGCGACCCGGACGATGATGGCCGCGTCCGGCGCCGCACCGCCATCCCACGAGCCGCCTGGGCCTTCTCGCCCTTGTGAACGACAATCCCGGCCCTTGCCCGTTCGCGTCTCTAGCCGCTCTGCGATGAATTCCGATCTTCCCGATCCCGTCACCCCGTCCGACGAACCGGCAACGGCCGCCCCCGCGCCTGTGCCCGAAGAGGCCGTGGTGCCCGCTGCCGCCGAAGCCGCGACTGCCGAGGCCCCTGTGCCTGCCGAACCCGTTGCTGCGACCGCTTCCGCCGCACCAGTGGCTGACGCCAGCGCCGAGCTGAAGGCCTTGTTCCCGGCGCTGTTCACCGGCAAGCCCAAGCCCGTCAAGCTGCGCATCCAGGCCGACATCCAGGAGCGCGCGCCCGGCAAGTTCAGCAAGGCCCAGCTCAGCGCCTTCCTGCGCCGCCACACCGGCGGTACCAGCTACCTGATCGCACTGACCCAGGCCAAGACCCGTTTCGACCTCGACGGCAACCCGGCCGGCGAGATCACCGAAGAGCACCTGACGGCTGCCAGGGAAGAGCTGGCCCGCCGCAAGGGCGTGCAGCAGGAGCGCCAGCAGGCCGAGCAGGAGCGCCACCAGCTGGAGTTCCAGCAGCGCCGCAACCGCGCCCAGCTGCTGTGGGACTTCGAGCGCACGACGCTGACCGAGGCCAACTTCTGCGTGCTCAAGGGTGTCGTGCCCGAAGAGCTGCCCGGCCTGCTGGAGATCGCGCGCAAGGAGCGCGCCGAGGCACCGCCGGCGCCGCCGCGCCAGGATCGTGATGGCGGGCGCCGCGATGATCGCCGTGACGACCGCCGCCCCGGTGCCGGCCGACCGGAAGGCCCTGGCCCGCGCCGCCCCGAGCAGCGCTTGGAAGGCGGCCGGCGCGACCAGTCGCGCGGCGAACGCCCTGCGCGTGGTGAAGGCGGCCGCCCGCCGCAGCCGGGCCGCAAGCCTGCTCCTCAGCAGCCCGATCAGCCCGCGCCGTCCCAGATGGCGCAAGCCCTCCAGGCCGCCACCCGGGCCGCCAAGGCCGAGCCGGCCGCCGAGCAGCCTCCGGCCCAGGACCCGACCGAGTAATCAGGCCCTCGTGTAGCGCTGCTCCAGGTAGGCCAGCAGCGTCCGGATCGTCTGCGCCTCGCCGCCCACCGGGCGGCCGGGGCGCGGCGCGTCGTTCCACGCAAACAGGTCCACGTGCAGCCAGTCCTGCTGGGGCGGCAGGAAGTCTTCCAGGAACAACGCCGCATTGATGGCGCCCGCCAGCGGGCTCTTGCCGGTGTTGACGATGTCGCCGATCGTGCTCTCGATGCCGGCGTGGTACGGCGCCCACAGCGGCATGTGCCACAGCGGGTCGTCCAGCTTCAGGCCCAGGTCCACCAGGTCGCGCGCCGTGTCCATGTGCTTGGCAAACAGCGCCGGCAGCTGCGCGCCCAGCGCCACGCGGGCCGCGCCGGTCAGCGTGGCCAGGTCGATGACCAGGTCGGGCTTGCTCTCGGCCGCGTAGGCCAGCGCGTCGCACAGGATGACGCGGCCTTCGGCGTCGGTGTTGCCGATCTCGATGTGCAAGCCCTTGCGCGTCTTGATGACGTCGCCCGGCCGGTAGGCGTTGCCGGCGATCGAGTTCTCCACCGCCGGGATCAGCAGCTGCAGGCGCACCGGCAGCTTGAGCGCCATGATGAGGCCGGCCAGGCCCAGTGCGTTGGCCGCGCCGCCCATGTCCTTCTTCATCTGGCGCATGCCCTCGCCGGGCTTGATGTTCAGGCCGCCGGTGTCGAAGCAGACGCCTTTGCCGACCAGGGCCAGCTTGGGGTGCTTGGGGTTGCCCCAGCTTACCTCGATCAGGCGAGGTGAGCGCGTGCTCGCGCGGCCAACCGCATGGATGCTGGGGAAGTTCTTCTTCAGCAGTGCGTCACCGACGATCTCGGAGAAGCTGGCGCCATGTTGCTGGGCCAGCAGCTTGGCGGCGCCCGCCAGTTCCGCCGGGCCCATGTGCTCGGCCGGCGTGTTGACGAGGTCGCGCGTCGCGGCGATGGCCGCGGCCAGGGCCACGCCGCGCTCGGCGTCCGCGCCGGCCTTCAGCAGCAGCGTGGCCGGCTCGCGCTTGGCCGGCTTGTAGAGGTCGAATCGGTAGCCGCCCAACTCCCAGGACATCGCTGCGGCTTCCGGGTGCAGGCCCAGGCCGTCCTCGTCCAGCCGGTAGTCGCCGGCCGGCAGCGCCAGCGGCAGGCTGGCCAGCGCGAACGGGTGGGCGCTGTGCGCCACGCCGGCAAACACCTGGCCCAGGCCGCCGTCGGCGGCGGGCACCAGGGCATGGCTGTCGGCGGCGCCGACGAAGCCGACCGTTGCCAGCCAGGCGCGGGTGGCCGCGGGCAGGCCCGGCGCCAGCGCCTGGAAGGCGGCGCGGTCGACGACGGTGATGGGGGTGGCCTTGGCCGGGAGGGACTTCTTCAGCTTGACGGTCATCGCGCGGTTCCTGGAATTCGAAGCCGGCATTGTCTGCACAGAAGAGTGCAAAGAAGTGTGAGCGCCCTGTCAACCAGCCCGGCCGTGCCGGCGTTGTGCCTCCCAATCGCGCCGCAATCGGCGTGAGATGGCCTCTCACCAGGTCAGACAGCCATGATGAAGATCCAATTCCGCACCGAACCGCAGCACCGCCGCCTCCCCGTGCCCGAGATGGGCCAGGCGTGGAGCGCCGAGGAATCCGTCGACAAGGGCCGCAAGCACGAGGCCTTCGACACGGGCTTCTACAGCGGCGAGCGCCGCGGCCTGGCCCGCGCCATGCGCCTGGACCGCAAGCGCTGAACCGAACCACGCGAAGACGGCCAACCGGCATGCCAGCCGGCTGGCAGGACCAGCGCCCCACCCGCCGCCCGGCTCCCGGACGGCGGGTTTTGTTTTTCCCGGCGCCGCGATCTGTGGACTACGTCGCGCCGCGAAACATCCCCGGCCAGGCCTTCGCCGCGGCTGCACCGAGAATGTGCCCCCATGAAAGCTGCCCGTCGCTCCATTGCCTTCACCTCGGGCGTGCTGCTGTACTCCTTCGGGACTGCCGCCGCCATGAGGTACGCCAGCGTCGGCCTGCCGCGCCAGCTCTACGCGCCGTTCGGCGGCCGCAATGCGCTGCCGGTCATGCTGGGCGAGGCGCTGGGCATTGCGGCGCTGCTGTTCGTCGTCGCGGCCGTCTGGGGCTATCTGACGCTGCGCCCGACGCGCCGCCGCCACCGACCCTACGTCGCCTGGATGATGTCGGGCATCGGCGTGGCCTGGGCCTGCTGGCTGATCTTCGGCGCCTTCAGCTTCGCGCTGAAGCCGCGCGCCTATTCCGCGCCGCTGCAGAACCTGCTGCTGTCGTCCAACGCGGCGCCGCTGTTCGGCGCGTTGAACATCTTCGGCGTGCTGGGCGGTGCCTGGGTGGCCGGCTCGCTGGCCAAGCGCAAGCAGCTGAGCCTGCCAAGCACGCGCTCGCGCCGCCATGTCGACGAGCCCGAACCCGCAGTGGACGCCGACGGCACGGTGTCGACCATCGGCCCGAACACCGTCTCGCCGCCGCACTGAGGCCGCACCGCCATGGCCCGCGCGGCCTGCCCGCGCTGTGAGCGCCCGGCGTCCACCTGCCTGTGCGCCACGCTGCCGGCGCCGCTGGCCCACCGCACCGAGCTGCTGATCCTGCAGCACCCGGCCGAGGCCGGTCATGCGAAGAACACCGCGGCCTTCCTGACGCTGGGCCTGCAGGCCGCGCGGCTGCTGCGCGGCGAGGCTTTCGACGCCGCGCTGGCCGGCCCCGGCACGGCATTGCTCTACCCCGGCGAGGCCGGCACCCCAGCCCCGGCGGATGTGCGCCGCCTGATCCTGCTGGACGGCAGCTGGCGCCAGAGCCGCCGCCTGCTGGCCGCCAACCCCTGGTTGGCCGGGCTGCCGCGGGTGAGCCTGGCCGAGCAGCCCGGCCGCTACGCCATCCGCCGCGCCCACCGCCCCGGCCAGCTGTCCACCTTGGAAGCCGGCCTGCAGGCGCTGGCGCTGCTGGAAGGCGCGCCGGAGCGCTTCGATCCGCTGTGGACGGCGTTCGAAGCCTTCGTCCAGGCAGGCCTTTATCGGCGGGGTGAAACCGGGATGCCCTAGCATTTCGGGATGCTCTCTTCCCTGCGCTCCGTTTTTCTCGCCCTGCTGACCGCGCCGCTGGCCGCCCTGGCCGCGCCGCCGCAAGCCCCCAGCCAGGCCGCCACCGAGCATGTGCAGGCCCGCCTCGTGTCCAGCCAGGCCAGCGTCGCGCCGGGCCAGCGATTCACGGTCGCGCTGGAGCAGAGCATCAAGGCGCACTGGCACACCTACTGGCTGAACCCGGGCGACTCCGGCCAGGCCACCACCATCGCCTGGACAGGCGCCGAAGCTGCGCCCATCCAGTGGCCCACGCCGTCCATCCAGGCCATCGGCCCCATCGTCAACTACGGCTACGAGGGCCGCGCGGCGCTGCTGGTCGAGCTCACCGTGCCGGCCGATGCCAAGCCCGGCGGCCGCTTCAAGCCGGGCGCCGAGGTGCGCTGGCTGGTCTGCAAGGACGTCTGCATCCCGGAGCAGGTGAGCCTGGGCCTGGACCTGCCGGTCGTGGGTTCGGCGGCCGAGGCCAAGATGGGTGGCGATGCGGCGCAGATCGACGAATGGCGCGGCCTCATCCCCAAGGCGGCGCCTTTTGCCGTGACGCTCAAGCCCGCGGCGCAGGGCTTCAAGCTCGGTGGCCCGACGGCCGGTGTGACCCAGGCCTATTTCTTCGCCGACACGTGGGGCGCGGTGGCCCACAGCGCGCCGCAAGCCCTCAAGGCCGAGGGCGGTGGCTGGGCGCTGGACATCCCGGCCGGCGACGAGCCGGTCGCGGCGGGCAAGCCGCTGTCCGGCGTCATCGTGCTGACGACGGCGACCGGCCCGCAGGCCTGGACGGTGGCTGCCCCCATGCCCGAGGGTGCCGGCAAAGGCCCCGGCCCGGCCGACCTCAGCGCGCCCGCGGCGGAGGCGCCGGCGCCGGCTGTTGCGCCCGAGAGCGACCTGGGCCTGCTGCCCGCACTGGCGCTGGCGCTGGTGGGCGGGTTGATCCTGAACCTGATGCCCTGCGTGTTCCCGGTGCTGTCCATCAAGGCGCTGGCGCTGGTGAACAAGGGCAACCACAAGGCCGAAGGCCTGGCCTACACGGCTGGTGTGCTGGCCAGCTTTGCGGCGCTGGCCGCCGTGCTGATCGCCTTGCGCGCGGGGGGCCAGCAGGTGGGCTGGGGCTTCCAGTTCCATTCGCCGGTGTTCGTGCTGGTGGTGGCCTATGTGCTGTTCCTCGTGGGCCTGAGCCTGTCGGGCCTGTTCGAGATCGGCGGCAGCTTCACGGGCATCGGCTCGGGCCTGGCCGCGCGCGACGGCCTGGCGGGCAGCTTCTTCACGGGCGTGCTGGCGGCGGTGGTCGCCACGCCATGCACGGCGCCGTTCATGGGCGCGGCGCTGGCGTTTGCGTTGGCCCAGCCGGCGGCGGTCATGGTGGCCGTGTTCCTGGCGCTGGGCCTGGGGCTGGCGCTGCCTTTCCTGATCCTGGCTTTCTGGCCCGCCGCGCAGCGCTGGCTGCCGCGGCCCGGCGCGTGGATGGACAAGTTCAAGCAGTTCCTGGCCTTCCCGATGTACGCGGCCGTCGTCTGGCTGCTGTGGGTGCTGGCCCAGCAGGCCGGGCCGGACGGCGTGGCGCTGGCGCTGGGCGGCCTGGTGCTGATGGCCTTCGGCCTGTGGTGGCGGCACAGCAGCGGCGCGAGCTGGGTCGGCACCGGCGCGGCGGTCGCCAGCGTCGTGCTGGCGCTGGGCGTGGCGGCGTGGATCAAGCCGGTCTCGGCCGACGTGCGCGCCGCGGGCGAGTCCGGCACCGAGGCCTACAGCGCCGAGCGCCTGGCCGAGCTGCGTGGCCAGAACAAGCCGGTGTTCGTCAACCTGACGGCGGCGTGGTGCATCTCCTGCCTCGTCAACGAGCGCGTGGCGCTGTCCCGCCCCGAGGTGAAGGACGCCTTCGCCAAGCACAGCGTCGTCTACCTGAAGGGCGACTGGACGCGCGAGGACCCCAAGATCACCGCCGTGCTGAAGGCCCATGGTCGCTCCGGCGTGCCGCTGTACCTCTACTACGCGCCGGGCGCTGCCGAGGCCCAGGTGCTGCCGCAGATCCTCACCCCCGGCCTCGTCGTTGAGACGGTCGAGGCTGTTTCCTCCCCCACCGCCCCCCGGAGTTCGACATGATGAAACTGCTACGCCGTTCCCTGATTGCCGCTGCCGTCGCCGCCCCCGTGCTGGCGCTGGCCAACGCCACGGTGGAGGCGCCCGCGCCCGCCTTCACGGCCACCACGGCCGATGGCAAGACCGTCTCGCTGGCCGATTTCAAGGGCAAGACCGTCGTGCTGGAGTGGACCAACCACGACTGCCCCTACGTGAAGAAGCACTACGGCAGCAGCAACATGCAGAACCAGCAGAAGGCCGCCACCGCGCAGGGCGTCGTCTGGCTGCAGGTGATCTCGTCGGCGCCCGGCCAGCAGGGCTTCGTCGACGGTGCAACGGCTCAGAAGCTCAATGCCGACCGCGGTGCCGCGCCCACCGCGACGCTGCTGGACCCCAAGGGCGAGATCGGCAAAGCCTACGGCGCGCAGACCACGCCGCACCTGTACGTCATCAAGGCCGATGGCACGCTGGCCTACAAGGGCGGCATCGACAGCATCGCCACGTCCGACAAGGCCGACATCGCCAAGGCCGAGCCCTATGTCACCGAGGCCCTGGCCGCCGTGGCCGCGGGCAAGAAGGTCGAGAAGGCGTCGACGCGGCCTTACGGCTGCAGCGTCAAGTACGCGAGCTGATGGCGTTTTGGCGCCTTGCGGGCCGAGCGGCGGGCCGCTCCCGAGCCGGCCCGCCCGGGCGACGTGCTTGTGGCTCGATGCCGCAAGCAGCGCCGTCCCCTCGGGGGACCGACCAGGTTCGCGCGCGTTCAGCGCCGCGAGACTGGGCGAGGGGCTAAAAGACCGACAGCCCCGTCTTCGCGACGAACAGCTCCAGCGCCTGGCGTCCCAGCCAGGAGTTGCCCGTGTCATCCAGCGCGGGCGACCACACGCACAGCGTGAGGCGGTCCGGCACCACCGCGACGATGCCGCCGCCCACGCCGCTCTTGCACGGCAGGCCGATGCGGAAGGCGAACTCGCCGGCCGCGTCGTAGGTGCCGCAGGTCAGCATCAGCGCATTGACGCGCCGCGTCTGCGCGGTGCTGAGCACGGGCGTGCCGGCCAGCGGGTGGCGGCCGTCGCGGCACAGATAGCCGGCGGCGCAGGCCACCTGCTCGCAGCTCATGTGAATGGCGCACTGGTTGAAGTAGACGTCCAGCACCGTGGCGATGTCGTTGTCCAGCGTGCCGAATCCCTTCATGAAATTGGCCAGTGCGGTGTTGCGAAAACCCGTGTCGGCTTCCGATCGCGCCACCTCGGCGTCGATGGCGACGGGCTCACCGCACAGGCGGCTCAGCAGCGCCAGCAGCTCCGCCTTGGCGTCACCCTGCGACACCAGGCGGTCCGCCACGGCGATGGCGCCGGCATTGATGAAGGGGTTGCGCGGGATGCCGCGCTCCGTCTCCAGCTGCACCAGCGAGTTGAACGGGCTGCCCGAGGGCTCGCGGCCGATGCGGTCCCACATCGCCTCGCCCAGCGCGCGGATGGCCAGCGTCAGCGAGAACACCTTGGACATGCTCTGGATGGAGAACGGCACCGCGCTGTCGCCGGCCGCCGCCGTCTCGCCCGCGCAGGTGCGCAGCGCGATGCCGAACTGGTGTGGCGACACCCGCGCCAGCGCCGGGATGTAGGTCGCCACCTTGCCGCCCGTGCCCATCAAGGGGCGCAATTCGGTGTGGATCTCGTCGAGGAGGGTTTGAAAGTCCATGGCGGCCATTCTGTCCCCGGGACAATCGCGCCCATGCAAGCCCTGCTCGACACGATCGCCTCGCTGGCGGCAGTCCCGACGGACGCCCAGCGCCTGTTCCACGGCCGCGGCGGCCGCTTCCCCGGGTGCGAGCACCTGGCGCTCGATGCCTACCCGCCGGTGCTGCTGCTGACCAGCTTCGAGCCCCTGGCCGATGAGGGGCTGGCTGCCATCGGTGCCGCGCTCGAGGCACGCTGGCGCGAGATCTCCCGGCAAGGCGAGGCCCTGAACTGGGTCTACCAATGCCGCCAGGAAGGCGGTCGCACGGACACGCGGCTGATGGCCGGCGCGGTGCCCGAGCCCCATGTCGTCACCGAGGCTGGCACGCGCTACGGCGTGCACCTGCTGCGCGGCCAGAACCACGGCCTGTTCCTGGACATGGCCGAAGGCCGGCGCTGGGTGCGCGAGCACGTGAAGCCAGGTGCCAAGGTGCTGAACCTGTTCGCCTACACCTGCGCGTTCTCCGTCGTCGCGCTGCAGGCCGGTGCGGCCGAGGTCGTCAACGTGGACATGAGCGACGGCGCGCTGGCCATCGGCCGCCGCAACCATGCGCTCAACGGCGTGGCGGCCGGCGCGAAATTCCTGCCGCACGACATCTTCAACTCCTGGGGCAAGCTGACCCGCGGCGGGCCCTACGACCTCGTCATCTGCGACCCGCCCAGCTTCCAGAAGGGCAGCTTCGTCGCGACCAAGGACTACGCGCGGCTGGCGCGGCGGCTGCCGTCGCTGCTGGCGCCGGGTGGCATGGCGCTGCTGTGTCTGAACACGCCGAAGCTGGGGTTGGATTTCGTGCGCGACGTGGTGGCGGAGAACGCGCCGGCGCTGGAGTTTGTGCAGCGGGTGGCAAATCCGGCGGCGTTTGAAGACGTGTCGGAGGACCGGGGATTGAAGGTCGTGGCTTACCGGCTGCCGGAGTCGGCCGGGGGCTGACCTCAGGCCAAGCGCCCCAGCTCCTTCAGCAACTTCTCCCGTGCCGTCGCGTCGCTCACCGCCTCCGCCAGCCGGTTGAAGAACACCGCCCGGCTGTCCGTCCCGGACGCCGCGCGCTTGACCAGCACCTTGGCGATGGGCCCGACATGCTGGGCCAGCAGCACCTGGGCCTTGTCCATGACTGCCTCGTTCAGCGGCCCGCCGATGGCGGTTGCAGACGCTGAACCCGCCGAACCCGCCGAGCCTTTCGTGCCCTTGGAGCCTGGCGCCGCGCCAGCGGTGCCGCCCGCCGTCTTCACGCTGCCGCCGGTGACCAGGCTGGCCTGGCCGAGGAAGGCGTCGCGGGCGCGTGGGTCGCTGACCTGTTCGGCGAGCTTGTTGTAGAGCTCGTTCAGGTCCTGGCATTCGCGCGCGGCGCGGCGCACCAGCACGCTGGCGAGCGGGCCGACATGCCTGGCCAGCGTGTGCTCGGCCTGCGTGAGCTGGGCCTTGTCCCAGTGGGTGGGTGGTGGCGCGCCGCTGGAGCCGCCGGCCGTGGACGGCGGCGCGAAGGTGGGTGGCGACTGCGGCGGCCGCTCGGCCCGCGGCGGGGCCATCATGATGGTGCGCTCCCAGCTGCTGTCGTCGATGCTGCGGCCCGCGCCGGAGATGAGGGCCTGCTTGAACTCGTAGGCGGTGGCGAAGCGGTCGGTCGCGCGCTTGGCGAGCGCCCGGCGGACGATGGCGTCGAACCAGCCGGGGCGGTCGGCGCCCTCCACCATGGACGGCGGCATGGGGTCTTCGTTGACGACCTTGTACATGAGCGCCTCGGTCGTGCCCGCGAAGGGCGCGCGGCCGGTCAGCAGCTGGTACAGCACGACGCCGGCGCCGTAGATGTCCACGCGCCGGTCCATGGGCTTGCCGAGGAATTGCTCGGGCGCCATGTGGCTGGGCGTGCCGACCATGTAGTGGGTCTGCGTGAGGCTGGTGCTTTCGATGCGGGCGATGCCGAAGTCGGCCACCTTCAGCCGGCCGGCGGCCGTCATGATGATGTTGCTGGGCTTGATGTCGCGGTGCCAGACGCCGTTCTCGTGCGCATGGCCCAGCGCGTCGAGCAGCTGGCTCATGATGCCGGGGATGTCGGTGTCGGTGAAGCGCAGCTTGGCGCTGAGATAGCTCGCCAGCGAGCGGCCCTCGACGAACTCCATCGCGATGTAGGCGATCTGCTGGTCGCGGCCAAAGTCGTAGACGGCGACGATGCCCGGGTGCATCAACCGGCCGGCCGCCTGCGCTTCGTTGCGAAAGCGCGAGGCGGCAGCGCCGGGGCTGTCGTCGTCGGCGTCGATCTGCTGGCGGATGGTCTTCAGCGCGACGGTGCGCTGGATGTCGGGGTCGAAGCCCTTGTAGACGACGCCCATCGCGCCTTCACCCAGAACCTCGGTGATGCGGTATTTGCCGAGCTGCGTCGGATGCTTCGTGGTGGCCATGAAAGGAAGACGGTGTTCGCGGCCTTCAAGCGTCAAGCAGCTTCATGGCCTGCACGACGCTGGCGCGCATGCGCGAGAAGGAGTCGGACAGCGTGGCGATCTCGTCGCGGCCGCTGGTCCTGAACTCCGGGGCTTCCAGGTCGCCCTGGCTGACGCGGTCGGCCAGCGCCGACAGCCGCGTGACGGGGCGCACCACCAGCATCCACACCATCAGGTTCAGCACGATGCCGACGACGACGAACACGCCCACCAGCGACGTGATGAAGACCTTGAACACCTGGTCGGCGCGCTGCAGCGGCACGCCCAGCGGCACCGACACGATCTGCGCGCCGATGACCTCGTTCAGGTTCCAGCCGAAGCCGTTGGCGGGGCCGTACTTGGCGACCATGGTGGCCGGCGCGGCATCCACGCTGCTGTGGCAGGCCAGGCAGGCGGGGTCGGTGATGCGCAGCGGGCGGGCGATGTACAGCGACGGGCCGGCGGGTGTGTCGCGCGTGCCGACGGTTTCCTTCAGGTCGGCGACGCTCCTGAATTGACCCACGATGTCTGCTTCCCACGCCGTGGCGCGGTCGCGCGGGTTGGTGGGGTTGAGCGTCGCTTCCTTGTAGGCGAATTCGGGGTGCTTGGCCAGCAGCGTGCCCAGCACCTCGGTGGCGGAATAGCTGGGCACCGTCTGCGGCAGGAACTCATGCGCCATCTGCGACGCCAGCAGCGGCTTGATCTGCGTGTTGGTGTAGGCGCGCACGGCCAGCGCCTTCTCCATCAGCATGCGCGCGCTGCCGACGACCTCCTGCTGGGCGTTGTCCTGCAGCAGCTGGCGGGCGATGTAGCCGCTGACGGCGATGCCCAGGCTCATCACCAGCAGATAGACCAGGTTGAATTTGACGAGCAGTTTCATGGTGACCTCGTAGGGGCGGCAATGGTAGTGCCGGCCGGTGCCGACCGGCCTTCGTGAATGCTCCCCTGGCGCACGGCGAAACGCCCATAAAAAAGGGCGCCCGACCGAAGTCGGGCGCCCTGAAGCGGTGCGCATTGCCTGGCTAGCCTTTCACGCAGACCACCTGCTTGAGGGTGTGCACCACGTCCACCAGCTCGCGCTGCGCGGCCATGACGGCGTCGATGTCCTTGTAGGCCGCGGGCGTCTCGTCGAGCACGTCCTTATCCTTGCGGCATTCGACGCCCTCTGTCGCGGCGCGGTGGTCGGCCAGCGTGAACTGGCGCTTGGCGTCGCCGCGGCTCATCACGCGGCCGGCGCCGTGCGAGCAGCTCTCAAAGCTGTCCGCATGGCCCTTGCCGCGCACGATGTAGCTGCGCGCGCCCATGCTGCCTGGGATGATGCCCAGCTGCCCCGCCTTGGCGCTCACGGCGCCCTTGCGGGTCAGGTAGACCTCCTGGCCGAAGTGCGTTTCCTTCTGCACATAGTTGTGGTGGCAGTTCACCGCCTCGATGTGGCTCTGGAAGTTCTTGTGGATGACGGTCTTGGCCGCCTCGATGACGCGCTTCATCATCACTTCGCGGTTGGTGGCCGCGAACTTCTGCGCCCAGCTGACCGCGCGCACGTAGTCGCCGAAGTAGCGGCTGCCTTCCTCGAAGTAGGCCAGGTCGCGGTCCGGCAGGTTCGCCTGGTGGCGCAGCGCGTCCTGCTTGGCCAGCTCGATGAACATCGTGCCGATGAAGTTGCCCACGCCGCGCGAGCCCGAGTGCAGCATGAACCACACGGCGCCCGCTTCATCCAGGCAGACCTCGATGAAGTGGTTGCCCGAGCCCAGCGTGCCCAGGTGCTGGATGTGGTTGGTCTTGGCGATCTTGGGGTAGTCGCGGCACAGCGCGGTGAACTCGGGTTCCAGCTGCGCCCAGGCGGTGTTGATGGAGCCGGGCGGCTTCTGCCAGGCGCCCGGGTCTCGGTTGCCCGGCTGGCGGCCGTGCGGCACGGCACGCTCGATGGCCGCGCGCAGCGGGCCGAGGTTGTCGGGCAGGTCCTCGGCCCTCAGCGTGGTCTTGCAGGCCATCATGCCGCAGCCGATGTCCACGCCGACGGCGGCCGGGATGATGGCCTTGACGGTGGGGATGACCGAGCCGACGGTGGCGCCGATGCCGAAGTGCACGTCGGGCATCGCGGCGATGTGCCTGAAGACGATGGGCAGGCGGGCCGCGTTCTGCAACTGGCGCTTGGCCGAGTCTTCGACCGGCACGCCTTGTGTCCACATCTTCAGCGGCACGCCGCCGGGGACGTCTTCGTGGATGTGTTGGGGTTCCATGGGGATTCCTTCCTGCGTCACAGCACCATGCCTTGGCGGGCTGCTTCCGCGTAGTTCTTGAGGTTTTGATCGCTCGGGTCGATCAAACGTATGAATGCGGCGACGGTGCGCTCGATCTCGTCGCGCCGGTTGAGGTGGTTCAGCTCGTGGCCGATGCCATGCAGCGCCGCGACCTGGACCTCGCGGCAGGGCACGTCCAGCATCTCGCGCAGCACATGCCAGACCGCGGCCTGCCAGCGGGGCTCCTGCCGCGCATTCCAGAACGTCGGCCAGACGTCGAACCACATGTAGCAGACATAGGCGAGCCGACCCTGAGAAGCGCCGATGGGTGCCCGGACGTGGGCCAGCCGCGGCCCGATGCAGTCGCGCCAGAGCGCCGG
Organism: Roseateles sp. P1_C6; assembly: GCF_056406315.1. NCBI lineage: Bacteria > Pseudomonadati > Pseudomonadota > Betaproteobacteria > Burkholderiales > Sphaerotilaceae > Roseateles > Roseateles sp. P1_C6. The sequence continues at coordinate 308,520 of NZ_JBFUAK010000006.1, forward strand.
CATGGCCTGCATCATCCGCATGGCTTCGTCGAGCGGCACGCTGGCGTGGGTGGCCGCGAACGGCACGTCGCTGATGCCGTTGCTCATCACATAGTTCAGGCCCAGGCCGACCTGTTCGTCGCTGTAGGCCGCCAGGTCGGTGCCCGCGTTCGCGAACAGTACGGTCTGGATGCGCGTCCATTCCAGCGGCGTGGCCTCGAACTCGGGCGCGTCGATGTCCCAGTACCAATCCTGCGCCGAGTTGTTGGAAACGGGCCGGTCGAACAAGTGGCGCACCGCCGCCGCATAGAGCTCCGGCGCGAGGCCAACGCGCTGTGGGAGCCACTCGAGGTGGCGCCGCTGCGCGGACGTGAGTCGTTTGGTTTTCATGAGGTGCTCGATTCAGTGCGTTGATGGACGCGACGTGATTCGAACCCGTCTCACTGCGTCGTGGATTGAAAGACCCCGCCGCACGAGGCGGCGGGGTGGGGTATCAACGCAGCTTCACCAGCCCGTTGAGCACCTGGTCCAGACCTCCGAACACGGAGATCTTGTCGATGCGCTCGGCCACGCGTTCCAGCGTCTCCAGCTCCTTCAGGCGCAGGGCGACGGGGTTGTCCTCCATCACCTTGGCCGTGTTGAGCAGGGAGCGCGTCGCCGCGGTTTCCTCGCGGCGGCGGATCACGTTGGCCTCGGCGGCCTTGCCGGCTTCCACCACCTGGGCGAGGATGGTCTTCATCTCGCCCGGCAGCACGATGTCCTTCACGCCCACGCCGTCCAGCTGCAGGCCGTAGCCTGCGAGCTTCGCGGTGACCTGGGCGGTCACGACCTCGTCGATGACCGACTTGTTCTCCAGCAGTTCGTCCAGCGAACGCGTGCCGACGGCGGCGCGCAGGCCGAACTGCAGCTCGCGGTAGAGGTGGTCGGCCGGCTTGGCCAGTTGCTCGAACGCGCGCAGCACGTCGGTGTAGCGCCAGGTGGCCGACAGGTTGAGCCGCAGCGCCACCTTGTCGCGGGTCAGGATCTCCTGTCCCGTGACTTCGAGCGCCTGCAGCCGCAGGTCCACCAGTTCCACCGCCACGTTGCGGTTGAACCGCCAGAAGGCGTAGGCGCCCGCGGTCAGCAGGCGTTCCACCTTGCCGTCCACGCGCAGCAGGCCGGCACCGGTTGCCGGCACTTCGACCTGCAGCACGCCGGCCAGGCCGGTCACCGCGCGCGGGCGCAGTTGCGGCTGTGCCAGGCGTGCGGTCACGGCTGCGGGCAGCTCGACGGCTGCGCGCAGGTCGATCACCTCGACCTGCACGTCCACCAGGCCGCGCCAGTACAGGCGACGCGTGGCGGGCGGCAGCACTTCGACCAGCACGCCGTTCTCGCTGCGCAGACCCGCCTGGTGTTCGTTCAGCTCGACGCGCAAGAATTCCACTTCGACCACGGCGGGCTCCTTGGCCAGCAGGTAGTCAGTCAGCGGGTGCACGAAGGCCGGCTGGCTGATGGCGAACAGCTCGACCTTCAGCTCGTCCAGGCCGGCGAACAGCCAGTGCGTTCCGGGTTGCAGCACGCGCTCGAAATCGCCATTGCGCAGCAGGAGGCCGCGCTCGTTCTTCTTCACAGTCACACGCTTGATCGTCATGGTGTTCTCCTTCTGGTGACGCGTGGTGATGGGATGAGGGTGCCGTTACAGCGGTTCGCGTGGACGCCGGATGCCAGGGCCTGGAGCCACGGTGTGCGTCGAGCGCCTCCTCCTTTGAAGACGCTCTCGGCTGGCCGTGGATGCATGGCCTCGCTGCCCGGCGCACGGGCGCGAGTCGTTGATGCGCGGGTACGGCCGGGGCCGGGGCGCACGTTCGGCGGGGTGGTCTTGCGACCGATGGTTCCTGGATGGGAAATCCAAGGTTTTGGAGCGGGAGTCGAACCCGCGACAGACGAAATCAGATTTCGTTGCTCTACCCAACTGAGCTATCCAGTGGTGACGAACCGGGAGTCGAACCCGAGCCCTTGCGGGACAACCATGTCTTCGCCGTATCGACCGATTCCGGCAGGGCGGCATACGCCGCGGCGACAGGCGGACCTGGCCGCGGCGCACCGGCGGGGTTCAGAACCCCGACCTGTGAGCCTTTGCCTTCCTCGGCAGATTTGTTGGCGCCCCAGCGTTCAGCTGAGGCGCGATCCCTTCGGCAGGCGCGCGGCCAGCCAGTCGTGCACGTCGGCGCGGATGTGCCGGCCCTTGAGGATGAAATCCTCGAAGCGGCTGGGCACGAACGGCGCAAACAGCAACGGCATGCGGGCTTCGTCCGGCGTGCGGTCGGCCTTCAGCATGTTGCAGCTGCGGCAGGCCGCGACCGTGTTCATCCAGTTCAAGGCTCCACCGCGGCTGTCGGGCTGGATGTGGTCCACGGTCAGCGAGCGCACGTCGAACACGTCGCCGCAATAGGCACAGGTGCAGCGGTCGCGCTTGATGACCTTGAGCTTGCTGAACGTGGGCGTCAGGTCGAAGAGATTGATCCTCGACACGCCGCGCAGCGCCACGATGGGTGGCACCTCGAGCATCGACTGCCGGCCGGAGATGGTGTTGAAGCCGCCGCGCAGCACGGCCAGCGGCCGCTCACCCGCCGACCAGACCACCGAGTCGGTGGCCACGAGGCCGGCGGCGTCCTCCACCGAGATCCAGGCCTGCGGGAGGCCGGTGATGTCCAACTGCAAAACGTCGTGCATGGTGACCTCCTTTCCTTGGGCTGGCACGGGGATGGAGCAATGCTCCGACTGTTGCATGCGCGCGCGCAGCCGGACGGCTACGTGGCACAACATGCAGGAGAAAAATCTGGCGCCGCCAGCGGGCTTTGATCCCGCGACCTCCGGTTCGACAGACCGGCGCTCTCCCAGCTGAGCTATGGCGACATGGTCCGGGTGGCACGAGTTGAACGTGCAGCCACCTGCTCCCAAAGCAGGCGCTCTACCTGGTTGAGCTACACCCGGATGATCGAAATGAAAGGTTGTCGGTGACGGGTTCCGACGCCGCCCAATCGTTGCGGCCGGTTTGCGTCCCTCGGGGCGTGAGCTCAACGAGGAACTTCGGGTTGAAGGGTCTGGTGCCCCGTGCGGGAGTGCTGGCGCCATGCGCCAGGCCTGCGGCCCGCAGCAAGCTGCGTCCTGATCGGCTGCGCCGCTCAGAGTGAACCCGCCCCTTCGGCTTGAAGGGCCGAGGACCTCAACCGGAAGTCCAACGGGGCACGTTGATGAATGGACTCGACGCTCGGATTCGAACCGAGGTGGGCATGACGCCGGCGGCTTTGCAGGCCGCCGCCTTCGACCGCTTGGCTACGTCGAGATGCTTGGCGCCTCGTGAACGATTCGAACGTCCGACCGCCGGCTTCGTAGGCCGGTGCTCTCGCTCCGCTGAGCTGACGAGGCAAAAAAGAGAAACCATCTCGGCTGTGTCCACACGCGACGCGACTGGCCTGCGCAAGCCAGAGATGCGTCGCTGCACGCGACAGGCGGCCGCCCGAGCGCACATGCACACCGGGCCGGCCGGTGCTTGTGCGTGGGCACACCCGAGATGGGGCAGTGCGGCCGAGGGAACCCCGGCGCCTGCCAGTTCTCTGAGAGCAGGGCCGACTGGAAGACGGCGCTGCACTCGATGCGAGTTGTTAAAGAGCATGCGGGCGCCAGGCGCCACGGCGATCCGAAGATCGACGGCCACCGAGGCAGCCCCGGCGGCGGAAAAACAAAAGGCCCGGTTCCTTGCGGAGACCGGGCCTCAAATGAGCGTGGAAGGCGGCGTCTAGCCGTGGCCTTCACCCGATGGGTGGATGTCATTGCTCTCACGACCGAAGTCATGTGCATAGGCGACCGGTGCGGGCAAGCCCGCCTGCTTCGATCCCTGAGCCTGAACCCTGCGTGCGGCATCGCCCCGGCACAGGGAGCCGGTGAGGTCGATGACGGTGGCGAGATGGCGGTTCATGGCGGTGGGAGAAAGCGGTTGGTCGTCGGTTGGTTGGTTCGGAACGCTCAGGTGTTTTGAGCGAATCCATGCATTGTGAAAAATGTTCACGCCGCGGTCAAGTGCCGGCGACCACCTAGAATGCATGTGAAGTGTTTTCACAACACTCCATCAGCCAGCCGCCCTACGTGTCCAGTCCCGCCACCATCCGCCGGCTCAATGCCATCGCGCTCTTCCAGGCCTTCGCCGAGGAGCGCATCACCGCGGGCGACCCGCCCAAGGGCCTGGAGGCCGCCTGGGCCGCGCGTATCGGCGTCAGCGGTGCGACCTGGTCCATGGCCAAGAGCGGCGCGCGCCCTATCGGCGACAAGCTGGCGCGGCAGATCGAGCACCACTGCGGCAAGGATGCCGGCTGGATGGACGAGGAACGCGAGCCCACGGGCCTCACGCCGGCCGAGCAGCAATTCCTCGCGCAGGCGCTGAAGGTCTTTCGCGGCACCAACAGCGACGGGCGCAAGAAGCTCAGGCAGTGGCTGAAGGAGTTCGGCGGCAACTAGCGCAGGCCCTGCCTGGCCCTTCGTGCTCAGACGCCGGCGGCGTCCAGCTCGGCACCCACGCGCTGCAACCAGACGCGCACGCGCTGGCGGTCCAGCAGGCCCAGGCCGCCCGGGCCCTGGGAGGCGGCCCAGAAGCTCGCGCCGGCGCCGTCCACCTTCTGCAGCAGCGAGTCGGGCAGCTTGCGCAGGTGCAGCACCCGTGCGCCCTGGGCTTGGGCCCGCGCCAGCAGGCCGCTGGCCGCCAGCAGCTCGAAGCGCTCGCCGCGCACCTCGTTGAGCACGATGACCAGCGGCAGCGCGGCGGCGGGGCCGTCCAGCCAGGCGCGCAGCAAGTCCACCGAGTCGCGGCCGGCGTCCATCACATGCCAGTAGTTGAGCTGCACGCCCAGCTCGGCGGCCACGTCGGCCGCGCCGGCCTCGTCCAGCCAGCGGGTCAGCGCGCCTTGGGTCTGCGCGGCCAGGTCCACCAGCACGCGGCGTTCGGGCTGCTCGGCGGCGGCTTCGATGACGGGGTCCAGGCTGTCGTGGGCGTCCAGCAGCAGCGGCGCGGCGAAGTCGGTGTAGTAGCGGGTCAGCGCGCCGTGCGAGCGGTCGGTGTCGAAGCCCAGGAAGGGCAGGCCGCGGTCGATGAAATGCTGGGCCAGTACGCGGGCCACCAGCGACTTGCCGACGCCGCCCTTCTCACCGCCGATGAAGTGGATCTGGCTCATGCGCTACCCGCTCTGTTGAAGTTCGGGCCATGGTAGTCCAGCGCTGCGCCCGGCATGCCTGGGCGCGGACTTGCCACGGCTTGACGCACCGTGACAGCCACCCGTCAGCAGCCTGGGCGCTCCCGCGCCATACTGACGCACCATGCGCATCCTGCTCGTCGAAGACGACGAACAACTCGTCGAAACCACCGCCCGGGCCCTGCGCTCGCAAGGCTGGGTCGTGGACTGCACGGCTCGCGGCGAGCCGGTGCCGCGCTCGCTGCGCGAAGACGCCTACGACCTGCTCATCCTGGACATCGGCCTGGCCGGCATCGACGGCTTCGAGACGCTGCGCCGCGTGCGGGCCGAGGGCCTGGCCGTGCCGGTGCTGATCCTGACCGCGCGCGACGCCGTCGAGGACCGCGTGCGCGGCCTGGAAGGCGGCGCGGATGACTACCTCGTCAAGCCCTTTGCGCTGACCGAACTGGTCGCGCGCGCGCGGGCGCTGGTGCGGCGCAGCCAGGCGCGCACCAGCAACCAGCTGCAGCTGGCGCGCATCCGCATCGACCAGGAGGCGCGTCGCGCCTACATCGACGAGGAGCCGCTGGCGCTGTCGGCGCGCGAGTGGGACGTGCTGGGCTTCCTGATGGCGCGCGCCGGCAAGGTCGTGCCCAAGGAGCACATCGCGCTGGCCAGCAATGCCTGGGACCAGGGCGTCAGCGACAACGCCATCGAGGTCTGCCTGTCGCGGCTGCGCGCCAAGATCGAACCCGGCGGCTTGCAGCTGCGCACCGTGCGCGGCCTCGGATATCTGCTCGAGGAAATCGGCTGAAATGAAGCCCCTCGTCCAGCCTCGCACCGCTGAACGCGGGCGATCCTGGCCGGCCCCCCGAGGGGGCGCCGATGCTTGCGGCATCGAGCCGCAAGCACATCGGCAACCGGGCCGGCTTGGGAGCGGCCCGGCGCTCGGCCCGCAAGCCCAAGGTTTCTGCGCCGTAGGCCACTGAGATTGGCTGAAGGAGCGCGCTCCAGCCTGCAGCGCCGGCTTTTCGGCTGGCTGATGCTGCCGCTGCTGGTGGCGCTGCCGGTGCTGGGCACGGCGCTGTACCAGCAGGTGCAGCACAGCGCACAGAGCTGGCTGGACGAAGGGCTGGAGGACACGGCGCTGACGCTGGCCGGCCAGATCGACCTGCGCAGCGGCGAGCCGCGCATCGACATCAGCGCGACCATGGACCGCGCGCTGCGCTTCGACCGCCAGGACGACGTCTTCTATCTCGTGCTCGGGCCCCGGGGGGAGGTGCTGCAGGGTGATGCCGGCCTGACCGACCTGCAGCCCCGGCTGCGGCCGCAGGCGGCGGGCGATGCGCACTACGGCGACGTCAAGCTGCGCGGCCGCGAGCTGCGACTCGTGCAATTGGGGCGCGACTGCGGCACGGGCGCCTGCCAGGTACTGGTGGCCGAGACGCTGCACAAGCGCGACGCGCTGCAGCGCGAGATCGGCGGCCTCGTCGCACTCAACGGCGCGGCGCTGGCGCTGCTGCTGGCGCTGGCCGGCTGGTGGGCCATCCGGCAGGGCCTGGCGCCACTGACCGGCCTCTCCGCGGAGCTGGAGCGGCGCGACCTGCACCGGCTGACGCCGTTGACGGCGCGCCTGCCGCGCGAGCTGGTGCCGCTGCAGGCCGCCTTCAACCGCCTGTTCGAACGCCTGAGCCGGGCCGCCGGTGCGCAGCGCGAGTTCCTGGCTGACGCGGCACACCAGCTGCGCACGCCGCTGACCTCGCTGCAGACCGAGATCGAGCTGGCGCTGCTGGAGCCGCACGACCATCGGGTCGACCCGATGCTGCAGCGCTTGCGCGCGCGCGTCGTGCGCAGTGCCCGCCTGGCCCAGCAGCTGCTGTCGCTGGCGCGTGCCGAGGACCGCAGTGTCGACGTGGGCCAGCGCATCGACCTGCGCGACATCGCGACCGAGAGCGGCCAGGACTGGGCCCACCGCAGCCTGCCCACCGGCGTGGACCTGGGCTTCGAGCTGGCCGAGGCGCCGGCGCTGGGGCATGCCTTCCTGCTGCGCGAACTGCTGGAGAACCTGATCCACAACGCCGTCAGCTATGCCGGCATCGGCGCACGCATCACGGTGCGCTGCGGCACGTCGGCCGAAGGGTCGTGGCTGGAGGTCGAGGACAACGGCCCCGGCATCCCGCCGGCCGAGCGCCCGGCGGCCATGATGCGCTTTCGGCGCGGCGACAAGGCGGCCGGCACGGGCAGCGGCCTGGGCCTGGCCATCGCGGCCGACATCGCCGCGCGCCACGGCGGCCGGCTCGAGCTGCTGGACGCCCACGCCGGCCCGGGCCTGCGCGCGCGGCTCAGCCTGGCGCCCGTGCCGCCCGCTCCGGCGCCCACGGCTTGAGCGGCCCCGCATCACGGCGAATCCGGCCGTGACAAATCTGCCCGCATCTCTACACTGACCGCAGCCTGTCACCGAGCGACGCCATGCTGCCCGCCCCCATCCCTGCCAATGACGACGAGCGGCTGCGCGCGCTGCGTGAGCTGCTCATCCTGGACACGCCCCCCGAGGAGCGCTTCGACCGCATCGTCGAGTTCGCCGCCAGCGAGTTCGACATGCCCATTGCGCTGATCAGCCTCATCGACCGCGAGCGCCAGTGGTTCAAGGCCCGCGTGGGTCTTGCCGCCTGCGAGACCTCGCGCGACATCTCCTTCTGCGGCCATGCCATCGTGCAGAGCGAGCTGTTCCAGGTCATGGACGCACTGCAGGACCCGCGCTTCGCTGACAACCCGCTGGTCGTCGGCGACCCCTTCATCCGTTTCTACATCGGCGCGCCGCTGATCCTGCCCACGGGGGCCAGCATCGGCACGCTGTGCCTCATCGACACGCAGCCGCGCGAGTTCGACGCGATGGACCGCGCCATCCTGGGCACGTTGCGCGACCTGGTCGTGGCCGAGCTGGCCGGTGAAGCAGACGACGGGGCCGAGGCCGCATGAGCACTCGTGTCACCCCCAGCGGCCGGCTGCTGCTCGTGGAGCCGCAGTTCGTGCTGCGCCGCACCGTGTCGACCATGGCGCGCGACATGGGCCTGGCCGACGTGCAGGAGGCCACCAGCACGGCGCTGGCCGAGAAGATGCTGTTCGAGCGCCGCTTCAATGCGCTGCTGATCGCCATCGACGAGGACGGCGAGGCGCTGGAGCTGCTGCGCAAGCTGCGCGCCGGCGAAACCTCGCAGCCCAGCGACCTGCCCGTCGCCGCCACGGCGCTGAGCTGCGACGTGGAGCTGGCGCTGCGCCTGAAGCAACTGGACGTCTGCCGGCTGCTGCTCAAGCCCTTCAAGGTGCGCGGCATGCTGGAGGCCATTTCCGCGCTGGGCGCGCCCGAGCCGCTGGCCGGGCATTGAATAAGCCGGCGCTGGTGCCTCTTTTTTTTGGCTACGCCCGGCGCGCCTGGGCCTAGCATGAGCCACCGATGTTGCGCCTGACCCTCATTCCCGCCGCGCTGCTGGCCTTCGTGCTGGCCGGCTGCGGCACGCCCAGCCAGCCACTGCCCATGGCCGTCACGGCAGCGGACGCGTTGCAGATCCGCGGCTGGGTGCCGGGCGCGCTGAAGTCCCAGGTTGCGCTGGCGCCGGTGCAGGGCGGCCAGGAGACGGGCCGCTGGTGGGGCTCCAAGGTCAGCGCCATCGCGCTGCAGCAGGCGTTGGAGGAGTCGCTCTACGCCGTCGGCATGAAGCCCGCCGCGCCCGAGCCGGCGCCGCGCTTCGAGCTGCGGGCCGAACTGGTGCAGCTGGAGCAGCCGCTGGTGCCGGCGCTGGGCGTGACGGTGGGCGTGGCCGTGCAGTACACGCTGGTCGAGAAGGCCGGCGGCCGGGTCGTCTACCAGCGCCGCATCGCCAACACCGACGAGGCCGGCTTCACCGAGGCCGTGGTGTCGCCCAACGAGCGGCTGCGCATCGCCAACGAGCGCGCGTTGCGCGGCAACATCAACCTGCTGCTGCGCGACCTGGTGACGCTGCGCCCGTAGTTCAGGCGGCGTGCGTGACCGCCTCCTGGTCGCGCCGCCCGGCGGTGAACCACAGCAGCAGCGCGAAGACCGCGCCCACGACGCTGGTGACGCCGAAGAACCACATCATGGGCGCATAGCCTGCCGGGTTGGCGGCGCTGGCGCTGTACTGGTCGTTCAGCCAGCCCGCCACCAGGTTGGCGGCGCCGATGCCCGCGTTCTGCACCACCCACATCAGGCCGATGGCCGTGCCGAAGCGGTTGGGCGCGACCAGGCGGCTGGTCAGCGGCCACATGACGGCCGGCACCAGCGAGTAGCTGATGCCGATCAGTGCCGTCGGCACCCACAAGCTGGCGGGCGTCAGCGCCATGACGGCCAGCGCCACCGGCAGCAGGAAGGCGCCGAAGGCCAGGAAGGGCGCGTAGCGGCCCACGCGGTCGCACAGCCAGCCGAAGGCCGGCGTGGCGAACACGGCCGCCAGGAACACATAGCTGTTCATCTCGCCGGCGGTGGCCAGATCCAGCCCGTGCGTGTGCTGGAAATATTTGATCGAGAAGGTGCTGCGAAACGCCAGGATGACGGAGTACCACAGCACGCACAGCGTCAGCAGGTACCAGTAGGCCTTGCCGAAGTGCAGCAGGTCGCGCCAGACGAAGCCCTCGGCCGACTTGCCGGTGGGCAGCAGGCCGGCGCGGCGTGGCCCGCGGTCCACCCACCAGTAGGCCAGCGACGCCGCGAACGACGTGGCGGCGATGACGGCCGCGATGACCAGCGGCGGCTGCCAGCCCTGCGCGTAGGCGTCGGCGAACCAGGTGGGCGACATGTCGGCGCCGTAGGAGCCCAGGCGCCCGATGGCCAGCTCCAGTCCCATGGCCAGCGCCAGGCCGCGGCCGCCGAAATAGTCCGCCACGGCGGCCAGCGTCGCGATGTTGAAGGTCTCCGCGCCGATGCCGTACAGCAGCCGGCCGGCGGCCATGCCGGTGAAGTTGGGGCTGAAGGCCGTCAGCGCCGCGCCTAAAGCGCAGATGCCCGCCGTGACCAGCGTCATGCGCGCCGCGCCGAAGCGGTCCACCAGCACGCCGCCGACCAGGATCAGCACGACGTTGGGCAGGTTGTAGATCGCGTTCAGCAGGCCCACCTGCGTGTCGCTGAAGCCGCGCTGCTGCTGCAGCAGGTCGGCTACCGGGCCGATGGAGTCGTAGACGTAGAAGTTGCCGAACAGCGAGATCGCCACCAGCACGCCGACGATCCAGGCCGTCGTGCGCGCCGGCTGCGCGCCGGCCGCCCCTTGCAGCACGCCGCTCACTTGGCCAGCAGCGCTTTCACGGCCGCCTCCAACTGCTGGTCGTCGCCGGCGTCGAGCTTGGCCTTGTCGTTGGGCACGACGATGTCCGGCGTGATCAGCGCGCGCTCCATGAAGTCGCCGTTCTTGGCGCGGAAGCCCACCTGCGGGATGCCGAACACCGTGGCGCCGTCCTGCATGGTCTCCCACCAGACGGCCGTGCCGGTGCCGGCCACCGGCATGCCGATCAGCTTGCCGATGCCCAGATGCTTGTACGTCCACGGGAACAGGTGCGCGTCGGAGTAGTTGCTCTCGCTGATCAGCACGGCGGACGGCTTGACCCATTTGCCGATGGGCTCCCAGCCCAGGCCTTGGCCGCGCGGCAAAAACTCCAGGTAGGGCTTGCCGGCCAGGAAGGTCGCCAGCTCATCGTGCAGGTTGCCGCCGCCGTTGAAGCGGGTGTCGACGATCAGCGCCTCCTTGCCGCTGGCGCGGCCCAGCGCGTCGGCGTAGGTCTGGCGGAAGCTCGCATCGTTCATGCCGCGCACGTGCACATAGCCCAGGCGGCCGCCGGACAGCTTGTCCACCAGCGCGCGCTGCTGGCGCACCCAGCGTTTGTAGAGCAGCTCGCGCTCGGCGCCGATGCTGATGGCCTTGGCCGTCTCCTCGAAGCGCTTGCCCGTGGCCGGATCCAGCACCTCCAGCACGACTTGCTTGCCGGCCTTCAGGTTCAGCAGCGAGTCGAACTCGGCGCCTGCCGCGATGGCCTCGCCGTCGATGGACTCGATGACCATGCCGGCTTTCAGCTTGCTCAGCGCCGTGTCCAGCGGGCCGCCCTCGATGACCTCGCCGACCTTGACGCCCGCGCCCTGGTGGGCCGGGTCGTAGAAGACGCCCAGCGCGGCCGTCGCGTCGCCGCGCGGGCTGGGGCGGTAGCTGCTGCCGGTGTGCGAGACATTGAGCTCGCCCAGCATCTCGCTGAGCAGCTCGGCGAAGTCCACGCCGTCGGCCACGAAGGGCAGCTGGCGCTCGTAGACCTTGCGGTAGTAGGCCCAGTCCACGCCGCCCATGTCGGACACGTAGAGCTTTTCCTGCGTCTGGCGCCAGGCGTGGTCGAACATCTGCGCCCGTTCGGCCGCGTGGTCGATGCGCAGCTCGGCGCTGAACTTCAGCGGCTCGGCCTTCACGTCGCCCTTGCCGTCGTCGCCGGGCACCTTGAACTTCTGCACCCGCCCGGCCGCCATCACGAAGCCGGTGGCGCCCTTGGCGTCCAGCGCGATGCCGACGTCGCTGCCGCGGCCAGCCGGCAGGGACGCCACGCGGCGGCTTTCCTTGTCGCGCAGCCGGGCCTGCCAGACCTCATAGCCCTCGCCGGCCTTGACGACGTAGAACAGCTGCTCGCCGTCGGGCGTCAGGGCGAAGTCCTTGATGTCCCCCGAGGTCTGCGTCAGCCGCGCGATGCGGTTCTCCAGGCCGGCCATCTCGATGACGACCGGCTTGGCCGGCTCCTCGGGCTTCTTGTCGTCCTTCTTCTCGTCCTTCTTGTCGGCGTCCTTCTTGTCGCCGTCTTTCTTTTCTTCCTTCTTGTCGTCCTTCTTCGCCGCGTCCTTCTTCTCGTCCTCCTCGCGCTTCTTCAGCTGCGCGTACTCGGCCTTGTCGAGCTGGTAGCGGTCGAAGGCGGCGCGGGTCAGGAACATGCCGTACACATCGGCGTCGGTGCGTGCGCCGCCGCCGTTGCCATGCAGGCCGTGGCTGTCGCTGAGCCAGATCGCCATCTGGCCCTGGCGCGCGAACATCGGCCGCAGGTCCTCGTAGCCGCTGTTGCTCAGGTTGACCAGCTTGCCGCTGCCGTCGGCCGGCACCACGCCCACCTCGCTGCTCCAGCGGTTGCGGTCGACGAACTGCACGATCAGGCGCTTGCCGTCGGGCGCCCAGTCGAACCACTGGTCGCCGTCCTCGTAGGAGTAGTTGAACTCGCTGGACAGCACCTCGCGGGTCTTGCCGCTGGCGATGTCCAGCACGTGCAGCGCCGCGCGGTCGCGCAGGTAGGCCACCTGCTTGCCGTCGGGCGAGTAGCGCGGCTGGAAGTTCTGGTGCTCGTTCTTCAGCAGGACCTTGGTGCTCACGCGCGGTGCGTTGAAGAAGCTGGGCACCGCCTTCTTGTCGCCCTGGAGGGCCGCCTCGCACAGGCTCCACTGGCCGTTCTGCTCGCAGGCGTACAGCAGCTTGCGGCCGTCGGGGCTGAAGCTGACCGAACGCTTCTGGCCCGGCCCTTCGGTGATGCGGCGCGTGTTGCCGAACTCGGCGGACGCGACGAACACCTGGCCGCGCACGACCAGCGCCACCTCGCTGCCGTCCGGGCTGACCGCCATGTCGGTGGCGCCGTCGGAGAGCTTGAGGTTCTCGACTTTGGGCACCAGCGCATCGGCAGCGATGCTGACGCCGAGCTTCTGCGGCGTGGCGCCGTCGCCGGCCAGCGTGTAGATCTCGCCCTCGTAGCCGAAGGCCAGCGTGCCGTCGGCCGCGGCCGACAGGAAGCGCACCGGGTTCTTCGTGAACTGGGTGATCTGGCGCGCCGCCTCGGGCTGGTTGACGGGCATCTTCCAGACGTTGAAGGAGCCGCTCTTCTCGCTGAGGTAGTAGATGGCCGTCTCGTCGGCCGACCAGACCGGGTTGCGGTTCTCGCCGCCGCTGCTGGTCAGCTTGCGGTGCTGGCCGGTCTTGGCGTCCCACAGCCAGATGTCGCGCGCCACCGGCGAGACATGGTGCTTGCGGAAGGCGTTCTCATAGCCCTTCCAGTCCTCGTAGACGAGCTGCGTGCCGGCCTTGTTGTAGCGGCCGGCCAGCGCCGGTTCGCTGAAGACCTGCTCGGGCCGCTTGCCGCCGGCTATGCCGACCTTGTAGAGCTCACCCAGGGCCGGCGACGGGAAGGCCAGGCTGGTGCGCGTGTCCTGGCGCTGGGCCGAGAACAGCACCGACTTGCCGTCCGGCGTGAAGGCGATGGGCAGCTCGCCGGCGGAGTGCGTGGTCAAGCGGCGCGACGGGCCGCCGTCGGCGGCGACCAGGAAGACGTCGTCGTTGCCGTAGACATTGGCCGCATAGGCCAGCAGCTTGCCGTCGGGCGACCACACGGGCGCCGAGCTGTGGTGGCCGCTGGCCACCAGCAGCCGCGCCGTGCCGCCCGCGGCGGGCACGAGGTAGAGGTTGCCCTGGAAGGTGAAGGCGATCTGCCGGCCGTCCGGGGACATGCTGGACTGGCGCAGCCACAGCGGCTGAGTCACTGGGCCGAGCGGCGCGCCGGCAGCAGCCTGCGCCTGGCATGTGGGGAAAGCCAGGGCCAGCGCCAGTGCGGCGCCTGCGAGTTTGAGTCTCATGGCAGTGCAGGGAATGACTGAAGCCGGCGAGTCTAAGAGCCGCCCCCTGCCGAGCCCAAAGTCACTGACCTGGGGTCAACCCAGGCGTCGGTGCCCCAGCGCGGGCAGCTGCTGGCGCACCTGGGCCAGCCGCGCCGGGTCGATGTCGGCGCAGACGACGCCCTCGCCCTCGGGCAGCACGCCCAGCACCTCGCCCCAGGGGTCCACGATCATGCTGTGGCCCCAGGTGCGGCGGCCGTTCTCGTGCCTGCCGCCCTGGGCCGGCGCGATGACGTAGCACTGGTTCTCCACCGCGCGGGCGCGCAGCAGCAGCTCCCAGTGCGCCTGGCCGGTCGTGTAGGTGAACGCGGCGGGCACGGCGATCAGCTCGCAGGGGTTGTAGCTGCGGTACAGCTCGGGGAAGCGCAGGTCGTAGCAGACCGACAGGCCCGTGCGCACGCCTTCGGCGTCGAAACGGGTGGGCTGGCTGCCGGCCTCCAGCACGCGCGCCTCGTCGTAGCTTTCACGGCCGTTGTCGTAGGCGAACAGGTGGATCTTGTCGTAGCGGGCCACGCAGTCGCCGGTGGGCGAGAACACCAGCGTCGTGTTGCGCACGCGGTCGGGCGTCTCGGCCTTCATCGGCAGCGTGCCGCCGATGATCCACAGCTTGAGCTCGCGGGCCGCGCGCGCCAGCATGGCCTGGATGGGCCCCTGGCCCGGCGTCTCGGCATAGGCCAGCTTGTCGCTGTCCTGGTGGCCCATCAGGCAGAAGTACTCTGGCAGCGCGGCGAGGTGGGCGCCTTGAGCGGCGGCCGATTCGAGCAGGCGGCGCGCGGCGAGGAGGTTGGCGCCCAGGTCGGGGCCGGAGACCATTTGGCAGGCAGCGATCTTCATGCGCCGGATGCTAGCGCTGTGACGAGTCGGTCGACGTCGGCCTCGTCGTTCAACCATGACAGCGACGCGCGCACGACGCCGGCCAGGCCGCGGGCCTGCATGTCCCGCGGCGTGTAGGCCGGACCATTGGCGCCCACGCGGACGCCTTGCGCCGCCAGCCGTGCCTTCACGTCACCGGCGGCCTCGCCATCGACCGTGAAGCTGACCAGCCCCGAGCGCGGCCCGGTGCCGAGGTCGCGCACCTGCACGCCGGGCAGGGTGCTCAGCCGCTCGCGCAGCAGCGCGGCAAGCGCCTGCACGCGAGCGGCGATGCGGTCGACGCCGAGTGCCAGCGCCTCCGCCAGCGCCACGCCCAAGGCCAGTTGCAGGGCCACCGGCTGCTCCGAGGTCTCGAAGCGCCGCGCGTCGTCGCGCAGGCCGGCCTGCCACGGCGCGGACTGCACATCCACCCAGGGCGGCTCCAGCCGCTCCAGGAAGCCGCGCCGCACATACAGCAACGCTGTGCCGCGCGGCCCGCGCAGGTGCTTGCGGCCGGCGCCCTTCAGCACGTCGCAGCCCAGCGCTTGCACGTCCACCGGCAGCTGGCCCAGCGCCTGGCCGGCATCGATCAGGTAGGGCACGCCGGCCGCGCGCGCCAGCCGCCCCAGCGCCGCGGCGTCGTTGATGAGGCCGCCATTGGCTGGCAGCCAGGTCAGCGACAGCCAGCGCACGCGAGCGTCCATCAGCGCCGCGCTGGCCTCCACGTCGACACTGCCGTCCGCGCGGCTGGGCAGCACCTCCACCGTCGCCCCGGCCCGCGCGGCGGCACGCTCATAGGTCGCGAGGTTGCCGCCCCATTCCTGGCGGCCGACGAGGATGCGGTCGCCCGCGCGCAGTGGCGCCGTGTGCGTGAAGGCCGACCACACCGCGCCAAAGGCCGCCGAGCCGCTGCCCAGCACCGCCACCTCGTCGCTGCCGGCATTCAGCAGCCGGGCCGCGCTGGCGCGCAGTTGCTGCAGGCGTGGTGCAGCGGCATCGGCGGCGTCCATGGGCCCGACACGGCCTTCGAGCGCGAGGTGGCCCTGCAACGCGGCGAGCACCGCGGCGGACATCACGGACGCGCCCGCATGGTTCAGCAGCAGCGACTCGCCCCAGCCCGGCGTGGCCGCGCGGCCGGCGGCCACCTGCGCGGCGGTGATCACGGCGCCACCTGCACGAGGGCGTCCACCTCCACCGCCGCGCCGGCCGGCAGGCTGGCCACGCCGATGGCGGCGCGCGCATGCCGGCCGCGCTCGCCCAGCGCGGCCACGACGAGGTCCGACGCGCCGTCGGCCACCGTGCTGTGCGCCGTGAAGCCCGGCGCGGCGGCGATGAACACGCCCAGGCGCAGCACCTGGCGCACGCGGCCCAGGTCGCCGCCCACGGCTTCATTCAGCACGGCCAGCAGCTTGAGTGCGGCGACCTCGGCTTCGACGCGCGCCGCGTCGGCATCGAGGCCGGCCCCAAGCCCCGGCGTGCCGATCTGGCCGGCGATGACCAGCAGGCCATCGCCCTCGCGGTGGTGCAGGTAGTTGGCGGCCGGTGCGGCCAGCGCCGGCAGCGTGTGGCCCAGCTCGGCGAGGCGGTCATTCAAGGTGTTCATGGCGTTCAAGGTTGGAGGAGGAGCTTGCCCTGCGTCGTGCGTGACGCGAGCAGCGCATGGGCGCGGGCCGCGTCGGCCAGCGGGAACTCGGCGTGGATGCGCAGCTGCACCGCACCGCTCAGCAGCGCGTCGAACACGGTGGCGGCGCGCGCGCGGCGCTTGCCGGCGTCGGGCAGGAAATGCGGCAGCACGGGCCGCGTCAGCGTCAGGCTCTTCTTCTGCAGCGCCAGCACGTCCACGGGCTCGGGCTGTCCGCTCGCCGCGCCGAACAGCACCAGGTGGCCGCCCACGCGCAGCGTATCCAGGCTGCCGGCCAACGTCGTGCGGCCGACCGAGTCGAAGACGACCGCCACGCCGCGCGCGGCCGCGGCCCAGTCGCTGTCGGCCAGCAGCGGCGTGGCGCCCACCGTGCGCAGCCAGTCGGCCTTGGCCGCGCTGGACACGGTGCCGAACACCTTGTGCCCGCGCGCCACCAGCCACTGCACCAGCCAGCCGCCCACGCCGCCGGCCGCGGCATGCACCAGCACCGGCTCACCCGGCGGCAGGCGCGCGACGTCGTCCAGCAGCATCGCCGCCGTCAGCCCCTGCTCCAGCGCCGCGGCGGCGTCGCGCAGCGGCAGCGCGTCGGGCACCGGCACGAGGTGGTCGACGGGCACGGCCAGGTGCGTCGCATAGGCGCCCTGCACGCCGGTCGTGAACGCGACGCGCGCGCCGACGGCGAAGCCCTGGCCGGGCGCGATGTCGACGATCTCGCCCGCGCCCTCCAGCCCCAGCCGCCAGGGCAGCGAGATGCCGGGGTAGCGGCCCTCGCGCTGGTACAGGTCGACGAAGTTGACGCCGGCGAACGCGAGGCGCACGACGGCCTGGCCGGCCGCGGCGGCGGGCGGCGGCAGCTCGCGCGGGCTCAGCACCTCAGGGCCGCCGAACTGCTCGATGACGATGGCTTGTGTGGGCATGGGGATCCAGCTCTCCGGTAACGTCGCGCCACTGTCGGCCCCGCGCGCCAGGCGCGCCAGCGAGGCCTTCGCACACCTGCTTTGCGTTTTTCTCACATGCCCACCCGCGACCGCCTGCCGCCGCTGTTCTCCCTGCAAGCCTTCGAGGCGGCCGCGCGGCTGGGCAACTTCAGCCGTGCCGCCCGGGAGCTGCACCTGACGCCCGGCGCCATCAGCCGCCAGGTGCGCCAGCTGGAGGACTGGTGCGGCCAGACGCTGTTCGAGCGCGTCGGCAACGCGATGCGGCTGACGGCCGAGGGCCAGGAGCTGCTGGCGCGGCTGGGCGGGCCGCTGGCGGCGCTGCACGAGGCCGTCTACCCCGAGCCGGCCGATGTGCGCACGACGTTGCAGGTCGCGACGCTGGGCTCGCTGGCTCGGGCGTGGTTGCTGCCGCGGCTGAGCCGCTTCATCGCGCAGGCGCCCACGGTGCGCCTCATCGTGCAGACCGACTACGCGCTGGTGCGGCCGCCGCCGCGCGTGGCGCTGGTCGCGCTGCGCCACGGCCGGCCCGAGGACGGCGGCGAGCGGCTGTTCGACGACCGGCTGCTGGCCGTGGCCGCGCCCACGGTGGCGGCCGAGCTGGGCCGCGACGCCGCGCGCTGGCCGGCCGCGCGCCTGCTCAGCCATGTGACGGGCGACGCGCCGTTGTGGCTGGCCGCGGCCGGCGCGACGGCGGCGCCGGAGGGCCCGGCCTTCAACGATGCCGGCCTGACGCTGGACGCGGCCGAGGCGGGCCTGGGTGTCGCCGTCACGCGGTTGTCGCTGGCGCTGCCGCGGCTGCGCGCGGGCACGCTGGTGCAGGCGCACGAGCTGCTGCTGCCGTCGCCGCGTGCCAACCTGCTGGTCGTGCGCGAGGACGCGGCGGCGCTGCCGGTGGTGCGGCGCTTTGCCGACTGGGTGCGCGCCGAGGCCCGCGTCACGGCCGCCGACTTGAAGGCCTACGCGCCGGCCTGAACTGCGTGGCATGAACCAGGCCGGACTGTTCGATGACCTGCCGCCGTCGCCGGGGGCGCTGCCAGCGGGGCTGCGCTACGAGACGGGTTGGCTGTCCGTGGCCGACGAAGCCGCGCTGATCGCGCTGATCAGGCAGCTGCCGCTGCAGCAGGCCAGCTACAAGGGCTACGTGGCGCGCCGCCGCGTCGTCAGCTATGGCGGGCAGTTCGATGACGACAGCAACGCCTTGCTGCCGTCCGCGGCGCTGGTCGAGGAATTGCATCCGCTGCGCGAACGTGTCGCGCGCTGGGCCGGCGTGGCGCCGGATGGCCTGGTGCATGTGCTGGTGGCCGAGTACGCGCCCGGCACGCCGCTGGGCTGGCACCGCGACGTGCCGGACTTCGAGGACGTCTTCGGCGTGTCGCTGGGCAGCGATGCGCTGCTGCGCTTTCGGCCCTATCCGCCGCAGCAGCCGCGGCGCGAAGACATCGTCAGGTTGCGCGCCGAGCCGCGGTCCATCTACGCGCTGCGCGGCGAGGCGCGCTGGGGCTGGCAGCACAGCGTCGCGCCGGTGGATGCGCTGCGCTGGTCGGTCACGTTCAGGACGGCGCGGTCGGCGCGCTAGGGTGCGCTGGCCGCCTTGGCGGCCGGCCCGTCGACCTTCTCCACCTTGGGGTCGTCCCAGGTGCCGGTGATGTGGAACTCGCGCGTGCTCGCCGCGGCCACCGGGCGGCTCAGGATGAGCTGGGCCAGGAAGGCGCCCAGCGCGATGGCCGGGTTGATGGCCGCGTAGGCCAGCGACGCGCCGCCGGCTGACACCTCGGGCACGACCACCACGCGCAGCTTCTGCGTCTCGGCCGCCAGGTCGGTGCTGCCGTCCACCAGCACGGCCGCCTGCAGGCCGCGGATGCGGATGTTGTCGCTGCGCGCCACGCCGGCGGCGATCTTCACGTCGCCGGTCACGCCGTCGAAGGTGAAGCCCTCGGCGAACACGTCGCGGAAGTCCAGCAGCAGCCGGCGCGGCAGCGACTGCAGGCTGAGCACGCCCAGCAGCCGGCCGACGCCGGGTTCGGCCTTCATGAAGGTGCCGGTGTCGAGCTGGATGTTCAGCGCGCCGGCCATGCTGGCGTAGTGCGGCGCCAGCGGCGAGCCGTCCCAGCCGACCTGGCCGGCCAGCACACCCTTGCCGCCGCGCAGCACGGGGCTGTCCTTCTGGCCCTGGCCCAGGCGTTCCAGCAGCTTGCCGGCGTCGGCGATGTCCAGCTTCCAGTCCAGCAGCGTGCGGCGGCGGCCGCTGGTGTCGCCCCAGCGTCCGCTGGCGTGCAGCGTCGCGTCGGGCGACTGGATCTGCAGCTTGTCCAGCTTCCAGTCGCGCGACGCCGCCGGCGCCTGGGCCAGCACCTCCAGCCGCCCCAGGCGCTTGCCGCGCAGCTCGAAGTCGTCGACCTCGATGTCCAGCGACGGCAGCGGGCTGCTGCTGGCGCTCGGCTTGCCGGGGTCGATGAGGTCGGTGACGGAGTCGACCTCCTGGCGCGGCAGCGACAGCCGCACGAGGCGCGCCTGCACCGCGTCGATCTGCCCGCCCTTGACGCCCTTGAGCTCGATGCGGCCCGTGATCTGTTCGGAGTCAAGGTTGATGCGCCAGTTCGCGCCGTCGCGCGCAACCACCGCCGTCACGCGGCCGAGCTGGCGGCCGCCCACCTTCAGCGCCTGGCTGCGCAGCCCGATCTGGCTGGGCAGCAGGCCCAGGTCGTCGCCCTCCGCTGGCGTGCCGTTGCCCGGCGCGCCATTGCCACCCGCCAGCGCGCCCAGGCGCTGCTGCCAGGCGTCCAGGTCCAGGCTGGCGACATTGACCTGCAGCAGCACGCCCGAGGCCGGCAGCGCGGGCAGCTTGTCCTGCACGGCCAGCGCGCCGCGCAGCACCTGCGAGCTGGCGCCGGACACATCGCGCTGCAACTGGGCCTGCAGCAGCGGCATCGCGGCCGTGCCCACTTCCAGGCGCAGCTCGTCGCGGCCGGTGCCGGTGGGCGTCATCAGCAGGCGCAGCGGCAGCGTGGCGTCGGCCTCCTTGCGCGCTGGCGCGGGCAGGTCCAGCGCCAGGCCTTGCAGCGAGCTGGTCACGCTGAGCTCGCTCTGCCCCTCCTTGCTGACCGCGAGCTGGAAGCGGTAGGGCGTCTGGCCGCTGGCGGCCTGGGCCAGCCGCGTGACGGCGCCCAGCTCGGTCGCGCGGCGCAGGCCGTCGGCCGTGGCCTGGCCTTGCACGGCGAAGCGCAGGCCGCCGCCGGCCAAGCTGCCACCCTCGATGCCGGCGTCGCCGCCGAGCAGGCGTGCCGTCATGCCGGCCAGCTGCAAGCCCTTGCGGTCGAAGTCCACGCGGCCACGCACGGTGGCCAGCGCCGGCAGCTCGGGCCGCAGCTTCAGGTCCACGCCGCCCAGCTGCAGCTGGCCCTTGAGCGTCGTCTGGCTGACGTCTTCCAGCGGGATGCTGATGCCCAGCTTCAGCGCCACCGGCCCCAGGGCCGTCGTCGTGCTCAGCGCATGGCCCAGCCAGTCGTCCAGCGGCGACGCGCGCACGAAGTGCAGCAGGTCGGCGCCCATGCCGCGGCCTGCGCCGTCCAGCGTCAGCGTGCGGCCGTGGTGCAAGTCCTTGATGCCGCCGTTGACGCCGCTCAACTCGTAGCCCAGCACCTTGGCGCGACCGTCCTTGATCTGCATGCCGGCGCGCTCGAAGATCAGTTCGGCGTCCACGCCTTCAAAAGCCGGCCAGTTGGGGCCGTTGTCGCTGGGCGGCACATAGGCCAGCGTGACGCCTTGCGCATGCGTCGCGACGCGGAAGATGCCGTTGGCGCGCGGCGCGTCGAACGGGAAGTCGCTCAGCTCGCCCTTGATGCGCACGCTGACGTTGCGCGCCTCGCCCCCCAGCACGGCGCGCGACACATAGCTGCGCGTGGCCGGCAGGCGCAGCGGGATGTAGCGCGCCACGCGCGTGGCGTCGACGCGCTGCGCGCGGCCGCTGAGGTCCAGGAAGCCCGGCGTCGTCGCGCCGGCCTGGCGCCGCCAGGTGACGTCGAACTCGCCGCTCAGGTCGGGCGTCTGCAGCTGCAGCTCGCGCAGCTTCAGCTCCACGTCGCCCGGCGTCTTGCCGCCCGCCGGCGGCAGCCGCCAGCTCAGCTGCGTGGCCAGCCGGGTGATGGGCAGCCGCGACTCCTCGAACAGGCCTGGCAGCTCGACCTCGCCGTCGTGCACGGTCAGTTTGGCCGAGCCGCCGAGCTCGCTGGCATCGAGCGTCAGGCTGGCGCCGCGTAGGCCCGGCCGGCCCAGATGGCCTTCCTGCGCGCTGTCCTTGGCAGCGATCGCCAGGCCATCCAGCTGGGCCTTGACGCGGTAGCTGCGCGGCGCGTCCAGCGCGCCCTGCCACTGGCCGGACAGCGCGCTCAGCACGCCCTGCGGCGCCAGTTCGGTCAGCAGCTGGTGCGCGCGCTCGCCCAGCGGCAGGCGCTGAGCGATCTGCGCCATCAGCGCGAAGTCCAGCCGCTGCGCGTTGACCTCGCCGCCCTGCACCGCGTCGTTGGCGCCTAGCTGCAGGCTCACCCCCCAGTCCGAGCGTGGCCAGACGACGCCGTCGCCGCTGACGAAGCCGAGCTGGCGGGCCTGCACGCTGAGCCTGTCCTTGGCACGCGCCAGGTCCAATCGGCCCTCGATGTGGTCCAGGTCCAGCTCCGGCGCGGCGTCCAGCAGCTTCAGCCGCACCGAGCGCAGCGCAAGATCCAGCGTCGCGGCCGTTGGCTGGCCTTCCTTGACGTCGGCCCAGGCGCGCACGGCGCCGTCGCCTTCGCTGAGCTGGAAGGGCAGGTCGACATGGCGGCGCAGCTGGCTCAGGTCGGCGCGCGGCAGCTCGGCGTAGACCTGGCCGCTCCAGTGCTGGAACTCGCCTGGCCGCTTCAGCAGGGACTGGCGGAATTGCCCGCGCACGCTGAAGCGCTGGCCCCAGTCGGCCGGCGGCGTCGCGTCCAGCCGCAGCTGGTGGCGGCGCAGGCCGTTGCGCATGATGAAGTTCAGCTCGGTCAGCTCCAGCGGCCGCGCGTCGGCGCGTTTTTCGTCCACCCAGCGCACGCGGCCGTGCACGATGGCGAGCTCCGGCTGGCTGAACAGCCAGTCCAGCCCGGCCTCGGTGGTGCCGGTGTCGGTGCGCTCGGCGTCGTCCAGGCCCATGCCGCCGATGAAGATGCGACCCTGGGCGTCGCGGCGTATGGTCAGCTCCGGCGCGTCCACCAGCAGCTGCGAGAAGCGCGGCTGCAGCACGACGAGGGAATGGGCCGACAGCACGGCCGCGATGCGCGGCAGCTGCAGCGCCGGGCGGCCGGCGGCGTCCAGCACGCGCACGTCGCCCAGCTCCATGCGCGGCATCCAGCCCCCGGACTCGACCGTGATGCGGCCGATGCGCAGTTCTACCCCCAAAGCCTTTGAGGCTTCCTTTTCCAGCCAGGGGCGCCAGTCATTGGCGTGCGGGAGAATGGCCCAGTGCAATACCGCCCAAGCCGCCACCCCCAGAGCCCACAGCAGGGCCAGGACCAGCAGCGCCCAGCGCAAAGCGGTCCAGCACAGGCGCATAGGCCAGCCGGCAACGCGCGAGCAGTGGTGGAGGGCGGCCGAGAAGAAGTCAGACACGTTGTCTTGGGGCACGTGGAGAAGAACCGGCCGGCAGGCAATCTAGCACAGGGTCATGAGCCAACTGTTTCCCGTCGTTGCTGAACACAGCCGCTATGTACAGCGGGTGCGCCGCCGTTATGCGGCCGAGTTGCCGCTGCTTCAACCGGGCCTGCCCGACCGGGCCGTCATCGCGGCGCTGATCGCGACTTTGTCCACGGACCGGCCGCTGGCCAGCGCGTTGCGCGTGGCCCGCCACCTGGTGCTGGAACGCCTGGCCGTGCTGGACATCGAACAGGGCGCCACCGTGGCAGATGTCACGCTGGCGATGACGCACCTGGCCGAGGTCACGCTGGACCTGGCGCTGACCGCCGCCCGCACGGAGCTGGACGCCATCCACGGTGAACCCGTCAACGCCGACGGCCAGGACATCGCCTTCTGGGTGCTGGGCATGGGCAAGCTGGGCGCGCGCGAGCTGAACGTGTCGTCGGACATCGATCTGATCTATGTCTACGAGGACGACGGCGCCACGCACGGTGCCAAGCCGGTCAGCGCGCACGAGTATTTCTCGTCGGTGGCCAAGCGGCTGTACGCGCTGATCGGTGACGTCACCGACGACGGCCAGGTCTTCCGCGTCGATTTGGCGCTGCGCCCCAACGGCAAGAGCGGCCCGCCGGTCGTCAGCCTGGCGATGCTGGAGGAGTATTTCCTCGTGCAAGGCCGCGAGTGGGAGCGTTTTGCCTGGCTGAAGAGCCGCGTCGTCGCGCCGCTGTCCGGCATGGGCGCGCCGGGTGACGCGCGCACGCTGGCACTGCGCAACCTGGTCACGCCCTTCGTCTATCGCCGCTACCTGGACTACGGCGTCTTCGAAGGTCTGCGCCAGCTGCACGGCAAGATCCGCAGCGAGGCCAAGGCGCGCGCCGCCGGCCGCCCCGAGCGCGCCAACGACGTCAAGCTGTCGCGCGGCGGCATCCGCGAGATCGAGTTCATCGTGCAGCTGCTGCAGGTGGTGCGCGGCGGCCAGTTCCCGGAGATCCGCACCCGCTCCACCGTCAAGGCGCTGGCGCAGCTGGCCGCCGGCGGGCTGATGAAGGCTGAGACGGCGGCGAAGCTCAGCGACGCCTACGTCTTCCTGCGCCGCGTGGAGCACCGCATCCAGTTCCTGGACGACCAGCAGACGCATTGCCTGCCGCAGGGCGATGCCGACCTGGCCTGGATCGCCGCGTCCCTGGGGCTGACCTGCAGCCGCGAGGCGTGCGAGCTGTTCGAACAGCTCGGCGAGGTGCGCGAGCTGGTCGCGACCGAGTTCGATGCCTTGCTGCACGAAGGCGGCAGGTCGCCCGGTGGCTGCAAGGGCGGCCAGTGCGGCGGCCCCAAGCCGGCCGTGGACGGCGAAGACTTCCTCAACGGCCTGCCCGCGCCGCTGGCCACCGCCGTGCGCGCGCTGGCCGACAGCCCGCGCGTGCAAGGCCTGCGCGAGGAATCGCGGCAGCGCCTGGCCAAGCTGTTCCAGCGCGCGGCCCAGGCCGTGGCGGCCGACGAATGCTCGCTGGACGCTGCGCTGCGTTTCGTCGACTGGGTCGGCCCGCTGCTGCGCCGCGAGAGCTACCTGGCGCTGCTGGTCGAACGCCCGGCCGTGCAGCAGCGGCTGCTGCGCCTGCTGGGCCTGGCGCGCTGGCCCATGCGCTACCTGATGCAGCACCCGGGCGTCATCGACGAGCTGGCCGACCCGCTGCTGCTGACCGCGCGCTTCGACCGCGAGGCCTTCATCGCCGACCTGCTGGACCGTGAACAGGGCTGGGCGCGCAGCGGCGAGGCCGATGAAGAGGCGCTGCTGGACACGCTGCGCCGCGCCCACCATGCCGAGGTGTTCCGCACGCTGGTGCGCGACGTCGAAGGCCGCATCACCGTCGAGCAGGTGGCCGACGACTTGTCGCTGCTGGCCGACGCGGTGCTGCAGATCGCCATCCAATGGGCCTGGGATCGCTACAAGCCGCGCCACCGCGAGCAGCCGCGCCTGGCCGTCATCGCCTACGGCAAGCTGGGCGGCAAGGAGCTGGGCTACGGCGGCGACCTGGACGTGGTGTTCGTCTTCGACGACGACGACGAGAACGCCAGCGAGATCTACGGCGCCTTCGTGCGCCGCCTCATCACCTGGCTGACGCTGCGCACCGCGGCCGGCGAGCTGTTCGACATCGACACGGCGCTGCGGCCCAACGGCAACTCCGGGTTGCTGGTCACGTCGCTGAGCCACTTCGAGGCCTACCAGACCGGTCGCGGCAGCAACACCGCGTGGACCTGGGAGCACCAGGCCATCACGCGGGCGCGCTTCTGCGCCGGCAATGCCGACCTCGCCGAACGCTGCGAAGGCGTGCGCCGCCAGGTGCTGACGGCGCCGCGCGACGCCCAGGCGCTGAAGACCGAAGTGCAGGCCATGCGCGAGAAGGTGCGCGCGTCGCGGCCGGTGCGTGACGGCCTGTTCGACGTCAAGCACAGCGAGGGCGGCATGATGGACGCGGAGTTCGCGCTGCAGACGCTGGTGCTGGCGCAGGGCGCGGTGCACCCGGAGCTGCTGGACAACGCCGGCAACATCGCGCTGCTGCAGCGGGCCGAGGCCGCCGGCCTGTTGCCCGCCGGCGTGGGCGTGCATGCCGCCAACGCCTACCGCGAGCTGCGCCGCGTGCAGCACAAGGCGAGGCTGGACGAGCAGTCCACCGCGCTGGACGCCGAGGCCGCCGCGCCGCTGGCCGCGCACCGAGACGCCGTGCGCGCGCTATGGCAAGCCGTGTTTGGCTGAGCCTGTGCGCCGCGTTCGCGGTGCTGTCCCTGCTGGCCTGGCCGCTGCCGCGTGAGACGCTGGACTGGCAGCCCGGGCTGGTCGCGTCGCAGCCCTGGCGCGCCGTCACCGCCGCCTTTGTCCACTGGACGCCCCTGCACCTGGCCGCCAACCTGGCCGGCTGCGCCGTCATCGCGCTGCTGGGCTGGCGTGCGGCGCTGGGCCGGCGCGAAGCCCTGGCCGGCCTGATCGCGCTGCCGCTGACGCAGCTGGGCCTGCTGCTGCGCCCCGAGCTGCTGCGCTATGCGGGCCTGTCCGGCGTGCTGCACGCGCTTGTCGCGGTCGCGGCGCTGACGCTGTGCGTGCGCGGCGGCCGGCAGCGTGCCATCGGTGCGGCCGTCGCCATCGGCCTCGTC
Source organism: Roseateles sp. P1_C6 (assembly GCF_056406315.1). Classification (NCBI taxonomy): domain Bacteria; kingdom Pseudomonadati; phylum Pseudomonadota; class Betaproteobacteria; order Burkholderiales; family Sphaerotilaceae; genus Roseateles; species Roseateles sp. P1_C6. The sequence continues at coordinate 334,605 of NZ_JBFUAK010000006.1, forward strand.
ATCAAGCTCGCGCTTGAGCAACCGCTAGGCCCCGTGCTGCGCGCCACACCCGGCTTCGACTTCCCCGTCGCCCCCCTGGCCCATCTGTGCGGCGCACTGGCCGGCGCCCTGGCCTGGGGCCTGACAATGCGTCTATCCAAGAACACCTAGAGGCCCGTATGGGACGTGAAGCCATTTGCACCGCCCGCGTGGGCACCGAGACCGCGGAGGTCACGGCCCTGCTCGAATCGACCACCGTCGTGCTGCGTGGCGAGATCAAGCGCAAGTGGGAGATCGCCGCGCTGCAGAACCTGCGCGTGGACGGCGAGGACCTGCGCTTCGAGATCGGCGACGAGGCCGTCGCGCTGGTGCTGGGCGAGAAGGAAGCTGCCAAGTGGTTGAAGAAGCTGCAGACGCCGCCGCCCACTCTGGCCGCCAAGCTGGGCGTCAGCGCCGAGAACCCGGCGCTGCTGATCGGCCCCACGGTCGGCCCGCTGGACCCGGCGCTGGCCGAGGCGCTGGCCGGCGGCATCACGACCAATGTGCGCGAGGCGCGCATGCTGGTGGCCGTGCTGAGCAACCCGTCCGAGCTGCCGCGCATGGCCGAGTTCCATGCCGACATGATCTGTAAGACGGTCTGGGTCGTGCACCCCAAGGGCCCGGAGGCCAGCCCGTCGGATGCCGAGGTGCGCCTGGCCATGCGCAACTGGGGCTATGTGGACAACAAGACCAGTGCCGTGTCGGACCGGTTGACGGCGACGCGCTATGTGCTGACCCAGCCGCCGGCCAAGAAGCGCGTGCGCAACCGCTGAGTCGCTAGATGACGTTGGCCTCGATCAGAGGCCGGCCGTCCAGCAGCCGCTGCGGCGTCAGCGCGGCGATCAGCGGCGCGTCCAGCCCCGCGATCAGCCGCGCCATCGCATGGCCCACGGCCGGCGACTGCTGCATGCCGTGGCCCGAGAAGCCGCAGGCCGTGAAGGCGTTGGCCCAGCCCGGCAGGCGGCCCGCGAGGCCGTTGTGGTCGAAGGCATTCATCTCGTAGTAGCCGGCCCAGGCCGAGCGCACGCGCAGCGCCTCCAGCGCCGGCACGCGGGCGGCGAGCGTGGGCCACAGCAACTCGTCGAACAGGCCGTGGTCGATCCGGTCCAGCGGCACGTCGTCGGGGTCGTCGTCGCGCGGCGGACCGCCGGCCAGGATCAATGAACCTTCGGTGCGGAACCAGAAGCCGCTGGGGTCGATGACCAGCGGGCAGCCGGGCAGGGCGGCCGGCGTCTCCAGCACGAAGACGTCGCGCTTCTTCGCGCTGACCGGCAGCGCGATGCCCAGCGCCCGGCCGAGCGGCGCGCTCCAGGCGCCGGCCGCGATGACAAAGGCGTCGCCGCCGAGGCGTGAGCCATCGGTGCAGTGCACGGCGGTCACGCGGTCGCCGGCGGTCGCCAGGCCCAGCGCCTCGGCCGCGACGAAGCGAACACCGCAGGCCATGGCCTTGCGCCGGAAGGCGCGGTGCAGCGCCGGGCCGTCGAACCAGCCCTCACCGCTCAGGCCCAGCGAGCCCAGCGCCAGATCGCCCACCGCGAGCCAGGGGAAGCGCTGCGTCAGCTCGGCCGGGCTCAGCAGCGCCACGTCCATGCCCTCGCGCCGCTGCGTGGCGTGCGCGGCGCGCAACGTGGCCGCGCCGGCCGGCGTCGCGAGGTAGAGATAGCCCGGCTCGACGAGTCCGATGGCCGGCCGGTCGTCGGCCACGGCCAGTTCTTCTTCGACGCGGCGCAGGAAGGCCATGCTCCAGCGCGACAAGGCCATGTTGACCGGCTGCGAGAACTGCTGGCGGATGGAGCTCAGCGACAGCGAGCTGGACGCCCGTGCATAGGACGGGTCGCGCTCGATGACGGTCACCGTCGCGCCATGGTCGCGGGCCAGGAAGCAGGCGGTCGCGGCGCCCATCACGCCGCCGCCGATGACGGTCACTTCAGACATGCTGGCAGCATAGAGGCCATGACGCCTCCCGCCCGCCAGTCCCACCTTGACCCCCGCGCCGTCTCGCTGCTGCTGCTGTGCTGCCTGTTGTGGGGCATCAACCAGGTGGCCGCCAAGGCGGCGCTGACCGAGATCGGGCCGCTGTGGCAGGCGGGGCTGCGCTCGGCGGTGGCCGGGCTGCTGGTGTGGCTGTGGTCGCTGTCGCGCGGCATCCGTCTGTTCGAGCGCGACGGCAGCCTGGGGGGCGGCGTGCTGGCCGGCGTGCTGTTCGCGGCCGAGTTCGCCTGCATCTTCGTGGGCCTGCAGTACACCAGCGCGTCGCGCATGGTCGTGTTCATCTACCTGTCGCCGTTCGTCGTCGCGCTGGGCATGCCGTGGATCGCCCATGGCGAGAAGCTGTCGGGCAAGCAGTGGGCCGGGCTGGTGCTGGCGTTTGGCGCCGTGGCGTTTGCGTTCGCGGAAGGCTTCACGTCGCCGCACAGCCCGACCCAATGGTGGGGCGACGCGCTGGGCGTGGCCGCCGCCGTGCTGTGGGGCGGCACGACGCTGGCCATCCGTGGCACCAAGCTCAGTTCCGCCGTGGCCGAGAAGACGCTGCTCTACCAGCTGGGCGTGTCGGCCCTGGCGCTGTGCGCCGCCGCCGTGGCTGCCGGCGAGGCGCTGCCGCTGCACTGGTCGCCGCGGCTGCTGGGTTTGTTCGGCTTCCAGGCCATCATCGTGTCCTTCGCCAGCTACCTGGCCTGGTTCTGGCTCATGCGCCACTACGCGGCCACCAAGCTGGCCGTGTTCACGCTCAGCACGCCGCTGTTCGGCCTGCTGGCCGGCGCGCTGCTGCTGGGCGAGGGCATCAGCCCGCGGCTGGTCGCGGCACTGGCCGCGCTCGCAGCGGGCATCGTGCTGGTGAACCGCTGATGTCGCCGGCGCGCCAGGGCCTGTCAGGCGGCCTGCATAGACTGCGCGCTTCAATCAGGAGACACCCATGATCACGCTCTGCGGCATTCCGCTCTCGAACTACTACAACAAGACCAAGCTGACCCTGCTGGAAAAGGGCATCCCGTTCACCGAGGAATACGTGAAGACGCATTCCCATGCCGAGGAGGTGCTGAGCTGCTCGCCGCTGGGCAAGGTGCCCTTCCTGAAGACGCCCCAGGGTTCGCTGTGCGAGAGCCAGGTCATCGTCGACTACCTGGAGGCTGCCTACCCCGACACGCCGCGCCTGATCCCGGCCGACCCCTTCCAGGCCGCCAAGGTGCGCGAACTGATCACCTACGTGGACCTGCACCTGGAGCTGGTCGTGCGCGAGCTGTATGCCGAGGCCTTCTTCGGCGGCCAGGTCAGCGACGGCACCAAGAAGCGCGTCGCCCGCGTGCTGCCCGAGAACATCGCCGCCTTCAAGCGCCTGGCCAAGTTCGGCCCCTACCTGGCCGGCGACACGTTCACGATGGCCGACTGCGCCGGCTGGGTCAGCCTGCCGCTGGTGGGCATGGCGACCAAGATCATCTACGGCGAGGACCTGCTGGCCGCTGGCGGCGTGGACTGGAAGTCCTATGCCAAGCTGATCGGCGAGCGCCCGCATGCGCAGAAGGTGGCGGCGGACCGCAAGGCCGACCAGGAACGCTCGCTGGCTGCCAACCGCGCCTGAAATGGGGCCCCTCGCCCAGTCTCGCCCTGCTGAACGCGGGCGCGTCTGATCGGTCTTGCAGACCGCGCTGCGGCTCGCGCCGCAGCCCTTCGGCAGGCACAGCGCGCCCACTGGGCGCACTGTGTCCGGCCTCAGCCCCCGAGGGGACGGCGATGCTTGAGGCATCGAGCCGCAAGCACATCGCCCAAGGCGAGCCGGCTTGGGAGCGGCCCGGCGCTCGGCCCGCGGATCGTCATTCGCGAGTACCGTGCAGGGATGACTGGCATAGCCGCCCACGCCGAGATCGAGCTGAAGTTCCTGGTGCCGGCGGCATCGCGTGCGGCGCTGGCGGCGGAGCTGGCCGGGCGCGGCACGGTGCGGCGTGCGGGCCTGACGGCCGCCTATCTCGACACGCCCGACCAGCGCCTGGCCCGCGCGGGCCTGGCCTGGCGGCTGCGCCGCGAGGGCGGGCGCTGGGTGCAGGCGTTGAAGGCCGCCGGCCCCGGCGCGCTGGACCGCTTTGAACACGAGGTTCTGCGGCCCGACGCGACGCCCGACCCCGCCGCCCACGCCGAGACCGAGCAGGGCCGCGAGCTGAGCCGGCTGCTGGCCGAGGCGCACGAGGACGGTGTCGAAGCCGGCGTGCGCTTCCAGACCCAGGTGCGGCGGCTGGCGCGGCGCGTGCGCACGCGCGGCGCGGTCGTCGAGGTCGCGCTGGACGAAGGCCGCGTGCTGGCCGGCGACGCGGTGCTGCGCCTGCGCGAGGTCGAGTTCGAGCTGGTGTCCGGTTCGGTCTTGGCCATGCTGGCCCTCGTCGAGCGCTGGCGCCAGCGCTTCGGCCTCATCCTGGACCCGCGCAGCAAGGCCGAGCGCGGCCATGCGCTGGCCAGCGGCCGACCCGATGCGCCGCTGCGCAAGGCCAAGGCGCCGCGCTATGCCAAGGACGCCGAGCCAACCCAGGCCTTCGGCGCCGTGCTGGATGAATGCCTGGCGCAGGTCACCCGCAACACCGTCGCGCTGGCCGAAGGCGACCCGGCGCGGCGTGCCGGCCATGTGCACCAGTGCCGCGTCGGCATCCGGCGGCTGCGCAGCGCGCTGCGCGCTTTCCAGGGCTGGGTGGTCGAGCCGCCGGCAGAGCTGGTCGATGGCCTGCGCGCGCTGTTCGCGGCGCTGGGCACCATGCGCGACAGCGATGTGCTGAGCAGCGGTGTGGCGGCCGAGCTCGCACGGGCCGGCGCGCCGCCGCTGGTTCAGCCGGCCGACGCCAGCGCTGCCGACCCCGCGGCGCTGGCGCGTGCCGGCGACACGCAGCGCCTGCTGCTGGCCTGGATCGCCTGGCGTGCCGCGCTGGCGCCGCCGGAGCCGCCGCCCGCGGACACGCTCAAGCGGCTGGCCCGCCAGCGCTTGCGCCGCTGGCACAAGCGCCTGGCGGCCGCCGGCCAGGCGGTCGACGAACTCGACGAACCCGGCGTGCATGCGCTGCGCAAGCGCGTGAAGCGCCAGCGCTATGCGCTCGAATTCTTCGTGCCGCTGCTGCCGCGCAAGGCCTACGCCCGCCATCTGCAGGCGCTGGCCGCAGCGCAGCAGAACCTGGGCGAGTTCAACGACCTCGTCGTCGCCCGCGACGGCTACCAGGCGCGCGTGGCCAGCGACCCGGCGGCCTGGTTTGCCGTCGGCTGGCTGACGGCCCGCATCGCGCAGGCGCGCGACCGGGCGCGTGACGAACTGGGCCGCCTGGCCGCACTGCCGCCGCTGGCCCCCTGACAAGTCCTGCGGCTGAGACATTTGTTGCTGTCGGCGACAGGTGGCGACGCCTAAACTGGCTGGCCCTGCACCGCATGAGCTGCTTGCCATGAAGTCTTTGCGCCTGACGCTGACCGCTCTCGTTGCCGCCGCGCTGGCCGCGCCGGTACCGCTGGTATGGGCCCAGTCCCAGGCTGAGCCCGAGGCCCGGGTCATCGTGCGCTTCAAACCCCAGGCCGACAGCGTGCGCGCCAAGGCGCTGAACGTGCGGGCGACGCGCGGCGAGACACGCGAGATCGCGCAGACCCGCGCGACCGGCCTGGGCCTGCGCACCGGCCACGCGCTGCGCGCCGGGCTGAGCCTGGACGAGCGCACCCATGTCGTCATGGCGCGCGGCATGACGGGCGCGCAGCTCGCCCAGCGGCTGGCGGCAGACCCGGAAGTCGAACTGGCCGTCGTGGACCAGCGCCGCAAGCATCTGATGCTGCCCAATGACCCGCTGTTCGGTGGCGCGGCCGTGAACCCCGAGACGGTGTCCGGCGGCATCCCCGCGCGCGTCATCGATCAGTGGTACCTGAAGGCGCCCAGCAGCACGCCGGGCCAGGTCGTCTCCAGCATCAATGCGCCAGCGGCCTGGGACCTGACGACCGGTGTCGCCACGGTCGTCGTCGCCGTGCTGGACACCGGCGTGCGCATGGATCACCCCGACCTGACGGGTCAGTTCGTTGCCGGCTACGACATGATCGGCTACGGCAGCCCCGGCAACCAGTCCACGGCCATCGCCAATGACGGCGACGGCCATGACGCCGACCCCTCCGACCCCGGCGACTGGGTCAGCTCGGCCGATGTGTCCGGCGGCGCCTTGGGCAGCGGCTGCGACAGCAGCGACATCAGCAACAGCTCGTGGCACGGCACGCGCGTGTCGGGCCTGATCGGCGCGCTCAGCAACAACGGCGTGGGCATGGCCGGCGTCGGCTGGAACCTGAAGATCCAGCCCGTGCGCGTGCTCGGCAAGTGTGGCGGCTACGACAGCGACATCATGGCCGGCATGCGCTGGGCCGCCGGCATCGCCGTGCCAGGCCTGCCCGACAACGCCAACAAGGCCAAGGTGCTCAACCTCAGCCTGGGCGGTAGCGGCGGCTGCGGCACGACCGGCACCGGCGGTCTGTACCGCGACACCATCGCCAAGGTCAACGCGGCCGGTGCCACCGTCGTCGTCGCGGCCGGCAACTCCGAAGGCCAGGCCGTGGGCCTGCCGGGCAACTGCCCCGGCGTCATCGCGGTGGCGGCACTGCGCCACGTCGGCACCAAGGTCGGCTTCTCCAGCATCGGCCCCGAGGTGACGATTGCGGCCCCCGGCGGCAACTGCATCAACATCGCCGCCGGCCAGCCCTGCCTCTACCCGATGGTCAGCACGACCAACCGCGGCACGACGACGCCGATCGCGGCCGATGCCGCCTACACCGGCAGCAATGCCTCGGTGGGCACCAGCTTCTCGGCGCCCATCGTCAGCGGCATCGTCGGCCTCATGGCCTCCGTGCGGCCGGGCCTGACGTCGACCGAGGCGACGCAGATCCTCAAGCTCACGGCGCGCGCCTTCCCGACCAGCGGCGGCAGCGCCGGCGTGCCGGCCTGCGCAGCCCCCGGTGCCGCCGCGCAGGACGAGTGTTATTGCACGACCAGCACCTGCGGCGCCGGCATGGTGGATGCCTTCGCTGCGGTGACGGCGGCCAAGGCGCTGGGCAGCGCGACGGTCACCGTCACGCAGTCGCCCGTCAGCGGCCTGACGGCCGGCCAGACGCTGACGCTGACCGCCGCGGCCAGCGGCCTGACCAGCGGGCGCACGGTGGCGTCGACCGCCTGGGCCATCGTCGACGGCGGCGGCATCGTCACCGCCTTTGCGTCCGGCGCCAGCACGGCGACGGCCACCATCACACCGACGGCGGCCGGCACCTTCATCGTGCGCGCCGACGTGACCGACAACCTCGGCCTGGTCTACAGCCAGACGGCCACGGTCAGCGTTGCCGCGGCGCCGGTCGTGACGCCGCCGGCCACGTCGGGCGGCGGGGGTGGGGGTGCCGTCAGCGTCGCCTGGCTGGCGGCGCTGCTGCTGGCAGCGCTCAGCTTGACGCCGCGGAAGCGGCTGGCGCGGCAGCGCTGCAAGCCCTGAAGCCGGCGGCCAGCGCCGGGTCCTTGCTGGCCTTGAGCTTGCCGGCGACCAGGCCGTCCGCCTGCGCAATGACCAGCGTGTGGCGCGACTGCGCCGCCTTCAGCGCCAGCACTCGCAAGCCCTTGAGGCCGCGCTTGTCCATCGCGGCGGCTTCCGCATTGGCCTCGGCCTGGGTCGGGTGCTTGCTCAGCACGAAAGCCGGCTGCTCGGCGGGCAGGCCCTCCAGCGGCTCGAAATTGAGGCGCAGCTGCTTGTAGGTGGCTTCCTTGCGGGCGCGGAACTCGGGGTCGGCGAGCTTGATCGTCGCGACCACCCACAGGCCGGCCTGCTCGCTGCTGCGCACCTGGGCGTCGGCGCCCGCGGCCTTCAGCGCGGCCTGGGCGGCGGTCAGCGCCGCATCGCCTTCCAGCGGGCCCAGCTCCAGGCAGCTGCGCTGCGCCAGCGCCGCGACGGCACTGGCCGCCAGCGGCTGGATGCGCTCCGGGTTCTGCTGGCCCGTGACGCGCTGCGGCTCGCGGCCGCCCTCGGCGGGCAGGCCCGTGACGGCGTCCAGCCAGCCGCGCGACCACGTGAAGAAGAGGGCGTTCACCACCAGCAGCACCAGCACGACCACGCGCATCACAGGCTTTTCTCCAGTCTCAGGCTCAGTTCGCCGCCGCTCATCGTCTGGACGCCGGCGGCGGTTTCCAGCAGCAGTTCACCACGCGGGCTGACGCCGCGCGCGATGCCCGGCTGCTCGCCCACACGCACGCGCTGGCCCGCGGCCAGGTCGCGACGCGCGAACGCGGCCTGCCAGGGCGCGAAGCCCAGCGTCTGGAAGTCGGCCAGCATCGCACGCAGCGCGGGGGCCAGGCGGTCCAGCGTGGCGCCGGCCGTCGCGGCCGGGTCCAGCGCCTGCAGCGCCGCATGGCCGCTGGCGAAGGCGCTGCGGTCAACGCCGGGCGGCAGCGGGCGCAGGTTGATGCCGATGCCGATGACGACGCCGCGCCGTTGATCGGGCAGCGGCACCGTCTCGATGAGGATGCCGCCCAGCTTGGCGCCGTCCAGGAACAAGTCGTTGGGCCATTTCAGGCGGATGCGCTCAGCGCCTGCGTCCAGCGCGTCCGCCACCGTGCAGCCGACGGCCAGCGACAGGCCGGCCAGATCCAGCTCGGCCGGCAGCGTCAGCGCGACGGAGAAGGTCAGCGCCGCGTCATCCGACTGCCACGCGCGCCCGAGGCGGCCGCGGCCGGCGGTCTGGCGGTCGGCCGAGACCAGCAAGGGCCCGCCGCCATCACGCAGGTGGTTGAGCGCCTCGGTGTTGGTCGAGCCGCATTCGGCGAGATGGCGCCGCTCCATCGGGTCAGCGACGCTTGGGCGCCAGCATCGTGCCGCGGCAGGTCAGCGCGCCGCACCAGCAGGCGAACTGCTTCTTGACCTTGGCCGTGTGGCGCTCGTCCAGCACCAGGCCGTAGTCGTAGAACAGCTCCTCGCCCGGCTCCAGGTCGCGCAGCGCCTGGATGAAGACGCGGCCGTCGACCTCGTCGGCCTCGCAGTTGGGCTCGCAGGCATGGTTGATCCAGCGCGCGTCGTTGCCGCCGTACAGCGCGTCGATGACCAGGCCGCCGTCCAGGTGGAAGTAGAAGGTGTGGTTGGGCTGGGCCGGGTCGTGCGGGTGGCGGTCCACGGCCTCTTCCCAGGTGATGCGCTCGCCGGTGTACTCGATGATGCGCGCGCCGGCGGCGATGGGCGCCGCGGCGTAGACACCGCGGCCATGCACGCCGGAATCACGGACTTCGATCTTGCGGCGTGGGGTTTTTGGCGTCATCGGCGCTGTGGTACGGTGATTTCATGGGTGCGCGTGTGCGTAGGCGTGCGCGCGAGGCCCGGATTGTAGGCAGGGGATTTTGAGTTCCCTGCCCCGACGCAAGACCTTGAGAAAGACCGATGAGCAAGACTCTGATCATTGCCGAGAAGCCCAGCGTCGCCCAGGACATCGTCCGGGCGCTGACCCCTGTGGCGGGCAAGTTCGACAAGCACGACGACCACTTCGAGAACGAGCAGTACGTCGTCAGCTCCGCCGTCGGCCACCTGGTCGAGATCGCGGCGCCGGAGGAATTCGACGTCAAGCGCGGCAAGTGGAGCTTCAACAACTTGCCCGTCATCCCGCCGCATTTCGACCTCAACCCCATCGACAAGAACAAGGGCCGGCTGAACGCGCTGACCAAGCTGATCCGCCGCAAGGACGTGACGGCGCTGATCAACGCCTGCGACGCGGGCCGCGAGGGCGAGCTGATCTTCCGGCTCATCCAGCAATACGCCGAGCCCAAGGCCGCCAAGGGCAAGGTCGACAAGCCGGTGCGCCGCCTGTGGCTGCAGTCCATGACGCCGGCCGCCATCCGCGACGGCTTCGAGAAGCTGCGCAGCGACGAGCAGATGCTGCCGCTGGCCGATGCCGCGCGCTGCCGCTCCGAGGCCGACTGGCTGGTGGGCATCAACGGCACGCGGGCCATGACGGCCTTCAACTCGCGCGACGGCGGCTTCTTCCTGACCACCGTGGGTCGTGTGCAGACGCCCACGCTGTCCATCGTCGTCGAGCGGGAAGAGAAGATCCGCAAGCATGTGTCCCGCGACTACTGGGAGCTGCGCGCCAACTTCGACGCCCAGGCCGGCCAGTACGAAGGCAAGTGGTTCGACCCCGCGTGGAAGAAGAACGACGACCTGGAGCGCCGCGCCGACCGCCTGTGGACGCAAGCCGAAGCCGACGAGATCGCCAAGGCGGTGCTCGGCAAGCCGGCCAAGGTGACGGAAGAGAGCAAGCCCAGCACCACCAGCTGTGGCGCGCTGTACGACCTGACGACGCTGCAGCGCGAGGCCAACTCGCGCTTCGGCTTCTCGGCCAAGACGACGCTGTCCATCGCCCAGGCGCTGTACGAGAAGCACAAGGTGCTGACCTACCCGCGGACGGACTCGCGCTTCCTGCCCGAAGACTACCTGGCCGTGGCCCAGGACACGGCCAAGATGCTGGCGACGGAAGACCTGCCCGGCCCGCTGGGTGCGCTGTCCCAGCACGCGGCCAAGGCGCTGAAGGAGGGCTACATCAAGCCCACCAAGAAGGTCTTCGACAACGCCAAGGTGTCGGACCACTTCGCGATCATCCCGACGCTGCAGGCGCCCAAGGCGCTGACCGAGATCGAGGCCAAGCTGTACGACATGGTCGTCAAGCGCTTCCTGGGCGTGTTCTTCCCGCCGGCCGAGTTCCTGGTCACGACCCGCATCAGCAAGGTCGACGACAAGCACCATTTCCAGACCAACGGCAAGGTGCTGGTCAAGCCGGGCTGGCTGGCCGTCTACGGCAAGGACGTGGACGACGAGGACGCCAACCTGGTGCCCGTGCAGCCGGGCGAGGTCGTGCGCACCGAGAGCGTCGATGTCAAGGCGCTGCAGACCAAGCCGCCCGCGCGCTACACGGAAGCGACGCTGCTGAGCGCGATGGAAGGTGCCGGCAAGCTCATCGACGACGACGAGCTGCGCGAGGCCATGGCCGAGAAGGGCCTGGGCACGCCGGCCACGCGCGCGGCCACCATCGAAGGCCTGATCACCGAGAAGTACATGCTGCGTGAAGGCCGCGAGCTGATCCCGACGGCCAAGGCCTTCCAGCTGATGACGCTGCTGCGCGGCCTGGAGGTGGAAGACCTGACCAAGCCCGAGCTGACCGGCGACTGGGAAAGCAAGCTGGCCCAGATGGAAAAGGGCAAGCTGCCGCGCGACGTCTTCATGGCCGAGATCGCGGCCATGACCGAGAAGATGGTCGCCAAGGCCAAGGGCTATGACCGCGACACCATCCCCGGCGACTACGCGACGCTGAAGACGCCCTGCCCCAAGTGCGGCGGTGTCGTGAAGGAGAACTACCGCCGCTTCACCTGCACCGGCAAGAGCGGTGACGGCTCGGACGCCTGCGGCTTCTCCATCGGCAAGATCCCGGGCGGGCGCAGCTTCGAGCTGGCCGAGGTGGAGACCTTCCTGGCGAACAAGAAGATCGGCCCCTTGGAAGGCTTCCGCTCCAAGGCGGGTTGGCCGTTCACGGCCGAGCTGGCGCTGGTCTACGACGAAGAGATCGCCAACTGGAAGCTGGAGTTCGACTTCGGCGAGGACGCCAAGAAGGCTGAGGGCGATGGCGAGCCGGTGGATTTCTCCGGCCAGACCTCTCTCGGGCCCTGCCCCAAATGCGCGGGCCACGTCTACGAGCACGGCGCCAACTACGTCTGCGAGCACTCGGTGGGCGCCAACGTGACCTGTGACTTCAAGACCGGCAAGGTCATCCTGACCCAGCCGATCGAGCCGGCGCAGGTCGAGAAGCTGCTGAGCACGGGCAAGACCGACCTGCTGGAGAACTTCGTCTCCAACAAGACGCGCCGCAAGTTCAAGGCCTTCCTGGCCTACGACAAGAAGGAAGGCAAGGTCATCTTCGAGTTCGAGCCGCGCGCCGCCAAGCCGGGTGCCAAGGCCGCGCCCGCCAAGAAGGCTCCGGCCAAGAAGGCGGCCGCCAAGGGGTGAACGTGAGCCTGCGCTGGGTGCGCCGGCTGCTGGCCGGCCTTGCCTGCGGCGCCGCCGGCCTGGCCGCGGCGCAACCCGCGCCGGTCGCCTTCGTGCACGTCAACGTGTTGACGATGGTGGCCGAGCAGCCGCTGCTGGACCGCACGGTGATCGTGCGCGACGGCCGCATCGAGGCCATTGGTGGCGCCGAGCTGGCCCTCCCCGACGGCACACGCCGCATCGACGGCGAGGGTCGCGCCTGGCTGTCGCCGGGCCTGGCCGACATGCACATGCATTCGGACGTTGCCGAAGACCTCGCCGTCTACCTCAGCCATGGCGTGACGACCGTGCTCAACCTGGGCGGCGCGCGCAGCCGCTTCATGCAGCGCACGCTGCCCGCGGCCAACCGCGGCGCCATTGCCGCGCCGCAGGTGTTTGCGGCCTTCGTCGTCGACGGTGCCCCCGACTACGGCCATTTCCAGGTCCGCACGCCGGATGACGCACGGGCCGTCGTGGGGCTGGCACGCGCCAACGGCTACCGCTTCATCAAGGCCTACAACAACCTCATGCCCGAGGTCTTCCTGGCGCTGGCCGAAGAGGGCCGGCGCCTGGGCGTACCGCTGGTGGGTCATGCCGTCACCCGGGTCGGCCTGGTGGGCCAGCTGGGCGCGGGCCAGGCCGCCATTGCCCACCTGGAAGAGTTCTTCTACGCGTTCTTCTGGCCGCGCGGCACCGAGCAGACCGATGCGCCGCCGCCCGACTCCGCCATCGCGGCGGCGGTCGATCTGATGCGCCGCCACCCCGGTGCGGCCGTCGTGGCCGACCTCGGCACCTATGCCGCCATCGCCGGCCAGATCGGCCACCCCGAGGTCGTCGCCGCCCACCTGGCTGACCCCGACGTCGCGACGCTGGCGCCGGCCGACCGCCTGGCGTGGCGCCAGAGCGGCTATGTCAACAAGAGCGCCAGGCTGCAGGCCCGGCTGGCCTTCCTGGGCCGCTTTGCCAAGGCGCTGGCCGATGCCGGCGTGCCGCTGCTGGCCGGCACCGACGCGCCGACCATCCCGGGCGTGTTCCCCGGCCGCGCGCTGCTGGACGACCTCGACCGGCTGGAGCAGGCCGGCCTGAGCCGCTACCAGGCCTTGTCGACAGCGACGCGCCAGCCCGGCGATTTCATGCACGATCGCCTGGGCGGCACGCCCTTCGGCCGCGTCGTGCCCGGTGCGCGCGCGGACCTGCTGCTGACCGAGGCCAATCCGCTCGACGGCTTGGCCACGTTGCGCCGCCCGCTGGGCGTCATGGTGGGCGGCCAGTGGCGCGATGCGGCCGCGCTGCAAGCGCTGCGCGTCGACGTCGCGCGTCGCTACGAAGCCGCGGCGGCCCGTTGACTGGACTTATGCTCACCGCATGACGGACCGACGCAGGCCGGAGCGGGAGGGCAGCCGATGTCATTGGCGCCAATGAGCATGGGCATACAGACACGCCTGACGGCCGGCATCGCGCTGGTCGCCAGCCTGCTCGTGCTGGCGGTCGGCTGGTACTGGACCTCGCACGAGGAGGACGAGTTGATGCAGGGCCTGCGCCAGCGCGAGACGCGCATGGCCGGCCTCATCGAGCGCGGCTTCGCCGGCCCGATCTGGAACCTGGACCACGTCGCCATCGAGAACCTGCTCGACGCCGTCATGGCCGACCCCGAGGTGCACGCCATCGAGCTGCAAGGACTGGGCCTGCGCGGCGGCCAGGCCAAGCGGGAACGCGCCGAACCGGCCAGCGGCCCGCTGCAGCGCGGGTTCGCCATCACCTACCAGCCGGCGGCGGACGCGCCCGGCACCCAGGTCGCATCGGCCGTGCTGACCTTCACGCGCGACCTCGTCGACGAGCAGATCCGGCGCACCCGCCTGTTTGTCGTCGAGCTGCTGGCCGTCGTCGTCGTGGGCATCGTCATCGCCAGCTCTCTGCTGGTGCACTGGCTGGTGCGCCGGCCGGTGGCGCGGTTAGGGTCGCTGGCACAGCGCGTCGCCAAGGGCGACCTCGGTGCGCAGGAGAAGGTCGAACGCGCCGACGAGATCGGCGAGCTGACGACGCGTTTCAACGCCATGAGCCTGAAGCTGCGCAGCGCGGCCGACCAGGTGCAGCTCAGCTCGCAGGGCCTGCGTGCCAGCGAGGCGCGCTACCGCAGCCTGTTCGAGAACGCGACGGAGGGCATCTTCCAGGCCGACGCCGACGGCCGCGTGCTGAGCATGAACCGCGCCTTCACGCAGATGCTGGGCCTGGGCTCGCAAAGCCCGGTGGGCCGGCGGCTGCGCGAGGTCACCGGCATCGCCCGCGAGGAGATGCTGCGCGTCGCGACCATCATGAACGAGCAGGGCAAGGTGCAGCAGGCCCAGCTGCAGCTGCGCGGTGCGGGCGGACGGCCGCTGTGGGTGGAGCTGAGCGCGCATTGGGTGGACGCCGAGGCCGGCCAGCGCCGCATCGAGGGCATGGTCAGCGACATCTCGCTGCGCCGCCAGGCCGAGGCCGAGCTGACCCGACACCGCGACCACCTCGAAGAGCTGGTCGCCGAGCGCACGACCGAGCTGCGCGAGGCCACGGCCCGGGCCGAGGCGGCCAACCATGCCAAGGGGCGGTTCCTGGCGACCATGAGTCATGAGTTCCGCACGCCGCTGAACGCCATCCTCGGCTTCACGCAGCTGATGCAGATGGACGCTGCCGTGCCCCCGCCGCAGCAGACCCGGCTGCAGCTGATGCGCGACTCGGGCCTGCACCTGCTGGAGCTGATCAACGACGTGCTGGACATGGCCAGCATCGAGGCCGGCAAGGTCGTGCTGAAGCCCGCGCCGGCCGACCTGCGCGCGCTGCTGGACATGGCTTGCGACAGCGTGCGACTGCGCGCCGAGCAGAAGAACCTGAGCTTTGCCATCGACGTCGACCCGCGCCTGCCGGTGCAGGTGCTCGTCGACGGCCAGCGCCTGCGCCAGGTGCTGCTGAACCTGCTGTCCAACGCGGTCAAGTTCACCGACAGCGGCACGGTCAGCCTCGCGGCCAGCGTCATCGAGCCGCCGCTGAACGGCCAGGTGCGGTTGCGCTTCGAGGTGACCGACAGCGGCATCGGCATGACGCCGGCGCAGCAGGCGCGCCTCTTCCAGGCCTTCGAGCAGGTCTCCGACGCATCGCGCCACCTGGGCGGCACGGGCCTGGGCCTGTCCATCAGCCAGCAGCTGGTGCGGCTGATGGGCAGCCAGATCCTGGTGCAGAGCACCGCCGGGCAGGGCAGCAGCTTTGTTTTCGAGTTGCGGGTGGCTGTGGCGTGACAACATCCTTGCGGGCCGAGCGCCGGGCCGCTCCCAAGCCAGCCCGCGTTCAGCGCGGCGGGGCTGGGCGAGGGGCCTCATGACCTGGGCCATCGCCGCGAAGTTGCTGGCCATCCTCGTGGCCGTCGCCATCGGCTGGGCTGTCGGCCGCATGCGCTGGCTGGGCGGCGGCGAGGCCGGCAGCGACAGTGACCCGGCTCGCGTGCTGGCCAACGCGGCCTTCTACATCTTCGTGCCGGCGCTGCTGTTCCGCACCACGGCGCGGCTGGACACCGCGGCGCTGCCCTGGGCCTTCCTGGGCGCGTTCTTCGTGCCGGTGCTGGTGTTGATCGCGCTGCTGTACGTGGTGCAGCGCTGGCGCCGCCAGCCGCAGGACGCTGTCGTCGTGCCCAGCGTCAAGGCCATCACCGCGGGCTTCGGCAACACGCTGCAGGTCGGCCTGCCGGTGGCGGCCGGCGTGTTCGGCGAGCAGGGTCTGGCGCTGCACATCGCCGTGGTCAGCCTGCATGCGCTGTGCATCCTGACGCTGCTGACCACGCTGGTCGAACTGGACCTGGCGCGCGAGCGCAGTGCCGGCCACCTGGGCGCCACGCTGTTGCAGACGGTGCGCAACACCGTCATCCACCCGGTCGTGCTGCCGGTGCTGGCCGGCCTGGCCTGGAACGCTACCGGCCTGGGGCTGCCGGCCGTGGCCGACGAGGCGCTGCAGAGCCTGGGCACGGCCGTCGTGCCGCTGTGCCTGACGCTGATCGGCATGTCGCTGGCCTACTACGGCTGGCCGAGCACCTGGCGCGGCCTGGCCGGGTTGGTCGCCACCAAGCTGCTGCTGATGCCGGCGGTCGTGTTCGTCGTCGGGCATTGGGGGCTGGGGCTGAACGGCATGCCGCTGGCCGTCATCGTCATGCTGGCGGCGTTGCCGACCGGCTCCAACGCGCTGATCTTTGCGCAGCGCTACCGCGCGCTGGAGGCCGAGGTGACGGCTGCCACCGTCGTCTCCACCGGGCTCTACGTCGCCACCGCACCGCTGTGGCTGGCGCTGCTGGCCTGGGTGTCGCCATGGACCGTGCCCTGACTCCCGGCACTTCTGCGCGCGCCGTGCCGCGCTGCCCAATCACTGCATTGTTTTTCCAGGAATGAACCGAATGAACGCTCCCGCTCCCCGCCGTCTCGTTGCGCTGCTGGCCCTGGCCGGCGCGCTCTCGGCCACCTTCCCCGTCGGCGCTGCACCGCAAGGCGCGGTCAGCACCGAGGCCGGCCAGCTCGCCGTCAAGCACGAGAAGTTCTCGTTGCCCAACGGCTTCGAGGTCATCTTGGTGGAAGACCACCGCCTGCCGCTGGTGGCCTTCAACCTGTGGGTGCATGCCGGGCCGCGCAACGAGGCCAACGGCCAGACCGGCTTCGCCCACCTGTTCGAGCACCTGATGTTTGCCGGCAGCAAGCACATCCCGCGCGGCGAGTTCGACAAGTTCGTCGACGCCGCCGGCGGGACGGACGCCAACGGCTCGACCAACTTTGACCGCACCAATTACTTCTTCACGTTGCCATCCAACCAGCTGGCGCTGGGCCTGTGGCTGAAGGCGGACATGCTGGGCTGGATGATCGACGAGGTCGACTCCGTGTCGCTGGCCAACCAGCAGGACGTGGTGCGCAACGAGCGCCGCCAGAGCTTCGAGAACCGGCCCTACGGCATCGTCGAGGAAGCGATGTACCAGGCGCTGTACCCGCAAGGCCACCCCTACCGCGCGGCCGTCATCGGCTCGCATGCCGACATCCAGAGCATCAAGCTCAAGGACGTGAAGGACTTCGCGCGCACCTACTACCGGCCCAACAACGCGACGCTGGTGCTGGCCGGCGACTTCGACCCCAAGCAGGCCAAGGCGCTGGTGACCAAGTACTTCGGCTCGCTGAAGGCCGGCGCCAAGGTGCCCGAGGTCAAGGTGGCCATGCCCGAGATCACGAAGGAGCGCCGCCTGGTCGTCACCGACCGCATCGAGCTGAGCCGGCTGAACCTGGCCTGGCACACGCCGGCCATGTTCGCGGCCGGTGACGCCGAGCTGGACGTGGCCGCCCACGTGCTGGGCGGCGGCAAGGCCAGCCGGCTGTATGGCCTGCTGGTGCGCGACAAGCAGCTGGCGCAGAGCGTGGAGGTCGGGCAGTCCTCGCAGTCGCTCAGCTCCGTGTTCGACATCGAGGTCGTCGCCCGCCCCGGTGCGTCACTCGATGAAATCGAGAAGCTGGTCGATGCCGAGATTGCCAAGCTGGCGACCACGCCGCCGGCCGACGCCGAACTGGCCCAGGCGCGCGCCGTCATCGAGACGCAGCTGCTGCAGCGCATGGAGAAGGTCACGTCGCTGGCCGACCTCGTCAACCACTACAACCAGATGGCCGGCGACCCCGGCTTTGTCGGCAAGGACCTGGCGCGCTACCGCAGCCTGGCGCCGGCAGCCGTCAGCGCGACCGTGGCGCAATGGCTGAAGAAGGACCGCCGCGTCGTCGTGCTGGCCGAGCCGGGCACGCAGGTGCTGGCGCCCGAGGTGGCCACGCCGCCGGCGCCCACCAAGGCCGGCAAGGGCGAGCGCGAGGCGCTGAACGCGGCCGAGCCGTGGCGCGCCAAACCCCCCGGCGCCGCCCAGGCCAAGGCGCTGACGCTGCCGGCCGCGCAGAGCTTCCAGCTGGCCAACGGCCTGACCGTCATCCACTCGCAGAAGGCCGGCTTGCCGCTGGTCAGCGCCAGCCTGGTGCTGCGCGCCGGCCAGGGCGCCAACCCGGCCGACAAGCCCGGCCTGGCCGGCTTCACCGCGGCCATGCTGCCCGAGGGCACGACGACCCGCAGCGCGCAGCAGATTGCCGAAGCCGCCGCCGCGTTGGGCGCCACGCTGAACGCGCAGGCCGGTAGCGAGGAGGCGCGCATCGACTTCTCCGGCCTGAAGGCCAGCGCCAAGGACGGCCTCGCGCTGCTGGCCGACGTGGCCTTGAACCCGGCCTTCGCCGCACCCGAGATCGAGCGCCAGAAGGCCCAGCGCCTGGCCGCGCTGGCCCAGGCGCGCGAGCAGGCGCCGCTGCTGGCCAACGCCGTCGCCAACCGCGTCACCTACGGCGAGGGCCACCCGCTGGCCGCCAATGCGCTGGGCACCGAGGCCAGCATCAAGGCCGTCGATGCCGCGGCGCTGCGCGCCTTCTGGCAAGGCCACTATCGCCCGGAGCGCGCGGCGCTGGTCGTGGCGGGCGATTTGAGCGAGGCCGAGCTGCGCACGCTGATCGAGCCGCTGTTCGGCGCCTGGAAGCCCGCCGGCGACGCCGCGCCCGCCGCGCCGCTGCCCGCGGCCAAGCCCATCGCCGCGCGCACCGTGCTGGTCGACAAGCCCGGCGCGCCGCAGACGGCACTGGCCGTCGTCGCGCCCGGCCCGTTCGCCGCGGCGCCCGATGCCGCGTCCATCAAGGTCATGAACGCCGCGTTGGGCGGCCTGTTCACGTCACGCATCAACAACCAGCTGCGCGAGGTCAAGGGCTACACCTACGGCATCTACTCCGGCTACACCATGGGCCGCGAGCGCGGCCAGTTCGGCATCCGCGGCAGCGTGCGCACCGACGTGACCGGTCCGGCGCTGACCGACATGTGGACCGAGATCACCGGCATGCGCGCCAAGCCCATGGGCGCGGCGGAACTCGGCCGCGTGCGCAACGCACAGCTGCTGTCGCTGCCCGGCCTGTTCGACACCAACCTCGCGGTCGTCACCGGCTATGCGGGCAACTGGGCCTCGGGCCAGCCGCTGTCCGCGATCACCGACCTGCCGAAGAAGTACGGCGCCGTCACTTCGGCCACCGCGCTGAAGGCCGCGCAGCAGCATCTGGACCCGGCCCAGCTCATCGTCGTGGCCGTGGGCGACAAGGCCAAGGTGCAGCCGCAGCTGGAGGCCATCGGCCGCAAGGTGGAGGTCCGCGACGCGGACGGCCAGCCCAAGCCCTGATCAGCTCCCCAGCGACTCGTACAACGCCACGAACTCCTGCGTGAGCTTGTGGCGCGCGTCGAGGTGGATCATGGGCCGACTCAGCTCGTGCGATTCCTTGACCTTGACGCTGCTGGACAGGTAGGGCTCAAGCACCGGCAGCCCCTCGTCGACCAGCTCCTGCACCGTGCGCTGCGGCAGTGACGCGCGGGCCTGGAACTGGTTGACGACGATGCCCTCGACCGACAGCTCGGGCGCATGGTCGGCGCGGATCTCTTCCACCGCTTCCAGCAGCCCGTACAGCGCGCGGCGCGAGAAGTCGTCGCAGTCGAACGGGATCAGGCAGCCTTGTGCCGCGATCAGCGCCGAGCGCGTGTAGAAGTTCAGCGCCGGCGGCGTGTCGATCCAGATCTCGTCGTATTGGTCATCCAGCAGCTGCAGCGCATTGCGCAGCTTGTAGATCTTGTAGCGGCTCTCCAGCTTGCCGTGCAGCTCGTCCAGCTCGGGCGAGGCCGGCATCACATGCAGGTTCTCCCACGGGCTCTCGACAACGAAGGGCGCCGTGTCCACCTCGCGCACGCTGAACTTCAGCGTCTCGGCGAAGAAGGCGGCCGAGCCGGCGTGTGCCTCGTCGGCGGCGTCACCCAGCAGATAGCGCGTCGTGTTGCCCTGGCAGTCCAGGTCGATGACCAGCACGCGCTGCCCGCTGGCCGCGGCAATCGCCGCCAGGTTGCTCGTGATCGTGGACTTGCCCACGCCACCCTTCTGGTTGAACACGACTCGCCGCATCGCCAGCACCTCCCGTTGGATGCGGCGATTGTGCACTGCACAAAAGTCAGTGGGTTTCGGCCCGCGTGCCCAGCGGATGCGCGATGCCGCCGTCGCCGTAGCTGCGCACGACTTGCGCTATGACGACCTGGTAGCCGCGCAGCCAGCGCGCCTGGGCCTGCTTGGCCTCGCGGTGCGACGGGTGGCTCATCAGCTGCTGCAGCGCCTCCATGGAGTCCCAGTAGTAGACGTTGGAGATCAGCCCCGTGGCGGCGTTCTCCCAGGTCTCCTCGCCGCGGTAGCCGGGGATGGCACGGGCGATCTGGGCGATGGTGTCGTCGAGCGCCAGGAACTCGTCGTCGTACTCGCCCTTGGCGAAGGTGAAGGTGGAGGTGTACATCAGCGCGGCATTGTCAGGGCGCGCTCGACGAAGCGTTTGGGCACCGTCGTCTTGGGCACGCGCACCGGGAACCAGCTGCGGATGTCCTGCTCCACGCCGATGCCGTGCATGAAGTTGTAGAGCCCCTTCTTCAGCCCCTGGCCCAGGCCGTCGTGGTCGGTGGGCGTGGGGTCGATGAAGCCGATGTCGTTCTTCGCGAAGCGCCCTTCGGGGAGCGGCTGCAGCGTGACGCCATAGTCCGCCGGGTTCAGCCCCACGGGCGAATGCACCGTGCAGGCAAAACGGTGGAAGAAGCCGCTGTGGATGCAGCCGTGCTCGAACAGCTGGCGCACGTACTCCAGCGCGTCCACGGTGTCCTGCGTCGTCTGTGTCGGGAAGCCGTACATCAGGTAGGCATGCACCAGCACGCCGGCATCGGCAAAGCCCTTGGTGACGCGCGCCACCTGTTCGATGGAGACGCCCTTCTTCATCAGCTGCAGCAGCCGGTCGGACGCGACCTCCAACCCGCCGGAGATGGCGATGCAGCCGCTGTCGGCCAGCAGCTGGCACAGCTCGGGCGTGAAGGTCTTCTCGAAGCGGATGTTGCCCCACCAGCTGATGGCCACGCCGCGGCGGATCAGCTCCTCGGCCAGCGCCTTCAGCGCCTTGGGCGGCGCGGCCTCGTCGACGAAATGGAAGCCCGTCTGCCCGGTCTCCTTGACGATGGCCTCGATGCGATCCACCAGCACCTCGGCCGACGCGGCCTCGTAGCGCGAGATGTAGTCCAGGCTGACGTCGCAGAAGCTGCACTTCTTCCAGTAGCAGCCGTGCGCCACGGTCAGCTTGTTCCAGCGGCCGTCGCTCCACAGCCGGTTCATGGGGTTGAGCATGTCCAGCAGCGACAGGTAACGGTCCAGCGGCAGGCCGTCCCAGGTCGGCGTGCCGACGTCGTCGAAGGGCACGTCGGGTTCGACGAAATTGGTGTACTTGACCTGGCCCTCATCGCGCCAGAACGTGCGCACCAGGCGGGTCTTGGAGCGTTTGCCGGCGACGTGCTCCAGCAGCGCCAGCAATGGCCGCTCGCCGGCGTCCAGCGTCACGTAGTCGACGAAGTCGAAGAGGCGCGGTTCGGCCAGCTCGCGCAGCTCGGTGTTCACATAGCCGCCGCCCAGCACGCAGACCACTTCGGGCCGGGCGGCCTTGATCGCCTGGGCGATGCGCAGCGCCGCATAGACGGAACCGGGGAAGGGCACGGACAGCAGCACGACGTCGGGCTGGTGCTGTTCAAGCGCGGTCAGCGTGAGGCGCTGCAGCACCTTGTCGACAAGGTTGGGCGTCGCCGCCAGCGCGTCGGCCAGCGGGTCGAAGTGCGGCTGTGCGGCGGCCAGGCTCTCGGCGTAGCGGACGAACTCGAAGCGCGCGTCGACCGCGTCGCGCAGCACGTCGGCCAGGTCGTTCAGGAACAG
Source organism: Roseateles sp. P1_C6 (assembly GCF_056406315.1). Taxonomy (NCBI): domain Bacteria; kingdom Pseudomonadati; phylum Pseudomonadota; class Betaproteobacteria; order Burkholderiales; family Sphaerotilaceae; genus Roseateles; species Roseateles sp. P1_C6. The sequence goes on from NZ_JBFUAK010000006.1 coordinate 356,475, forward strand.
CGTTGCCAGGTGCCGCGCGCGGTCCTGCAGGCCCAGGGCGCCAAACGCCCAGGCGAGAGGGTCGCCGCCGTCCTCGTCGACATAGGCCTCCAGCGTGTCAAAGCGCTTGCCTTCGGGCAGGAACTGGCGGGTGTTGATGCGGTGCGCCAGCGTCGGGTCACGGCCCTGCAGGAAGGCGATGACGCGCGGCGCGACGGCGGCGATGGTGGCGAACTCGGCGGCGAACCACTGCGTCTGCACGGTCCGCCGGGCTTCGGGCAGGGCCTGGACGGCGTCATGCAGTTGGGTCAGGCCGGCAGGCGCAAACAGCTCCAGCACCAGGGCCAGTGCCAGGTCGACTTGATGAGCCTCCACACCGCGCGAGCGCAAAAAACCGGTCAGGTAGGCGGTGGATGGGTAGGGCGTGTTCAGCTGCGTCATCGGCGGGATGACGGCGAGCACGCGGGGAGACAGCAGCGACATCATTGGATTGTCGCGGCCCTCACAGATGAGCGCGCTATCTGTAAGTGATGTCCACGCCGTTCAAGCGCCTCTCTTGCTTGAAAGCCTTCCAACCTTGGGAGCCGGAAACCACGAGTTCTGCGTCGGAGATCCACTGAAGCTTGAGCGGAACGGTGCCATCAGCGATGAATGCGTTCCCACCGGCATCCGGTGCAGGGTCGTCCAGAGGAAGAATGGATAGCTGTGTGTTGAAGCCAGTCGTCGCGCCGCAGTTGCGCGAAAACACAACGGCAAGCAGCTTGCCGCTTGGCGACGCGACGCTGGTGACCGGTTCGTTCTCGCAAGTGAAAAGGCAACCCGTCACCATTGCTGACGTCGACAACAGGGCGAGCCCGAGGGCGGTTCTCCTGCGCTTGTTGATGGTCCGATGCATTACCCCGCCAGCCACCCCGCCAACTTCTCCGCAATCATCAACGTCGGCGAATTCGTGTTGCCGCTCGTGATGGTCGGCATCACGCTCGCATCCGCCACGCGCAGGCCGCTGACACCGCGCACACGCAGCCGCGAGTCGACGACGGCGCTCGCATCGTCCTTGCGCCCCATCTTGCAGGTGCCCACCGGGTGAAAGATGGTGGTCGCGATGTCGCCCGCCAGCTTGGTCAATTCCTCATCCGTCTGGTACTGCGGCCCCGGCTTGTATTCCTCGGGCTTGAAGCCCGCCAGCGCCGGCTGCGCCACGATGCGCCGCGTCAGCTTCAGGCTCTCGGCCGCGACGTGGCGGTCCTCGTCGGTGGACAAATAGTTCGGCCGGATGGCCGGCGCCACCGCCGCGTCCGGCGACGTGATGTTGATGGTGCCGCGGCTGGTCGGGTTCAGGTTGCAGACGCTGGCGGTGAACGCGTTGAAGCCGTGCAGCGGCTCGCCGAAGGCGTCCAGCGACAGCGGCTGCACGTGGTATTCCAGGTCGGGCCAGGCCTTGTCGGGGCTGCTGCGCGTGAAGGCGCCCAGTTGCGACGGCGCCATGCTCATGGGGCCGCTGCGGCGCAGGGCGTATTCCAGGCCGATCATGGCCTTGCCCAGCAGTGACGCGGCGCGCATGTTCAGCGTCTGCGCGCCTTGCACCTTGTAGACGGCGCGGATCTGCAGGTGGTCTTGCAGGTTGGCGCCGACGCCGGGCAGGTCCTGCTCGACCTTCACGCCCAGGCCTTGCAGCAGAGCGGCCGGGCCCAGGCCCGACAGCTGCAGGATCTGCGGCGAGCCGATGGCGCCAGCCGTCAGGATGACCTCGCCGCCCGCGTTCAGCCAGGGTTGTTCAATGCCGTTGGGGGTCTGCACCTCGACGCCGCCGCAGCGTAGGCCCGCGTCGTCGTGCATCAGTCGCAGCTTGCGCACCTGGGCGCCGGTCCACAGCTCGAAGTTGGGTCGGCCGAAGGTGGTGGGCCGCAGGAAGGCCTTGGCAGTGTTCCAGCGCAGGCCCTTCTTCTGGTTGACCTCGAAATAGCCCACGCCCTCGTTGGTGCCGGCGTTGAAGTCGCTCGTGGCCGGGATGCCGGCCTGCTGGGCGGCCTGCGAGAAGGCGTCGAGGATGGGCCAGCGCAGGCGCTGCTGCTCCACGCGCCATTCGCCGCGGTGGCCGTGCACGGCGGCGAAGCCCTCGGGCGCGGTCTTGGGGTTGTCCAGCCGCCAGTGGTTCTCGTGGCGGCGGAAGGCGCGCAGCACGCGCTCCCAGCGCCAGGTCTCGTCGCCGGTCAGCTCGGCCCAGTGCTCGTAGTCGCGGCTCTGGCCGCGCATGTAGATCATGCCGTTGATGCTGGAGCTGCCGCCCAGCACCTTGCCGCGCGGGTAGCGCAGCGCGCGGCCGTTGAGGCCCGCTTCCGCCTCGGTGCTGTAGCACCAGTCGGTGCGCGGGTTGCCGATGCAATACAGGTAGCCGACGGGGATGTGGATCCAGTGGTAGTCGTCCTTGCCGCCGGCCTCAATGAGCAGCACGCGCTTGCCCGGGTTGGCGCTGAGGCGGTTCGCGAGCAGACAGCCGGCGGTGCCGGCGCCCACGATGATGTAGTCGAAACCTTGTTGGGACATGGAGAGCTGCAGGGTGCCGCGCGGCGCACGGCTGGACCCTAGCGTAAATCACTCCCTTCGCCGTTCCTTTCAGCGCCCATCCCGTACCAGTCCAGCTTGCGCGTCAGCGTCATGACGGTGGCCAGTACCGCGAACAGCAGCACCGCGCCGATGACGAGCGCCGTCTGCTCCCGGCTCAGCAGCACGTAGAGCGCGCCGTACAGCAGCGCGATGCCACCGCCAAAGGCCATGCCGCGCAGCCAGCCGCCCAGCATGGCCGCGGCGTACTGCGTCAGCACCAGGGCTGCCGCGCCCGCCGCGATCAGATAGGCCACCAGGAAGGGCAGGTGCTCGGACAGGCTGAGCAGCAGCAGGAAAAACAGGCTCAGCGCCAGGCCCACGAGCAGGTATTGCACCGGGTGCACGCGCCGGCCGGTCAGCAGCTCGGTCAGGCCCACGGTGACGAAGGTCAGCGCGATGAACATCAGGCCGTACTTGATGGCGCGGTCGCTCATGACATAAGGGTTCACGGGGTCGATCAGTTCGACGGCCAGGGTGTCCAGGCCGCCCTTGGCCTGCCGCGCGGCGCCGTCCGCGTAGGACGCCTCGATCGCCGTGTTGCCAGAGAGGTCGGGCAGCGGCTTGCCGGCCTGCAGGTCGGCCACCGCGGTGCTGGCCAGCGACGACACCTGCCAGTGCGCAGCAAAGCCGCTGACACCGATCTCGTGCTTGATGGGCAGGAACTGGCCGGTGAAGCTGGGGTGCGGCCAGCTGGATTGCAGCGACACCTGGGTATCGTCGGCCGCCGGCACCACGCCCAGGCGCTGGCTGCCGACGAGGTTGAGCTTCAGCGACAGCGCGAGCGGTTCCCCGATGCGCAGCTCGGGCAGCACCGCGTGCAGGCCGCCGCGGAAGGCGAGGAGCGCGGCACCGGGCAGCACGTTCAGCGCATGGCCGTCGCGTTTCAGCTCGGCGGTGCGGATACCGCGTGCGTCGCTCAACGCGACGATCACGGTGGTGTCGCCGCAGCTGAGCTGGCCATTCGCGTGCTCGGCGCGTGGCACCAGCGCGGTCAGATGTGGCCAGCTCGCTTCGACGTTCAACTGGCCGACGTAGGTGTTCACCTTGAACAGGCCTCGGTAGCGCACCTCGGGGCTTACGTCGCCGTTGATCTTCAGCGTGCCCGGCGATGCCATCAGCCGGAAGTCGCGGGTCTCCAGGGTCTCCTTCTTGTCGAGGCCGCGCGCAATCCAGCTTTCCTTGCAGTCGCGCACGAGCAGCGGCCCGGCCAGGACCTGTGGCCCTGCCAGCGATTGCTCGACGCTCTGCGCGGCCTCGCGCTGGCGCCATTGGCGTTCATGCGCGAGGCCGCCAATCTGGGCGAGCACGATGCACAGCAGGACGGTGATGACGGCCAGGATGGCCAGCTTGAGGAGGAGGGCTTTGTTCATGCCGCCCAGCATCGCGACCGGCGGTGAGGGCAGAACGAAGTCTGTGAAGCGGGCGTGAAGTCAGCGGGGCAGGATCAAGCTGACCTTCAGCCCCGGCGCCGCCGCCTCGAACGCCAGCCGCCCGCCATGCAGCTCCGCGACGCGACGCGCAATCGCCAGGCCCAGCCCCGAGCCCTTGACCAGGCTGCCTGGCCGGGCGCTGGAGAAAAACCGTCTGCCCAGTTGCGCGAAGGCCGCCGGCGGCACGCCGGGGCCGTGGTCGCGCAGCGTCAGGCGCGCCGTCGTGGGCGTCGTGCTGACAGCCAGTTCCAGCGTCGAGCCGGCGGGCGTGAAGGCGATGGCGTTGACGAGCAGGTTGCCGAAGGCCAGCTCCAGCAGCGCGGCGTCGACATCCACCACCGCGCCCTCGTGTGCAGTCCAGGCGATGCTCAGCCCTTGCTGCGCCAGCCGCGATGCCTGCAGTTCGATCTGCGCCTCGGCCCAGTCGGCCAGCGCGATCCGCTGGCGTTCACCCAGGCCCACCTGCGCCTCCAGCTGCGACAGCGCCAGCACGCGCTCCACCAGCGCCTGCAGCCGCGCGGTCTGGTCCAGCACCTGGGCGGCAAAGCGCTGGCGGTCGGCGGCGGGCAACTCGTCCTGCAACAGCTCGCCGCTGGCGCGCAGCGCGGCCAGCGGGCTCTTGAGCTCGTGCGTCAGCGCGCGCATGTCGTGCTCCAGCTGCTCGCGGCCCTCCAGCCGGCGGCGCATGTCGTCCATCGCGTTGGCCAGGTCGCCCAGCTCGCCGGGCATGGCCGGCGGCGCGATGGCCTGGCCGGCCTGGGCCTGCTGGGCATAGCGGCGCAGCCGCCGCACCGAGGCCACCAGCCACAGCGTGACCGCCACGCCGACGATGAGGCTGGCCGCCAGCAGCGCGGCGCCGGCCAGGAAGACGCGCTTCTCGGCACGGTCGATGAAGCGCTGCACGCTGGCCACCGGCTTGGCGACGCTGACGACGCCGAGCTTGCGGCCATCCTTGACGACCGGCGCCGCGACAACCAGCACGGTGCTGCGGTCGTCGCCGCGCTCCAGTCGCGTCGAGCGCGCGCCGTAGTCGCCGCGCAGCGTCAAGGCCACGTCGCGCCATCGCGAATAGTCCTGCCCCACGGCCGAGGGCTGGCCGGAGTCCAGCACGACGCGGCCGCCCGCGTCGGTCACGTAGATGCGCAGGTCCAGGCTCCGCTTGTGCAGCCCCCAGATCGGCACGTCCACGTCGCGGCGGGCATAGCGCTGCAGCTGGGCGGCGAGGCGGCCGTCCGCCCTCAGGCCGCCGGCGTCCAACTCGTCGGCCGCCTGCTCGGCCAGCAGGTGGGCGGTGTCCACCATCAGGTCTTCCATGACCTCGCGCACGCTGGGCTTCACCTCGGCCAGAAAGACCTTCAGCAGCAGCACGGCACTGAGGCCCGCGATCAGGAAGAAGCCGAAGAAGACGCGCAGGCCCAAGCGCATGTTCAGGGTTCGAGTGAGTAGCCGAGGCCGCGGTGCGTCTTGATCGGGTCGCGCGCCGGCGCCGCCTCGCGCAGCTTGGCGCGCAGCGTCTTGATGTGCGTGTCCACCGTGCGGTCGGTGCTTTCGGCGCTGCTGCCCCAGACGGCGTCCAGCAGCGTGTCGCGCGAGTGGATGCGTTGCGGCGCGCGCAGCAGGTGCGTCAGCAGGCCCAGCTCCAGCTTGGTGAGGTGGAGCAGCACGCCGTCCAGGCACACCCGCGTGCCGTCAACGGCGAAGCCGCTTGCCGGCACCGGCGCGGCCTGGGCACGGCGCAGCAGCGCGCGCACGCGGGCCACCAGCTCACGCGGGCTGAAGGGCTTGGCCAGGTAGTCGTCGGCGCCCAGCTCCAGGCCCAGCACGCGGTCCATCTCCTCGCTGCGTGCGCTGAGCACGATGACGGGCAGGTGGGCGAGATGGGCGAGCGGCCCGGCGCGCATTTCGCGGCACAGGTCCAGCCCGTGGCCGTCGGGCAGGCCGATGTCCAGGATCAGCAGCTCGGGTGCCGGCGCCCGGCGCAGCCGCTCGCGCGCTTCGGCCAGCCAGGCCAGGTGCTCGACCGCGAAGCCCTCGCGCCGCAACGCGAACGCGACCGTGTCGGCAATCGCGGGGTCGTCTTCCAGCAGCAGGATGCTCAAGCGCGCCAGCCCTTCGCCAGCGCCGCGACGAGTTGCGCGGCGCTGCCCGGCGCGCGGTTCAGCGGCAAGGCCTGCCCGGCCCACAGGCTGATGAAGTCGGCGTTGCCGGCCTTGGCCGCGGCCTGGCGCATCGGCCGGCTGGCGGCGTTGGGCTGCGGGAAGGCGGGCACGGCCATGCCGTCCAGCTCGCGCGTGACGCGGTTGGCAACGCCGCGCGCCAGACGCCCGGAGAAGGCGCGGGTCAGCGTTGAATCGCCGTCGCCCGCGGCCAGCAGTGCGGCGCGGTAGGCGGGCGACAGCGGGCATTCGTCGACGAGCAGGAAGGCCGTGCCCACGGTCACCGCGCCGGCGCCCAGCGCCTGCGCCGCCGCCACGCCGCGTGCATCGGCGATGCCGCCAGCGGCGATGACGGGAATGTCCAGCGCGTCGACCATCTGCGGCACCAGGGCCATCGTGCCGATCTGCGCGCCTTCGTGGCGGGCGCCGAGGAAGCCGCCGCGATGGCCGCCGCCTTCGTAGCCCTGCGCGATGACGGCGTCGACGCCACTGGCCTGCAGCGCCAGGCCCTCGGACATCTGCGTCGCCGTGGCCAGCACCTTGAACCCCTGCGCCTTCAGTGCCGCGACGCGTGCCGCGCCCGGGTCGCCCATGACGAAGCTGATGACGGCCGGCCGCGCGGCCACGGTGGCCGCGAGCTGGGCCTCGAAGTCTTCCTCGAAGTGCGTCGGCTGGACCGGCGGCGGCAGGCCCTGCTCGGCATGCCAGACGGCCAGGCGCGCGAGGTAGGCTTGCATGCCGTCGGCATCCGGCGTCCAGCGCTGCGGGCAGAACAGGTTGATGCCGAAGGGCTGGTCGGTGCGCGCGCGGATGTCGGCCGCGATCTCGCCGATGCGCGCCGGCGTCAGGTAGGCCGCGCCCAGCTGGCCAAGGCCACCGCCGGCGCTGACGGCAGCCACCAGCGCGGCGCTGGACGCCTCGCCGGCCATCGGGGCCATCCAGATCGGCGGCAGGTCAAACAGCGTGTTCATCGCGTCACCCCACAGTCCGCGCTGTCAGCACGGGGAAGAGTTTGATCAGGCCGTCGGCCAGCAGTTCCACCGCCAGCGCGGCGAGGATGAGGCCCATGAGCCGGGTCATGATGTTGATGCCGGTCTGGCCCAGCACCTTGGCGATCTTGCTGGACGCCGAGAACACGATGAAGGTCACCAGAGCCACGACGACGCCATAGCCGCACAGGATGGCCAACTCCCACCAGACGCGCGTCTTGTCCGCGTAGATGACCATGGTCGAGATGGTGGCCGGGCCGGTCAGCAGCGGGATGGCCAGCGGCACGACGGCGATGCTGGCGCCGGCGTCGGCCTTGGTGTTGCCTTCGCTGACCTCCTCCTTGCGCGCTTCGGCCGGCTGCGCGTTCAGCATCTGCAACGAGCTGATCAACAGCAGGCAGCCGCCGCCGACCTGGAAGCTGGCCAGCGAGATGCCGAAGAACTCGATGATCTTCAGCCCGAACAGCGCGGACAGTGCGATGACGATGCCGGCCGTGCACGCGCTGACCAGGATGGTGCGGCGCCGCTGCTGGCGCGAGAAGGCCGACGTGAAGTGGATGAAGAAAGGCACCACGCCGACCGGATTCACGATGGCCAGCAGCGCGACGAGGGGCTTGTAGATGTCCATGGGCGACGATTGTGGCGGCTACCATGCCGCCGCGGCCGCTGCCCGAGGTCTTTGCCAGCCTTCACGGGCCAGCACTCCGGGGCAACCCCGGGGGTTCTGAATCTCTCGTCCAGCAGGGCATGAGGCCGGGGGCGCTTTGCGCCCTGCACCTCACGCATCACCCGTCGCTCGGGCAGCGTGCCGCACCTTTCTCGCAGGGAGCACAACGGGTGGATCCAGCCCGCACGATGACGGCCCGGGCGCTGGCCCGCGCGATGCTTGCCGGCGCCCACCGGGAGGAGGGGCTGGCGGCACGCATGGCCGTCTGCCTGGACGAGCGCCCGCCCTGGCTGGCCGCGCTGGCGCAGGCGATGGCGCGTGTGCCGGGCGAGGTCTGGCGGCGGCTGGACGTGCAGACGCTGGGCGAACGCATCGCCGCGCATCCGGGCTTTGCCGAAGCCTGGTCCGGTGAGCAGCGCCCGCAAGCCCGCCACTGGCTGCTGCGTTCGCCAGACGCGTTGGCCCCGGCGCCTGCGGGCCTGGAGCGCCCGCACTGGCCCACCGTCGGCGCGCTGGCCCGGGGCTTGGGGCTGACGCCGGCTGGCCTGTGGCGGTTGACGCTGCCGCCCGACTGGCAGCGCCGCCGCCCGTTGGCCCAGCAGCATTACCGCCAGCAGCTCATCCCCAAGCGCAGCGCGGGCTGGCGGCTGCTGGAGGTGCCCGCGCCCCATCTGCGCGCCGTGCAGCGCCGCCTGCTGGGCCAGCTGCTGAACGAGCTGCCGCCCCACGCCGCCGCCTTCGGCTACGCGCGCGGCCGTTCGGTCGTGCAGCATGCGGCGCGGCACGCGGGCCAGGCGCGGGTGCTGCGCTTCGACCTGAGCGACTTCTTCTCGACCGTGCGCGCCTCGCGCATCCATGCCCTCTTCAGCACGCTGGGCTACTCGACGGCCGTGGCCCGCGCGCTGACGGCGCTGTGCACGACCGCCACGCCCGAGGCCTGGCTGCGCGCGCAAGGCCGGCTCGACTGGCAGCAATGCCAGCGCCTGCGCGACGCCCATCTGCCGCAGGGCGCGCCGACGTCGCCGGCGCTGGCCAACCTCTGCGCCTTCGCGCTGGACGCGCGCCTCACCGGCCTGGCCGAGCGCTTTGGCGCGCGCTACAGCCGTTATGCCGACGACCTCGTCATCTCCGGCCCGGCCGACTTGCCGGCGCGGGCGATCTCGGCCTGGGTGGCCGCCATCGCGGCCGACGAGGGTTTTGTCGTCAACCCGCGCAAGACCAGGAATCTCGGCGCGGCGCAGCGCCAGGCGGTCTGCGGCATCGTCGTCAATGCACATCCCAACCTGCCGCGCGCTGAGTTTGACCGGCTCAAGGCCACGCTGCACCGCTGCGTCGTCGACGGCCCGGCCCGCCAGAACCGCGACGGCCATGCCGACTGGCGGGCGCATCTGCAGGGGCGCGTCGCCTGGGCGGCACAGCTCAATGCCGCCAAGGCACAAAAACTCAAGGCGCTGCTGGATCGGATCGACTGGGGGCGCTGAGCGAGTGCAGGTAGTCCAGGCCCGCCGCGCCGCGTGAGCCCCACCAGCTCAGCAGCTCACCGTCGACCAGTTGCACCCGCGCCTGCGGGCACAGCGCCTGCGCCTCGGCCAGGTGCTCGGGCCCGAAGCGATAGGGCTCGGAGCTGAGCAGCACGCGGTCGATGCGGCCCAGCCAGGCTTCGTCTCCCGACAAGGCCGGGTAGCGGCCGGCGCCGTGCTCGCCACCCAGTACCTCCGGCCAGGTGCGCCAGCGGGCCTCGGCCAGCAGCGTCGAGATGTAGGTGTCGCGCGCCACCGTCATCCAGGGCGCGCGCCAGATCAGGTACAGCACGTTCTCGCCGGGCCACGCCTGGGCGCGGCAGCGCGCCAGCGCGGCCGAGAACTCGGCCGACAGCGCCACCGCGCGCTCGTTGACGCCCGGCTGGCCGGCGAACGCGGCGCGCAGCTGTTCGAACAGCGCCAGGTTGTCCTCGGGCCGGCTGGGGTGGGTCACGATGACTTCGGGCACGAACTCGCGCAGCGCGTCTGCCGTCTCGCGCCGGTTCTCGTCCACGTTGACGACGACATGCGTCGGCGCGAGCTTCTTCAGCTTGGCCAGGTTCACATCCTTGGTGCCTCCCACCTTGGGCACGTCGCGCACGGCCTCGGCCGGATGGATGCAGAAGCCCGTGCGAGCGACGAGGCAGGGCGCCAGGCCCAGCGCCACCAGCGTTTCCGTCGCGCTGGGGACCAATGACGCGATGCGGGGGGTCATTCCGGCTCGGTCAGCGCCAGGTAGACCGCGCAGCAGCCGCGCAGGTAGACCAGCGTGGGCAGCACCAGCGCCAGCGCGAACACGACGCCGCCGCCGATCAGCGCCGCCAGGCCCAGCGAGCCGCCCTCCAGCGGCACGCCGCTGGCGCTCAAGGCGCGCGGCCCCAGGCCCATGACGCCGGCAAGCAGCTGGCGTGCCGGCAGTTCGACCCCCGCGCCCAGGATGGCCAGCCCGGCCAGCAACTGGCTGCCGCTGACGACGACGAAGCTCACCGCCGCCGTCGCCAGTGCCACCATCAGGTAGACGGTGGCCATCAGCAACGCCGTCTCCGGCAGCCCGTGGCGCAGCCGCCCGCGCAGGAAGCCCAGCACGCCGGCACTGCGCCGCCCGGCCCAGACGGCCGGTCCGGCCAGCGGCCCGACGAGGATGACCAGCACGAAGCTGATGCCGCCCAGCATCAGCACGCCGGCCGGCAGCACGACGGCCAGCAGCGGCGCGCCGACCATGGGCAGGTGGGTGGCCCACAGCAGCCCGGCCAGGGCCAGCACGGCCGCGCCGACCACGGCCAGGCAGGCCAGCAGCGCCAGCAGCACGCGGTGGGCGCTGCGCAGCGCGTCGTGCAGCGCATCCTGCGGGTCGCGCACCGGCAGGCCGCGGGCCTGGTCCATCAGCATCAGGCCGGTGGCATTGACGCCGAAAAAGGCGACAGCCAGCCCCAGGCCCAGCCACAGCGCGCTCAGCAGGTTCTGGTCACGCCCAAGCGCCGAGCGCGCCATGGCCAGCAGCAGGCCGGCCATGCAAAAGGCGGCCAAGAGGGCGTACAGGGCGCGCAGATTGCGGGGTGCATCGATGCTGGCGAGCACGCGGGCGAGGGCGGGAAGCAGGGGCGGCGTCATGGGCGGCGAGGTCAGGGGTGGCGATGGTATCGATGACGGCACCGTGATGCCCCTAGGGCGCCAGGGTTTGTGCTAGCTCGTAAAAACAACACTTACCGGAGGGCCGTCTCGCATTGCTTGACCCGGCCACCATAATCAATTGCCTGTGTCTGGACGCCGCACCTTCGCTTGAATGGTTCACGATGGGTTGAAGCTCCACATGGTTTTTTGGTTTTGAGAAGAGAAGGGCTTCCCCATGGGAAACAAGCTTTACGTGGGCAATCTCGCCTACAGCGTGCGTGACGAATCGCTCCAAGAAGCATTCGGTCAGTTCGGTACGGTGACCTCTGCAAAGGTCATGATGGATCGTGAAACCGGTCGCTCCAAAGGTTTCGGCTTTGTCGAAATGGGCTCCGATGCCGAGGCGCAAGCCGCGATCAACGGCATGAATGGCCAGGCCCTCGAAGGCCGCGCCATCGTCGTCAACGAGGCTCGTCCTCGTGAAGAGCGCCCGGGCGGCTTCGGCGGCGGCGGCGGTGGCCGTTCCGGCGGCGGCGGCTTTGGTGGTGGCGGCGGCTACGGTGGCGGCGGTGGCCGTTCCGGTGGCGGCGGTGGCTACGGCGGCGGTGGCGGCGGCTACGGCGGTGGCGGCGGTGGCCGCTCCGGCGGTGGCGGCGGCTACGGCGGCGGTGGTGGCGGCTACGGCGGTGGCGGCGGTGGCCGTTCCGGCGGTGGCGGCGGCTACGGCGGCGGTGGTCGCTCCAGCGGCTACTGATCCCCTGCTTCCCCAAGCAAAAAAAGGCGCCTTCGGGCGCCTTTTTGTTTTCGGGCCTCAGTAGGCCAATGCCAGCTTGGCGAACAGTTCGCGGTGACGGGCCTGACCGGGGCGCTCGCTGGCGCGGTTCAGGCCCACGCTGATGATGCGCGACAGGCCCACGCGGTGCTGGAACATCAGCGCCAGCTGGCGTTCGCGGCCGTCCTGCGCGCCCAGGCTCGCGGCGGTGTCCTCGCGGCGCGTGAAATGGGTCTGCTGGCCGATCAGGCGCAGCGAGTCGCGCGCGCTCAGGTGCAGCACGACCAGCGTTTGCGCGCTGCGGTCCGTGAAGGCACGGCGCCCGTCGGGCGCGTCCACCCAGCTGACGCCCAGGCGCTGCTCGAACTCCAGCCAAAGGCCGCCCGGCAAGGGGGCCCGCAGTTTGGCCTCGGCCTGCGCCTGCACACCCAGGCCGACGCGGTCAGCGTCGACGTCCAGGCGCCGGCCCCATTCGATCTCGCCATTCACGAAGCTCAACAGCTCGCCGGGGTTGGATTCGAAGCCCAGCAGCAGCGTGCGCGTCGCGTGCAGGCGGCCGCCGCTCCTGGCGCGGTGGCTGTCCAGCCCCACGTGGCCCCAGACACCGGTGTTGCGCGCCGCGGCGAACCAGAAGCCGGGCTGGAACAGTCGGTCCACGACCTGGCCCGCGGCGACGCCCAGCAGCGGGTCGGCCAGCGTGCGCGTCTCCTGCACCTTCAGCTGCGCCTCGCTGTCGTGCATGTCCACACCGGCCAGCTGGTGCGGGCCCAGGCGCAGATAGCCGAAGGCCGATGCGCGACGGATGCCGCTCTGGCTGACGAAGCCGTTGTCGTTGGCGAAGCGGGCGCCGATCTCCTCGACGTTGACGTTGGCGACCCAGTCCGCATCGCGGTGGCGCCAGCCCAGCCAGGCGCGATGGCCGCGCTCGCGGGCGGTCTTCAGCACCTGGCCGTCGGCGTCCAGCCCCAGCGTCGTGGCCGACAACAGCAGGTGGCCGCGCCACTGGTCGCTGTCGCCGGCCCGCCAGACGCCGTCGCTGCCGATGACTTGCGTCGACAAGCCCTCGCCGAAGTCGCGCCGCGACACCAGGCCGGCCAGCCCCAGGCTGCCGAACTGCATGCGGCCGCGCGCGAAGCTGGCCTGCGAGCCGCGCGGCTGCTCACCGCTGCGCGTCGCGAACGCGCCCGCGCGCAACACCTGGCCCCCGCCGGCATCGCGCAGGCTCAGCGCCGTGGCCTCGGCGCCGGCGCCACGCCAGGTCGCACGCAAGCCCCAGTCGGGGTCGGTGATGGCGCGTGTGTAGAAGGCCGCCAGGCTGCGGTTCTCGCCCGATTCGTCGGGCTGCGTCGGGCCGACGACGTCGGCACTCTCCAGGAAGAAGGGCCGCTTCTCCGGCACGCTGAGCGCGAAGCGCGTGTTGCCGGCCAGCTGCGGTGCGTCCAGCTCCACCTGCGAGAAATCGGGGTTCAGCGTCGCGTCGATGACCCAGTCGGCGCGCGGCCGCCATTTGATCTCGGCACCCAGCGAGGCCTTGCGCTGCGAGCGCCGCAGGCCGTCGGCGTCGCGGTCCTGCGTCGAGCGCAGCGTCAGCTCCGGGCGGAAGGCGATGAAGCTGCGCTCGCGCACCTGCAGCGCCAAGTCGCCCAGGCCATCTAGCGGCTGCAGCTCGGCGATGAAGCTCAGCGCGTCCTTGGTCAGCGCCGGTGCGCTGACATTGAGCGTGCGGTCCTCGCGCGGGATGTTGCGCGCGACCATGACGCGCCAGGGTGCGCCGTCCGCGTGCGGGAAGCGCAGCGCGGCCAGCGGCCAGCGCAGTTCCAGGCTGTAGCCATCGGGCAGCAGCGTCGCCGCGGCCTCGACATCGAAGTCGGGTGCCGGGTCTTCCGAGTCCTCCTCGGCGGCGAACAGACCGTCGTCGACGGCGCCGGCCGCGCTGACACGCACGTACTGCGCCGTGCGGCGGTGGCCGACGGGGTCGATGAAGATGGAGACGAAGTCCTGGTCGGACTTGACCTGGTCGCGCCGGGCCAGCGGCGCGCGGATGCGGCCGGGCTCGGGGTCCCAGGCGCGGATGCCGAAGACCAGCGCGTCGTCGGTGACCAGCACCTGCACGGTGGTGCGCCAGCTGGCGGGCTGCTTGTCGGCGGGCAGGAATTGCGCAAAACGCTCGTAGACCGGCGCACGCTGCCAGGCGTCATCGTCGAGGCGGCCGTCGATGCGAGGCGCCGTGTCGCCGGTGGTCAGGCGCAGCGCGGTGGGATGGATGGGGCCGTTGTGCGGCCATGCGGGCAGGGCCAGGGCGAGCAGGCCCAGGCCAAGGAGGCGACATGTCATGACGTGGTCCGGGGTCGGCCACCGAGCGTGCGGCGGCCGCGGGGATCAGGTGGGCTGGCGCCGTCAGCGGTAGACGTGGGCGACAGCCGGCGGGCGGCGCTGAAGCAGCGTTCAGCGCGCGGGCACTAGCAGGGGTGAAGCACCTTGGCCATGATGTCCTCCTTCGCCGCCCTGGCAGGGCCGGCTCTCGGTCCGAAGAGCGCGCAGTTTAGCGACGCCCAGGCGGGCCTGGCTACTCGCTCGCGCGCTTCTTGCGCGGCCGGCTGGCCAGCGCGCGGTCGTACAGCCCGTTGGGCAGCAGCCGCAGCAGCTTGGCCATCACGCCCATCTGCCACGGAATGACGCGGTAGCTGACCTGGGCGCGGATGGCGCGCACCGCCTGGTCGGCGAAGTCCTCTACCTGCATCAGGAAGGGCATGGAGTAGCGGTTGCCGCGCGTCAGCGGCGTGTCGATGTAGCCCGGCAGCAGCGTGACGACCTTGACGCCGAAGGGTCGGCATTCGCCTCTGAGGCTTTCGCAGTAGGCGACCACCGCCGCCTTGCTGGCGCTGTAGGCGCCATGCCCTGGCAGGCCGCGGATGGCCGCGACGCTGGCGACGCCCACCAGCGTGCCCGAGCCGCGCTCGTTCATCGCCGTGACGAAGGGGTGGAAGGTGGCGGCCAGGCCCACGTTGTTGGTCGCGAAGGTGCGGCGCATCACGTCCAGGTCGTCGAAGTGCGCCGTGTCCATGCCGATGCTGATGCCGGCGTTGGCGATGACGACATCGGGCAAGCCCTGGGCCGCGATGCATTCGCGGCCGATGCGGGCCATGGCGCCCTCGTCGGACACATCGGCGCCGTAGACCTTGAAGCGCGCGGCATCGAGCTTTTGCTCCGCCGCCCAGCGCTCCACCTCGCCGGTGCGGCGTGCCACCAACGCGAGGCGCGCGCCGTCGCGGTAGTAGCGCAGCGCCAGCGCCTGGCCGATGCCGCTGGATGCGCCGGTGATGAAGACCAGCTCCGTCATCGCGGGATGCGGGACGTGATCTGCCCCTGCGCCTTGCCGGTGAAGGTGACCTGCCCGGTCAGGTGCCGGTACTCGAAGTTCTGCGCGTTCAGCGTCGAGCTGCCCTGGCGGATGGTGACCGGCAGGTGGGAGCGCAGGATCTCGGCGTTGGACAGGGCCTGCAGGAACTCGCCGCGCACGTCGAGCTGGGCCGTCGCGTTCTCGCCCGCGCCGGGCGGCAGGCGGCGCAGGTGCACGCCGCCCTTGAGCTGCAGGTCGCTGCCGTCGCCGTTGCTGATCGCCAGCCTGGCCTCGGCGATGGCGAGGCTGCCGTCCGGCGCCACGGCGCGCACGCGGGCCTGGTCGATCTCGATGGTGTCGGTGTCGGGGTAGTGGCGCAGCTCGGCGCCGGCGATCTGCACGTTGAGCCGGCCATCGGCGCCGATGCGCTGGATCTCGAAGTTGGCCATGCGGTAGTCCGGCTCGTGGCGCGGCGCGGCCTGCTCACCCGGCTCGCCCAGCAGCGGCGTGTTCTTCACCAGCCACCAGGTGCCGCTGGCCAGCACGGCCATCAGCAGCAGCGGCAGGTAGTTGGACAGCAGGCTCTGCGCGCGCCACAGCAGCGGCCTGGCTTTCTGTGCGCGCGGCGTCGGGACGGGCAGCGTGGCCGGGCTCACGAGGTCTTGCCCCCATCGAGCGTGTCGTGATGCGCGTTCAGCAGCCGCTCGTAGTGGCCGGCGGCCATCAGCAGGATGTCGCAGTACTCGCGCGCGGCGCCATGGCCGCCGGCGGCGCGCGTGACATGGTGGGCGATGGCCAGCACCTCGGCGTGCGCGCCGGGCGGGGCGCAGGCAAAGCCGGCGCGTGTCATCAGCGGCAGGTCGGGCCAGTCGTCACCCATCGCGGCGACCTCGCCCCAGCTGGCGCCCAGCTGCCGCAGCAGCGGCTCGGCGGCGGCGAGCTTGTCCTTGACGCCGTAGACGGCGTGCGGCAGGTCCAGGTCGGCGACGCGGCGGCGCACGGCGGGGCTGTCGCGGCCGGTGATGATGACCGGCGTGATGCCGACCTGCTGCAGCGATTTCAGGCCGTGGCCGTCCAGCGTGTTGAAGGCCTTGAACTCTTCGCCGCGCTCGCCGATGTAGATGCGGCCGTCGGTCAGCACACCGTCGACGTCGAAGATGGCGAGCTTGATGGCCAGGCCCGTGCCCTGGGCCTTGACGAGCAGTTCGGGCGGAAAACTCAGTGCGGCCATCAGATCACCTTGGCCCGCATCAGGTCGTTGATGCTGACGGCGCCCAGCAGCCGACGCTCGGTGTCGGTGACCAGCACGACGGTGATGCGCGCCGCCTCCATCAGGTCGGCGGCGTCCACGGCCAGCGCTTCGGCGCCGACGGTGCGCGGATTGAGATGGGCCACTTCGGCGGCGGTCAGCGCCCGCAGGTCGCGGCCTTGCTCGATCAGGCGGCGCAGATCGCCGTCGGTGAAGACGCCCTGCACGCGGTCGTCGGCGTCGACGACGACGGCGATGCCCAGCGCCTTGGCGGACATCTCGCGCATCATTTCCGTGAACGGCGTCGCCGCCGCCACGCGGGGCAGCGCGTCGCCGCTGCGCATCAGGTCACGCACATGGGTCAGCAGCTTGCGGCCCAGCGCGCCGCCCGGGTGGGAGCGGGCGAAGTCTTCGGCCTTGAAGCCGCGCGCGTCCAGCAGCGCCACGGCCAGCGCATCGCCCAGCGCCATCTGCGCCGTCGTGCTGGCGGTGGGCGCCAGTTGCAGCGGGCAGGCTTCCTCGGACACGGCGCTGTCCAGCACGACGTCGGCATGCGCGGCCAGGCTGGATTCGGGCCGGCCGGTCATCGCGATGACCGGGATGCCCAGGCGCTTGAGCACCGGCAGGATGGCGTTCAGCTCGTCACTCTCGCCGGAATTGGACAGGGCCAGCACGATGTCGCCCGTCGTGACCATGCCCAGGTCGCCATGGGCGGCTTCGGCGGGGTGGACGAACAGCGCCGGCGTGCCGGTGGACGCCAGCGTCGCGGCGATCTTGCGGCCCACATGGCCGCTCTTGCCCATGCCCATGACGGCCACGCGGCCTTGGCAGGCCAGCACGGTCTGCACGGCGCGGGCGAAGGCCTCGCCCAGGCGGGGGGCCAGTTCGGTCAGCGCCCGGGCCTCGACGGCCAGCGCGTCGCGGCCCATGCGGATGGCTCGCTCGGCGTCAAAGACAGGAAAACTCATGCGGCCAGTGTAGACAAGGCCCTGCGCGGCGGGCTGACCGTGACTTCTGCCGCACTAGGGTCAGCACGGGGGTAAACAGCCAGCCAAATGCAAGCCTGACGGGCTTGTGGCTCTCGACAATGCGCGGTCATGCAGACCAGCCTGTCCACCCATCCCGCGCGCGTCGCCAGCCTGCCGGCCGGCCTGTTGGCGTTGGGCCTCGGCCTGGCCGCGCTGTTGGCGTGGGACGCCAGCGGCCTGGACCTGTGGGTGATGCGCCATGTCGGCAACGCCGCCGGCTTTGCGTTTCGGGAGTCCTGGTTTACCACGCAGGTGATTCACCAAGGCGGCCGGCTGCTGTCCTGGGGCGTCGTCGGCTTCATCCTGCTCGCCAACCTGCGGCCGGCCTGGGTGCTGCCGCGGTTGAACCGGCGCGAGCGACTGGGCTGGCTGCTGATCACGCTGCTGTGCCTGGCTGTCGTGTCGATGGTCAAGCGCGTCAGCCTGACGAGCTGCCCCTGGGATCTGGCTGAATTCGGCGGTACGGCGCATTACGTGTCGCACTGGGCCTTCGGCCTGCGCGACGGCGGCGGCGGGCACTGCTTCCCGTCCGGCCACGCCAGCGCCGCCTTCGCCTTCCTGTCCGGCGGCTGGATGCTGGCCCGCGCCTACCCCCGCGCCGCGCGGGCCTGGGTGACGGCTGTCGTCGCGCTGGGCGTCGTCTATGGCGTCGGCCAGATGCTGCGCGGTGCCCACTACCCCAGCCACACGATGTGGACGGGCTGGATCTGCTGGGCGGTGACCGTGGCCGCCGCCCAGGCCGGTCGCTGGCGCGTCAGCCGGCTCGCTGCCGCCTGAGCACCAGCAGGGCGACGCCGCCCAGCAGCAGCACGGCGCTGCCCGGCTCGGGCACGGTCGTGACGGCACCGGCGTCGAAGGCGATGGCGCCGCCGGCGCTGAACAAGCCCATCAAGACCCTCTCGTCACCGCTGAACAGCGCGGTAGTCGAGTTCTCCTTGATGTTGAAGCTGCCCTCCACCCAACTGCCGAAACCGCCCTTGTCGTCCTGGGGGCGGTAGCGAAGCTTGACGGTGGCGCCCGAGGTCATCGCGGCGGTCTCGTACAGCGTGTCACCACCGCCGTTGATGTTCATCCTTGTGCCCAGGGTCTCGGTGAAGATCATCTGGAAGAAGGAGTCGGTCGCCTTGCCGCCCACTTTCACCACGTCCAGCGTCGCCGTGGGAACGTGCTTGCCGTTGGCGACCTGCAGGAACCACTTGGGCGTCGAGATGTCCACGGGCTGGCTCCAGGCGAAGTCCGAGAACGAGGCCTTGCCGGTGCCCGAGCCGCCGCCGCTGCTGCTGGTGGTCAGCGTCAGACCCCAGGCAAAGCTGTCGATGTCTATCCAGTCCTTGTGGCTCTTGTCGGTCGAGCCACCGACGATGCCGTCGATCTTCAGGAAGTAGTCGTTGGCGGCCTGGGCGAGGCCGGCGCTGGCCAGGCTCAGGATGATGAAGGCGCCACGGCAGGCGCGCGTGAATCGAGAAGTCATGTGGAACTCCATACGCCCGGGATGGGCGCTGCGATGCTGGTCAGCGCCTGCGGCCCACGCCATCCCCAAGGTTGCCGGACATCCCCAAAGGGTTTCCACAGAGACGGCAGGGGGGCGAGCGTCCTAGACTGCCCGCACAAAACGCACCCACGGAGGAGACACCGTGCAGCGGACCGACATCTCGGACCCGGCCTATTTCCACAAGGTCGTCGATTGCCAATGGGCCTGCCCGGCGCACACGCCGGTGCCCGAGTACATCCGCCTCATCGCGCAAGGGCGGCATGACGAGGCGTATTGGGTCAACTGGGTCAGCAATGTCTTCCCCGGCGTGCTGGGGCGGACCTGCGACCGGCCCTGCGAGCCGGCCTGCCGGCGCGGGCGGGTGGAAGAGAAGCAGGCGGCCAAGCCCGAGCCCGTGGCCATCTGCCGCTTGAAGCGCGTGGCGGCGGACAACAAGACCGACGAGTTCCGCGCCATGATCCCCAAGCCCGCCGCGCGCAAGAACAAGCGCGTGGCCTGCGTCGGCGCCGGACCGGCGTCGTTGGCCGTGGCACGTGACCTGGCCCTGGAAGGCTATGCGGTCACCGTGTTCGACGGCGAGGCCAAGCCCGGCGGCTTCATCCGCACGCAGATCCCGCGCTTCCGGCTGCCCGAGCGGGTCATCGATGAGGAGTGCGGCTACATCCTGGGCCTGGGCGTCGAGTGGCGCGCCGGCCAGCGCATCGATTCGATGAAGGCGCTGCTGGCCGAGGGCTGGGACGCCGTCTTCGTCGGCTGCGGCGCGCCGCGCGGGCGCGACCTGCCGCTGCCGGGCCGGCAGGAGGCCGCCGGGCAGATCCACATCGGCATCGACTGGCTGGCCAGCGTCAGCTTCGGCCACGTCACCAGCGTGGCGCCGCGCGTCATCGTGCTGGGTGGCGGCAACACGGCGATGGACTGCTGCCGCTCGGCGCGGCGCCTGGGCGCCTCGTCCGTCACGGTCACCGTGCGCAGCGGCTATGCGCAGATGAAGGCCTCGCCCTGGGAGAAGGAGGACGCCGAGCACGAGGGCATCCCCATCCTGGACTTCCATGTGCCGCTGGCCTTCGAGCATGTGGACGGCAAGCTGACCGGCATGCGCTTCAAGAAGGCGCAGACGGGGGAAGAGATCGTCATCCCCTGCGACGAAGTGCTGATCGCGGTCGGCCAAGAGAACAGCTTCCCGTGGATTGAGCGCGATTCGGGCATCGCCTTCGACGAGCATGGCCTGCCCGTGCTGGATGCGAAGAGCTTCCAGTCGTCGCTGCCGCAGGTCTTCTTCGGCGGTGATGCGGCCTTCGGGCCGAAGAACATCATCACGGCCGTTGCCCACGGCCACGAGGCCGCCGTCAGCATCGACCGCCTGCTGCACGGCGAACCTGTCACGCAGCGCCCACCGCCGCACGTCAACCTCGTGTCCCAGAAGATGGGCATCCATGAGTGGAGCTACGACAACGCGATCACCAACGACTTGCGCAGCAAGGTGCCCTGGACGGCCGCCAACATCGCGCTGGCCAGCATCAAGGTCGAGGTCGAACTGGGCTTCGACGCCGCCACGGCATTCAAGGAGGCGCAGCGCTGCCTGAACTGCGACGTGCAGACCGTGTTCGCGCCCAAGCTGTGCATCGAGTGCGACGCCTGCGTGGACATCTGCCCGATGGACTGCATCACGTTCACCGAGGACGGCCCCGACCTGCGCGAGCGGCTGAAGGCGCCGGCGCTGAACCTGATGCAGGACGTCTACGTCGAGGGCGGCCTGAAGACCGGCCGCATCATGGCCAAGGACGAGGATGTCTGCCTGCACTGCGGGCTGTGCGCCGAGCGCTGTCCGACGGGGGCGTGGGACATGCAGAAGTTCCTGCTCGTCACGGCCAAGGCCGGCGCGGCCTGCCGTGACCATGCCACGCGCAAGGAGGCCGCATGAGCCGCATCGAAGCCGTCAACGACTTCGTCGTCAAGTTCGCCAACGTCAACGGCTCGGGCTCGGCGTCCGCCAACGAGCTGTTCGCGCGCGCCATCCTGCGCATGGGCGTGCCGGTCAGCCCGCGCAACATCTTCCCGAGCAACATCCAGGGCCTGCCGACCTGGTACGAGGTGCGCGTCTGCGAGGCCGGCTGGCTGGGCCGGCGCGGCGGCGTGGACCTGATGGTGGCGATGAACCCGCAGACCTGGGACCAGGACCTGGCCGAGATCCAGCCCGGTGGCTACCTGTTCTACGACAGCACCAAGCCCCTGCCGGCCAACGCGTTCCGCCCCGACATCCACGTCATCGGCATGCCGGCCACGGCCATCTGCAACGCCACCTACGACGTGCCGCGCGAGCGCACGCTGTTCAAGAACATCCTCGTGCTGGGGGCGCTCAGCGAGCTGATGGGCATCGAGGCGGGCGTCATCGAGAAGCTGTTTGCCGAGCAGTACAAGGGCAAGGAGCGGCTGCTGGACTCCAACGTGCGCGCGCTGCACGCGGGCCGCGAGTTCGCGCGCGACCACCTGTCCGTGCAGCCCTTCGGCCTGGCCGTGAAGCGCGCCGACGCGGTGGGCGACAAGATCTTCATCGAAGGCAATGCGGCGACGGCGCTGGGCTGCGTCTACGGCGGCGCGACCGCCTGCGCCTGGTACCCGATCACGCCGTCGTCGTCGGTCGCCGAGGCCTTCGAAAAATACGCGGGCAAGTTCCGCGTCGACGCGGCGACGGGCGAGAAGCGCTACGCCATCGTGCAGGCCGAGGACGAGATCGCGTCCATCGGCATCATCACCGGCGCCGGCTGGAACGGCGCGCGCGCCTTCACCTGCACATCGGGGCCGGGCGTGTCGCTGATGACCGAGTTCCTGGGCCTGGCCTATTTCGCCGAGATCCCGTTCGTTGTCATCGACGTGCAGCGCGGTGGCCCCAGCACCGGCATGCCCACGCGCACGCAGCAGGCCGACCTGCTCTCCAGCGCCTACGCCTCGCATGGCGACACCCAGCATGTGCTGCTGCTGCCCGAGGACCCGCGCGAATGCTTCGAGTTTGGTGCCACCGCGCTGGACCTGGCCGAGCGCCTGCAGACGCCGGTCTTCCTGATGAGCGACCTGGACATCGGCATGAACCAGCGCCTGTGCGAACCGCTGGCGTGGGACGACGCCCGCCGCTATGACCGCGGCAAGGTCATGACGGCCGAGCAACTGGACGCCGGCAAGGAATTCGCCCGCTACAAGGACGTCGATGGCGACGGCATCCCCTGGCGCACGCTGCCGGGCACGCATGCGAGCAAGGGCGCCTATTTCACGCGCGGCACGACGCGCAACGAGAAGGCCATCTACTCCGAGCGCGGTGACGACTACGTCCGCAACGTCGAGCGCCTGCGCGCCAAGTTCGCGACCGCCGCGCTGCTGGCACCGCAGCCGCTGGTGCGCGCCGCGGCGCAGAAGACGAGCCTGGGCGTTCTCTACTTCGGCTCCACCGCGCCGGCCATGGACGAAGCGCTGGCCGCGTTGGCCGAGGCCGGCATCCACATCGACGCGCTGCGCCTGCGCGCCTACCCCTTTGCGCCGTCGGTGGCCGAGTTCATCGCCGCGCACGATGCCGTCTTCGTCGTCGAGCAGAACCGCGACGCGCAGATGCGCCGCATGCTGGTCAACGAGCTGGAGGTGGCGCCCAGCCGGCTGATCAAGGTGCTGCACTTCGACGGCACGCCCATCACGGCCCGCTTCATCACCGACGTGATCACGCGCCACGTGCATGCGCTGGCCACGGCGCCGAGGAGCGCGGCATGAGCGCCGCCCGGTCGCCCGAAGGCGCTCGCGCCGCAGTGCGCAGCACGGAGGTTTCCAAGTGACCTATCTCGCCAAGCCCAAGCTGCATCACCCGAGTCTCACGAAGAACGCCGTCGGCTACACGCGGCGCGACTACGAAGGCAAGGTCTCCACGCTGTGTGCCGGCTGCGGCCACGACTCCATCTCCGGCGCCATCGTGCAGGCCTGCTGGCAGCTCGACATCGCCCCCCACCGCGTCGCCAAGCTCAGCGGCATCGGCTGCTCCAGCAAGACGCCGGACTACTTCCTCGGCGCCAGCCACGGCTTCAACACCGTACACGGCCGCATGCCCAGCGTGCTGACGGGCGCCTACCTGGCCAACCGCGAGCTGCTGTACCTGGGGGTGTCGGGCGACGGCGACTCCGCCTCCATCGGCCTGGGCCAGTTCGCCCATGCGATGCGACGTGGCGTGCGCATGGTCTACATCGTCGAGAACAACGGTGTCTACGGCCTCACCAAGGGCCAGTTCAGCGCCACCGCCGACAAGGGCTCGGTCGCCAAGAAGGGCGCGACCAACAGCGACACGGCCATCGACCTCGCCGCGCTGGCGCTGCAGCTGGGCGCCACCTTCGTCGCGCGCAGCTTCTCCGGCGACAAGACCCAGCTCGTGCCGCTGATCGAAGGCGCCATCCGCCACGGCGGCGCGGCCTTCATCGACGTCATCAGCCCCTGCGTGGCGTTCAACAACCACGCCGGCTCCACGCGCAGCTACGACCATGTGCGTGACCACAACGAGGCGCTGAACCGCATCGACTTCATCGACCTCGCCGCCGAACAGATCGTCGAGGACTCGCCCGAGGTCGTCGATGTGCCCCAGTCCGACGGCAGCACGCTGCGGCTCAGGAAGATGGCGTCCGACTACGACCCCACCGACCGCCTCGCGGCGATGAACGCGATGCAGCTGCGCGCGGCAGCGGGCGAGATCGCGACCGGGCTGCTTTACGTGGACCCCGCGGCCAAGGACTGGCATGCGGCGCAACGCACTGCGGCCGAGCCGTTGAACGGCCTCGGTGAAGCCGATCTCTGCCCTGGTGCCGCGGCGCTGGTGAAAATCAACGCAGGCTTGCGTTAGCGGCGCGGCGCCAACACGGCGGCGTGGGCTCTAGACTCACGCCCGTTTGTCCGCCGGACGCCTTCTCGCCTCGCCATGGTCCCCACTCAGCGGCTGCGCCGCCGCGGCCTGCTGACCGCCCTTGCCTGTGCCGTCGCCTTGGGCCTTGCCGGCTGCGCCGCTCCCAACATCGACGACAAGCACGATGTGCGCGGGGCGACGAAGACCGGTGTCGTGTCCGGCTCCATCACCTACTCGGGGCCTTATGGCGGCTACCGGCTGGAGCTGGTCTCCCAGGCCACCGGCGAAGTCTTTCGCGTCGAGCATGGTGCCGGCCAGACCCTGAACCCCATGCTCGCCTTCAAGGGTGAGCCGGTTCATCCGGGGCTCAAGCGGCTGGGCTCACCTTTCGCGGTGGCGCTTCCCGTCGGCAGCTACGAAATCAGGGCCTGGCAGGTCTCGTGCGGCGCCGCCAACATCAGGTCGACCGCGCCGACCGGCGTGGTGTTCCAGGTCGAGGCCGGCCAGGCCATCTACCTGGGCAACTACCATTTCGTCGAGACTTCGCGCGTCGTGCGGCTCATCACCGGCGCCAAGGTCACGATGTCGGATCAGACCGAACGCGATCTGCCGGTCGTGCGCAGCAGCTTTCCCGCGCTGGCCGAGGTGCCGATCACGCAGACGCTCAACCCCGCCGCGCGCATCGACAACTTCGGCGGCGGCGCCGCCACGCAGATCAACATTCCCGTCTTCATCCCCGTCGTCCGTTGAGCCACAGAACCCCCACCATGCACAGAACTCTCGCCCTGTTGTCCCTTGCCGCCTTGCTGTCCGCCTGCGCCAGCTCCAGCCAGGACAAGGTCACCAGCGCAGCCACGACGCCGCTGAGCGACCTCAACGTCGTCCGCGCCGACATCCCCGACGTGCTGAAGGCCGCCGCGGCGGCGCCCTATGCGACGCCCGCCGACGCGAGCTGCCCGGGCCTGGCGGCCGGCATACGCGCGCTGGACGAAGTCCTGGGCCCCGACCTGGACGCGCCGCACACGTCAGGCAACCCCGGTCTGCTGGACCGCGGCGAGGACGCCGCCACCGGTGCGCTGCAGCGCACGGCGGAAGGCGTCATCCCCTTCCGCGGCTGGGTGCGCAAGCTCAGCGGCGCGGAGCGCTATGCCCGCCAGGTCAGCGCGGCCATCACGGCCGGTGGCGTGCGGCGCGGCTTTCTGCGCGGGCTGGCAGCGGCCAAGGCCTGCACGGCTGCGAAGTCGGCGGCCTAACAGTCCTTTGCCTGGCCCCAACACTCAGAAAACTTCCGCTAGCGGCCCGGCAATGCGGCATCGGCAGACTCGACAGCGATGTCTGCCGACCGCTTCCGAGCTCCGCTTCCCACCCCCCGCGCCGCCATCCTGGCGGCGTTTGTCTTCCTGCTCTGGGCCGTCGTCGGCGCGACCTGGTTCCTGCGCACCTACCTGGGGCTGGTGACGCCCGACCAGGTGCTCTTTCACCTGCAGAACGGCGGCCTGGACTACGCCGACCCGCGCATGCTGTGGCGGGCCTGCCGCTGCCTGATGGCCGTCGTCGGCCTGACGGTGCTCAGCCTCTTCCTGCTGCGCCGCATGAAGCGCTGGCACCGGCTGCCGCTGCTGGCGCTGCTGGGCACCGGGGCCGTCGTGTCGGTGAACGCCACGGTGTCCGACCCCTGCCAGCCCGAGCCCGACGGCGGCGACTACCTGGCCCGCCATTACGTGGACCCCGGCCGCGTGACGCTGCAGGCGCCGGCCGAACGGCCCGATGCGCTGGTCGTCTTCGTCGAGTCGCTGGACGAGGACTACACCCACCCGCGCACGCCGGGCGCGGCGCTGCTGCCTCGGCTCACGCGGCTGCAGGACGACTTCCAGACGCTGGGTGAGCTGCGCAACCTCAGCGGCGCGAGCTGGACCGTGGGCGGCATGTTCAGCGCGCTGTGCGGCGTGCCGCTGCAGCCCGTGGGGCTGATGAGCCACAACTCGCTGGAGTACAGCCGGCGCTTCTTCGAGGGCGGCCGCTGCCTGACCGACCTGCTCGCGGCGCAGGGCTGGGACATCAGCTTCTACGGCGGCGCGTCGCTGAAGTTCGCCGGCAAGGGCCGCTTCCTGGAGGACCATGGCGTCGCGCGCCGCTTTGGCGCCGAGCAGTGGCAGCAGCGCGGCATCCCCGTGCCGGCCGCCGGCTGGGGCCTGCCGGACAGCGACCTCGTCGAGCAGGCCTGGGCCGACATGCAGCGCCCGCGCCGCGCCGACGAGCCGCGCATGAGCCTGCTGCTGACGGTCGACACCCACGGCCCCTCGGGCGCGCGGGACCATGGCTGCCGCGCGGACGAGACGCTGGCCGACGAGGATGATGACGACGAACCCGCTGAAGTCATGCGCGGCGCGCTGCGCTGCACCGACCGCGTCGTGGCCCGCCTCGTCGAGCGCTTCGTCGCGCAGCGCGACGGCCGGCCCAAGGTGGTCTGGATCATGGGCGACCACCTCAACCCCGAGCCGCTGCTGAACGGCGACCTGGTGCCCGACACGCACGGCCGTGCCGTCTTCCACGCGCTGGCCCGCTACGACGTGCAGGGCCGCGCGTTGCCTGCGGACGACCAGCGGCGCGAGTTCACGCATGTCGACATCCTGCCCACGCTGGCCGAGGCCATGGGCCTGCGCTGGGCGCCGCAGCCACACCGGCTGGGCCTGGGGGTGTCGCTGCTGACCGGCGTGCGCGAGGCGACGCTGGCCGAGCGCTTCGGCATGGCCCATGTCAACGGCCGGCTGTCCTGCCGCTCGCCGCTGTTCCAGCGGTTGTGGATGGGGGCGGTCTAGCGCTCCATCGTCACCGGTGCCATGTCGCGGATGTAGAACACGCCGTCCCACTGCGCTCCAGCGTCGCCCGCGGGCCGCGGCGGCGCGTTCAGGAAGGCGAAGTCGGTGTTCAGGCTGGCGAAGACGGATTCGAGGCTGCCTGGCCGGGCCGGCGGGACGGCCTGCACCTGGCCCGATGCGAACTCCATGAAGCGGCCCTGCAGCGCGCTCAGGTTCAGCACGTAGTAGTCGCGACCCAGCCGCTCGCCCAGGATGTCGCCGGCATAGCGGTGGTTCGCATCGAGCTTCAAGCCGCGCGCCAGGTGACCGATGTGGGCCCAGATGACGGCCTTGCGGCCCGGGTACAGGCGCTGCAGCTGCCACATGACGTTGTCGGCCATCGCGTGGTCGCGCTGATAGTCGTCGTGCCAGAAGCCGGCCGCCTGGGCCTGCAGGCCGGCCAGGCTGCGGCACAGCAGCTCGTCGCCGCCGGCCGCGCAGAGCGCCGGCTGCAGGCGGGCCACGACCGCGTCGAAGGTCTTCTCGTCGTCGCTTGATGGCCGTGTGCGGTTCATCTGCATCAAGGTGTCGGCCAGGCGCTCGAACACCGGCCAGCCGGGGGCGTCGCCCGGCAGCCGTGCGCGCAGCCGCGGCAGCAGCTCGCTGCGGCTCAGTGCGCCGCTGAGCTGGCTGTCTATGCCCGACAGCAGCAACGGCTTCGGTCCGGCCTGCTGCTCGTCCAGGTAGCGCAGCAGCGTGCGGCCGGCGTCGCTCTTGGCATACATGTAGAAGACATTGCCGGGCGCCAGCGCGTCCAGCTTCTCGCCGCGCTGCATGGCCTGCTGCAGCAGCGCGATGTCGAACACGCCGCTCTCCAGCAGCAGCACGTCGAAGCCCTTGCGCTCATGCAGATAGCGCAGCAGCCGAGTCTTCAGCTCGAACTCCTGGCGGCCGCCGTGCGTCTGCTCGCCCAGGGCCACGACGCGGGCGCTGCCGACCGCGTCACCAAAGGCCTGCAACTGGGCGTCGGTCAGGTCGGCGGGCTGGCCTGCGGCCATCGGTTTCATCTGCGCGCGCACCCATGGCGCCGAGCCTTCGTCAGCCGCCTGCACACCGCTCAATGGCAGCGCCAGTACCACCCATGCCATCCACTTCTTGCCCATCTTTGCTCCGGTCGGGAGCGGGCAGGATAGCCATTGCGAACTGGTATCAGGACAGGCCCAGGCTGGGCTCCTGTGCGGCCTCGTCCTCGGGTCGCGCTGGTATGGTCGCCAGCGCCAGCTCGGCACTGTTCAGCGCGCCTTCGATGAAGCCCTGGTAGTCCGAGTAGGCCTCGCCGACGATGTGCAGGTTGCGCGCGCCGCTGCCGAAGTCGAAGGCCTTGAACGCGTCCATGACCTTCCACGAGCGCACACCCGGCTGCCAGCCGTGGTTGGCGGCACCATAGGGCGCGCGCGCCCAGTCGCGGATGCCGTAGGTGATGATGGCGTTGCGGATGTAGCCCGCCGTCTCGGCCAGGCTCAGCCCGCCGAAGATGCGCCGCGCGTTGTCGGTCAGCTTCAGCGCCGTGCCCGCGCCGGACTCGGCCGAGCGCTTCACGTCGCGGGCGACGAACAGCGCGAAGGCGTCGACGATGCGCGCGTTCTGGTCCACCTCGGCGCGGTCGTGACGGTCGCCGTCGATGACGTAGTGGCGCCAGAACTCGGTGGACGGGCGGTCCATGTACAGCAGCACCATGCCGTGGCCGTCGGCATCGGCCTCGGGCGGGCGGCGGAAGTAGTGGATCTCGCGCGTGGGCATGCAGTTGGCGTACTGTTGCGGCGCCTGGCCGTAGCTCCACCACGGCGTGTTGCAGACGAAGAAGACCTTCAGCATCGGGAAGCCGTTGACGCTGTCCAGCTGCGTGGCGATGTGCTCGGGCAGGTGACGCGTGAGCTTGAGCAGCGGCAGACGCGGCAGGGCCAGCACCAGGCGCTCGGCGCGCAGCGTGACGGCGCCGTTCTGCGTCGCCACGTCCAGTGCCAGCGTCGGCTTGCCCAGCTCCACCGGCCGCACGCCCATCAGCTTGTGGCCGCCGGCCAGCGTCACGTTGGCATGGCCGCGCAGCCGCGCCAGCAGCCCCTCGGTCAGCCTGGCGGAGCCGCCCTCGATGCTGGCCAGCTGCTGGCCCACGGTCTTGAGCGCGCGCAGCCACCAGATGATCCACTCGGCCGCGTTCAGGTTCTCCGGGATCATGTGATAGAAGGTGCCGGTGTCGCGCAGCTTCACCAGCGCCCGGTGGCTCAGCACCCCTTGCGCCGACAGCGCGTTCCAGAAGCCCATGTCCCACAGCGGCTGGCCGTGCAGCTGGGCGTGCTTCCGCAGCCGCATGTAGTCGGCCTCGGTCAGCGCGTCTATCCAGGCCTGGTCGTCGGCCTCCGGGCCGGGGCGGCCCATGATGAGCAGGATGCCGCGCTTGAGCAGCTGCAGCGAGTTCAGCCCGCGCTCGGCCTCCGGCAGGTCGGCGTCGTCGGTGGCGAGCTGGTCGGCCGACGGGCCGGAGAAGTCCACCAGGCCCACGCCCAGCTCGGCGCACAGCGCCGCGAAGCGCGGCTGCAGCGTCGGCTCGAAGCGCATGGGCCCGTACTCGGCGATGAAGCCGTCCATGTCCTCGGTCTCGATGCGCCCGCCCCAGCGGTCGGCCGCGGCTTCCAGCACAAGGATGCGGTGGCCGGCGTCGGCCAGGCGTAGCGCGCAATACAGGCCCGAAACGCCGCCGCCGGCGATGACGATGTCATAGGAGGTCATGGAAGCTCACTTGTATGTACAACTGGTGGGAAGCATATCGGAGCGGGACGGCGTGCCGCCAGCGCGGTGGGGCTCCAAATTCCCGGCAATTTTTCGCGTTTCGGCGGCGCACCGGCGGGCGTGATGTAACAGCCTCGCCAAGCCTCGACAACGCACGCGCCGCCCGACCCGAGGCTGGGTAGTCTTGACGCCGTAGTAACTGCCCAGCCGCCCCGACACCATGGACAGCGCCAGCAACAGGCCCACGCCCGGATTCCGCCAGAAACTCATCATTGCCGCCGTCGCCGCCCTGGTGCTGCTGGCGCTGTACGGCCTGACCACGCTGCAGCAGCGCGCCGCCATCGAGGCGCAGTCGCGCAAGAACGCCACGGCGCTGGCCTTCGAGCGCTCGCCCGAGCAGTGGCTGTCGCACCCGCGCGAAGCCTCGGAGTTCGAGCGCGCGCTGCAGGCCCGAGAGGTCGCGGCCGTCGGCGTCGATGGCCACCTGGTGCTGTACACCGACCGCGGCGGCCATCATTTGAGCGCCCGCCTCATCGATTGCGGCGTCAACTGCAAGAACGAGATCGGCTCTCGCCTGGGCGAGCTCAGCGTGGCGCAGGGCTTTGCGCTGACCGACATCGACGTCGACGCGCGCACCACCGGCCAGCGGGTGTCGCAGGGCCTGGACAAGGCGATGACCGTGCTGGCGCCGCTGCTGACGCTGCTGCTGATTGGCGGGCTGCTGATGTTCCTGCAGATGCGCGGCCTGCTGAGCCCGCGCACGCGGCTGGCGGAGAAGCCCAAGACCCGCTTCGACGACGTCATCGGCGCCGACGAGGCCAAGCGGGCGCTGCGCCGCGTGTCCGCCTTCATGAAAGACCCGGCGCAATATGCCGCCGTCGGCGCCAAGCCGCCGCGCGGCGTGCTGCTGGACGGCCCGCCCGGCACCGGCAAGACGCTGCTGGCCAAGGCGCTGGCCGGCGAATGCGGCGCCAGCTTCATCAGCGTTGACGGCTCCTACTTCAGCTCCATGTTCTATGGCGCGGGCATCAGCAAGGTCAAGGAGCTGTTCAAGCGGGCCCGCGAGGCGGCGCCCTGCATCATCTTCATCGACGAGATCGACGGCATC
This sequence comes from Roseateles sp. P1_C6, assembly GCF_056406315.1. Taxonomy (NCBI): domain Bacteria; kingdom Pseudomonadati; phylum Pseudomonadota; class Betaproteobacteria; order Burkholderiales; family Sphaerotilaceae; genus Roseateles; species Roseateles sp. P1_C6. Next base: position 386,869 of record NZ_JBFUAK010000006.1, read on the forward strand.
GGCCGGCGCAGCAGCGGCAAGGACGCGCAAAGCGGGGAGCAGGAGCAGAACCGCATCATCAACCGCCTGCTGGTGGAGATGGACGGCTTCTCCTCACTGGAGAACGTCGTCGTCGTCGGCGCCACCAACCATGTCGACAACATCGACGTGGCCATGCGCCGCCCGGGCCGCTTCGACCTCGTCGTGCGCACTGCGCTGCCGACGGCGCCCGAGCGCGAGCAGCTGTTCGGTCTGTACCTGGGCCAGGTGAAGGCGGCGTCGGGCATGGACACGCTGTCCATCGCGCGCACGGCGTCCGGCATGTCGCCGGCCGACATCGCCAACTGCGTGAACCGCGCCGCCGCCTACGCGGCCGAGGCCGGTGAAGCACTGGTCAGCCAGGAGCGCGTCTACCAGTCGCTGGAGACCCATCAGCTGGGCGGCGAGGTGACCAACACCAAGGACATCATCACGCCCGAGACGCTGCGCCGCATCGCCTTCCATGAGTCGGGCCATGCGCTGGTGGCGCATCTGTTGGATGCCGGCAGCGTGGAGCGCGTCAGCATCGAGCCGCGGGGCCCCGCGCTGGGCGTGACCTATGTGACGCGCACGCACGAGGAGCCGCTGTACGGCGAGCGTGAGCTGCGCTCGCGGCTGGCGATGATGCTGGCCGGCCGCGAGGCCGAGTTGATCGCCTTCGGCAATGCCTCGTCCGGTGCGGCCGACGACCTCAAGCGCGCGTCGGAGCTGGCCACGTCCATGATCGGCTCCTATGGCTTCGGCAAGACCTTCGGCCTGCTCAGCATGGCCGGCGTGCCGCGCGAGCTGATCGGGCCCGACGTGCAGAAGTCGCTGCTGGACGAAGCCCGCGCGCTGCTGGAGAGCGCGCAGGCCGAATGCCGCCGCGTGCTGGAAGAAAAGCGTGACCGCTTGGGCCTGCTGGCCGAGATGCTGCTCGGGCAGGAGACCGTCAGCGGCGCGCCGCTGAAGCGCGTGCTGTCGGGCGAACCCGCCTGAGAAGCTAAACCACCGGGCGAGCGCATATCCTGTGCGGGATGTGCCCGCCCAGCCCCGCCCCCGACACCCAGCTGCGCGACCTCGCGCGCCTGCGCCGCGTGCGCGACCGCATCGACCGCGACTATGCGCAGCCGCTGGATGTGGAGGCGCTGGCCAGCGGCATCGGCATGTCGTCCGGCCATCTGAGCCGCCAGTTCCGGCTGGCCTACGGCGAGTCCGTCTACGCCTACCTGATGACGCGCCGCATCGAGCGCGCGATGTCCTTGTTGCGCCGCGGCGACCTCAGCGTCACCGAGGTCTGCTTCGAGGTGGGCTGCGCGTCACTGGGCACCTTCGGCACCCGCTTCACGGAGCTGGTGGGCCAGTCGCCCAGCGCCTACAAGCGCGACGCCGCCGGCACCATCGAGGGGCTGCCGTCCTGCGTCTCCAAGCAGGTCACGCGGCCCATTCGCGGCTGATCGGCAATCGATCAGGAATCAAGAAGCGCCGCCAGCGCGCCAAACCTAGACTGATTTCCGTGGACTTCAACAACCCCTCTCAAGGAGACTGACCATGGACATCACCATCCACTCGACCTTCCTGCCGCACAGCGACGCCGAGGTCTCGCTGGCCTTCTACCGCGACACGCTCGGCTTCGAGGTGCGCAACGACGTCGGCTACAACGGCCTGCGCTGGATCACCGTCGGCCCCAAGGGCCAGCCCGGCACGTCCATCGTGCTGTACCCGCCGGGCGCGACGCCGGGCGTCACCGACGACGAGAAGCGCACCATCGCCGAGATGATGGCCAAGGGCACGTTCGCGATGATGCTGTTCGCCACCAAGGACCTGGACGCGACCTTCGAGAAGCTGCAGGCAGCCGACGCCGAGATCGTGCAGGAGCCGACCGAGCAGCCCTACGGCGTGCGGGATTGCGGCGTGCGCGACCCGGCCGGCAACATGCTGCGTATCCAGCAGGCGCGGTGATTCAACCAGCAAGGGAACTCGACAAGCATGGCCACGAGGAAGACAACGGCGCCGGGCAACAAACCGGCCGCCGACACCCATGACCTGATCCGCGTGCAGGGCGCACGCGAGAACAACCTCAAGGACATCAGCGTCGAGATCCCCAAGCGGCGCCTGACGGTGTTCACCGGCGTGTCCGGCTCGGGCAAGAGCTCGTTGGTGTTCGGCACCATCGCGGCCGAGTCGCAGCGCCTCATCAACGAGACCTACAGCGCCTTCGTGCAGGGCTTCATGCCCACGCTGGCCCGGCCCGACGTGGACGTGCTGGACGGCATCACCACGGCCATCATCGTCGACCAGGAGCGCATGGGCGCCAACGCGCGCTCCACGGTCGGCACGGCGACGGACGCCAACGCGATGCTGCGCATCCTGTTCAGCCGCCTTGGCAAGCCGCACCTCGGCCCGCCCAGCGCGTTCGCGTTCAACGTGCCGTCGGTGAAGGCCACCGGCGTCATCACCGTGGACAAGGGCGGCGCCAGCCAGGCGGTCAAGCAGACCTTCAACCGCACCGGCGGCATGTGCCCGCGCTGCGAGGGCATGGGGGCCGTCAGCGACTTCGACCTGACGCAGCTGTTCGACGCCGACAAGTCCATCAACGAAGGCGCCGTGACCATCCCCGGCTACAGCATGGACGGCTGGTACGGCCGCATCTTCCGCGGCTGCGGCTTCTTCGACCCCGACAAGCCCATCGCCAAGTTCACCAAGCGCGAGCTGCACGACCTGCTGCACAAGGAGCCGACCAAGATCAAGGTCGACGGCATCAACCTGACCTATGCCGGGCTGATCCCGTCCATCCAGAAGTCCTTCCTGTCCAAGGACGTGGACGCGCTGCAGCCGCACATCCGCGCCTTCGTCGACCGCGCGATCACGTTCGCGACCTGTCCCGAATGCCAGGGCACGCGGCTCAGCGAAGGCGCGCGTTCCAGCAAGATCGGCAAGGTCAACATCGCCGAGGTCTGCGCGATGCAGATCAGCGACCTGGCCGACTGGGTGCGCGGCGTGAAGATGTCGAAGGAGGCGCCCACCGTCGCGCCGCTGCTGGCCGCGCTGCAGCACTCGCTGGACTCCTTCGTCGAGATCGGCCTGGGCTATCTGTCGCTGGACCGGCCCTCGGGCACGCTGTCCGGCGGCGAGGCGCAGCGCACGAAGATGATCCGCCACCTCGGCTCGGCGCTGACCGACGTGACCTACGTCTTCGACGAGCCCACCATCGGTCTGCACCCGCACGACATCCAGCGCATGAACGAGTTGCTGCTGCGCCTGCGCGACAAGGGCAACACGGTGCTGGTCGTCGAGCACAAGCCCGAGGCCATCGCCATCGCCGACCACGTCATCGACCTCGGCCCTGGCGCCGGCTCGGCGGGTGGCGAGGTGGTCTACCAGGGGGCCCTGGACGGCCTGCGCGCCAGCGGCACGCTGACCGGCCGCCACCTGGACGACCGCGCGTCGCTCAAGGCCAAGGTGCGCCCGCCCACGGGCGCGCTGCAGGTGCGTGGTGCCAGCACGCACAACCTGCAGAAGGTCGACGTCGACATCCCGCTGGGCGTGCTGGTCGTCGTCACCGGCGTGGCCGGCTCGGGCAAGAGTTCACTGATCCATGGCTCGGTGGCGCCGCAGGACGGCGTCGTCGCCATCGACCAGACGGCCATCCGCGGTTCGCGGCGCAGCAACCCGGCCACCTACACCGGCCTGCTGGACCCCATCCGCAGCGCCTTTGCCAAGGCCAATGGCGTCAAGCCCGCCCTCTTCAGCGCCAACTCCGAAGGCGCCTGCCCGGCCTGCAACGGCGCGGGTGTCATCTTCACGGACCTGGGGCCCATGGCCAGCGTCGCGACGACCTGCGAGGACTGCGAGGGCAAGCGCTTCCAGCCCGCCGTGCTGGCCTACAAGCTGGGCGGGCGCGACATCAGCGAGGTGCTGGCCATGTCGGTCACGGAGGCCACGGCCTTCTTCGGCGACGGCAAGGCCAGGACGCCCGCGGCGCACGCCATCCTCGAACGCCTGGCCGATGTGGGCCTGGGCTACATCAGCCTGGGCCAGCCGCTGACGACGCTGTCAGGTGGCGAACGCCAGCGCCTGAAGCTGGCCACGCACATGGCCGAGAAGGGCAACGTCTACGTGCTGGACGAGCCGACGACCGGCCTGCACCTGGCCGACGTGGAACAACTGCTGGCCTTGCTGGACCGGCTGGTGGACAGCGGCAAATCCGTCATCGTCATCGAACACCACCAGGCCGTCATGGCGCATGCGGACTGGATCATCGACCTCGGGCCGGGCGCCGGGCATGAGGGTGGCAAGGTCGTCTTCGAGGGCACGCCGGCGGCGCTGGTGAAGGCGAAGAAGACGCTCACCGGCAAGCATCTGGCGGGCTACGTCAAGGCGTGAGCTTCAGGCCTGCCGCCGGTACAGCGCCAGCGAGCCTGCCAGCGCCAGCAGCGCGCCGCCGCACAGGCGGTCCAGCCACAGCACGCCCCTGGCGCGCAGCATGCGAATGGCCTGCGCGCCCGCCGCGGCATAGCTGAGCATGACCACCAAGTCGATGACCGCGAAGGTGAGCGCCAGCGTGACGTACTGGGGCAGCTGCGGTTGAGCTGGCGCGACGAACTGCGGCAGGAAGGCCGAGAAGAACAGATAGCCCTTGGGATTGGTGGCCGCCACGAGGAAGCTGCGCATGAAGATGGCACGGCCCGACGGCCGCTCCGCGGGGTCGCCGTCTCCGGGGACGGTCAACGTGCCCCTGGAGCGCAGCAGCCGGACGCCGAGGTAGGCGAGATAGGCAACGCCCACCCACTTCACGACCGAGAACCAGAACTCCGACGCGGCCAGCAGCGCGCCCAGGCCGACGGCCACGGCCGCGATCAGCACGAAATCGGAGAGCACCGCGCCGAGCATGCCCGGCAGCGATGCGCGCACGCCGTAGCGGGAGCCGTTCGTGAGCGCCAGCAGCACCGTGGGGCCTGGCGTGGCAATGCCGATGAAGGCGACGAGGGAGAAGACAAGCAGCGTCTGTGTCATGCGGCAGGCCCGAAGTGCGGTCTGCTCAGTATTGCAGTTTGGGATACCAGTCCGTGCCGCGCCCCTCGGGCGTCAGGTCCAGGATGGACCACAGCGACGCGATGTCCGGCGCGTCGCGCGGGTCCTGGCCTGGGTCGGCCATGGCCTTGGTCATCTCGCTGGCCCAGAACAGCCGGACCTGGTCACCGTCGCGCTTGAAGACGATCAGCGCCGGGTATTCGCTGCCGTCGGGCAGCAGGATGCCCAGATCCTTGGCGTAGTCGTCGCCCACGGTCTGCACGAAGTTCAGGTCGCGCCAGCCGCGCTCCTGGGCGAAGGCGTATTGCCGCTCGACCGGCGAGCGGCCGAGGATCTTCAGCGCCACGCGCTGCTTGATGTCGGCCGCGTTGCCGTTGACGGCGCCCAGCCAGTTGGTGCACATGGGGCAGGGCCGTTGGCGCTGCGGGCCGTACATCCAGAAATAGGTGACCAGCGTGTCTTTGTCGCCGAACAGCTCGGCCAGGCCGACATCGAAGGCCTGCTCGTCCTTGAAGCGGTAGTCCTTGCTGATGACCGGCCCGGGCGGCAGCGCGCGGCGCTGCTCGACCAGGCGGGACGCATGGCGGCGGAACTCGATCTCCTCGGCGAGCAAGGCCTGTCTGGCCTGGTCGTAGTCGGCGGACGCACCGGGAAAGGGCGTCTTGGCCTGGGCCGCGAGTTGGGCGGCGGGTGTGAGTTGGGGCATGCGCGGCTCCTGGTGCAGGGGCAAGAGTTGATGCTGCACGGGGCGGTCGAGGGCGGACGTCGGCCGGATTCGTGCCTGCATGCAGGTCTGCACCTACAGCCCCTCCGCTGCGCGCCGGCCCCTCATTCGAGCGGGCGGGCGGCGCGGCGTGTCGCTGACGGTGCCGGATTGGCGTCTGTTGTTGAACCCCCCAAGGCATTGCTCCACACGGGGTTGTCGAACACCGCCCCGGAGGTCCCCGTGAAGCCCATGTCCACCCCCCGCCCGCTGCTGCCGTTCACCGCGATGTTTGCGCGCAGAGGGCGAGCGGCTGCCGCGGCGGAGCAGGCGCAGGACACGCGCATGCCCGACGACGAGGACGTGCTGATGCTGCAACGCCTGGCCGGCTCGCAGATCGGCCGCATCGCTGCCGAGGTGGCGCTGGAGGAGGGCGCCCGCCGCCAGTACGCGCCGCGGCGCGAGGCCGAGGTGCTGGAGGCCCGCCAGCGGCGCTAGGGGTTGCCGTTCTGCGAGGTCACGTTGTCGCCGCCCTTGGGCACCTGGCAGCCGTTGAAGCTGATCGCGACGGACTGACCCCAGTCGAGGGAGTCGGCCTGCACCTGGAAGTGCAGGTGCGGCCCCGACGTGCGGCCGGTGTTGTCGCTGAGCGCGATGACGGTGCCGGCCTCGACCTTGTCGTCCTCCTTGACCTTGACGCTGTTGGGCGTCAGGTGGAAGTACCAGCTCGTGAAGCCGCCCAGGTGGCGGATGCGCACTGCATTGCCCCAGTTCTCCTGGCTGCCGGGCGTGAAGGGCTGGTTGGTGGCCGTCGTCGGCGACGTCGGGTCGTAGCTGGTGGTCTGGCTCTCGCGCACCCACTCGACCGTGCCGGCCCGCGCGGCGCGCACCTCGGTGCCCGAGGGCAGGGAGAAGTCAAAGGCGAAGGATTGGCTGCCGGTGTGCGAACCACCGGGGTTGTTGTTGCCCTGGCCCACGCCGTGGCTGACGCCGTTCTTCCACGGGTAGTGGTAGGCGCCGTGCGCCTCCTCCTGCAGCTTCAGCACGTCCAGGCGCAGGCCCTTGCCGAAGTAGGTGAGGTCTTCGGTCTTGAAGTCGACCCAGCAGCGCGCGCGGCTGACGTATTGCGTGCCCGTGCCCGGGCGCCAGACGGCGGCGTACTTGCCGTCGTCGGAGGACAGGCTCGTCACCCGCAGCCCCTGCGCGAAGTAGGTGTTGTCCTTGTCGGACATCTCGCCGCTGCCCATGCCCCAGTGGATCCACTGCGCGCCCGAGCCCGGCCGCCAGACGGCGGCGAGCTTGCCGTTGTCCAGCTCGATCTGCGTCACGCGCAGGCCTTGCTTGAAGTAGGGCCCGTCCTTGGCCTTGAACTCGTCGCCCGACAGGCCCCAGTGCACCCACTGCGTGCCGCTGCCGGGCCGCCAGACGGCGGCGAGCTTGCCGTTGTGCAGGGAGAACGCGGCGATGCGCAGGCCTTGCTTGAAGTAAGCCGTGTCCTTGGCCTTGAACTCGGCCGCGCTCAGGTCCCAGTGCACCCACTGCGTGCCGCTGCCGGGCTGCCAGACGGCGGTCAGCTTGCCGTCGCGCACGGCCAGCGACACGATGCGCAGGCCTTGCTTGAAATAGGCCAGGTCCGCGGTCTTGAACTCGTCGCTGGACACGCCGGCCTTGACCCATTGCGTGCCCGAGCCGGGGCGCCAGACGGCCATGTAGCCATCGGCCAGGGCCTGCGACGCCAGTGCCGCCAATGCGGCGGCCACCACCAGTTGGCGCTTGGACATGGGTGTCTCCTTGTTGTCGTGCCGGGGTGTCGGCCCAGTATCTGGACACCGCCGCCACCCGCCAATCGCGGAATTAGGGAGAAAACCGTCAGCCGAAGCAGGCCTGCACATCCAGCGTCGAGCGCCGGCCCACGTCGGCGCCGTGGCTGTGCAGCCAGGCCGCGCCGCGCTCGCGGCCCTGGTCGCGCAGCCGGGTCAGGAACGGGCCGTAGGCCAGCAGCTTGGTGTCGGTGCGCTGCAGGCTGGGCAGGTCGCTGGCGTCGATCATGTGAAAGCGCAGCTGCTGCAGGCGCCGCTCCAGCCGGCCGCGCGTGATGAAGCTGGGCCGCGCGTAGCGGGCGGCCTGCGCGAAGGTGCGCATCTCGCGCATGAAGTGGGCGCTGAAGGCCAGCTCCGCGATGCGGGCCTCGATGTCATCCAGGCTGCGCGGCGTGCCCTCGCGCTGCAGCGGGCTGAGCAGCACCAGCAGCACGTCGCCGGCGTCGCAGTCGTAGAACAGCGGGAACACGGCCGGGTTGGCCGAGTAGCCACCGTCCCAGTAGGCCTCGCCGTCGATCTCCACCGCATGATGGAGCTTGGGCAGGCAGGCCGAGGCCAGCAGCACGTCCAGGCTCAGCTCATGCTCGCGGAAGATCCTCAGCTTGCCGTTGCTGGCCTGCGTGGTGCCGACGAAGAGCTTGAACGGGCTCTCGGTGCGCAGCCGCTCGAAGTCCAGGCGCTTGGCCAGCAGGTCGCGCAAGGGGTTCAGGTCGAAGGGGTTGAGCTGCGCGGGTGAGAAGTGCCCGGCCCATTGCGCCAGCAGCTTGCTGGCCGGGGACAGCGCGATGGCATCGCTCTCGCCCTGCGTGATCATGCCGGCCGGCAGCTGCGTGCCGACCTCGGTCCAGAACTCGGCCAGCGCCTCGCGCGCGCCTTCGCGGCCGCCCTTCAGCCAGCCATCGGCCAGCACCACCGCATTCATCGCGCCAGCGCTGCTGCCGCTCAGGCCCTCGAAGCTGATGCGCGGGTCTTGCAGCAGCGCGTCCAGCACGCCCCAGGTGAAGGCGCCGTGCGCGCCGCCGCCCTGCAACGCCAGGTTGAGCCGCGCAGGCGGGCGGCGCAGGTCGCGCCACCAGCGGGCGAGCACGCCGGGCTGGGCGGGGTCGCGTGCCTGTTCAGGAATGGGGGCGGCCGTACGGCTGGTCATCCGGGCTCCTTTGCAACAGGCAGGAGGCCTGACGCGCAGCCAGTATGGGTGGGCGCCGGAAACACCCCAAAGTTGACAAGCTAGATCGGCGTGCGCAGCGGCTCGCCGCGCTGCCAGGCGTCCACGTTGGCGATGAAGTTCACGACCGTCGCGCGGATGGCCTGCGGCGACCAGCCGGCAACGTGCGGCGTCAGGATGACGTTATCCAAGCCCAGCAGTGCCGCAGGCGGCTGCGGCTCGCTCTCATAGACGTCCAGCGCCGCACCGCCAATCTGGCCGGCGGCCAGCGCCGCGGCGAGGGCGGCCGTGTCCACGCAGCTGCCGCGCGCGATGTTGACGACATGGCCGCCGGCGCCCAGCGCCGCCAGCACCTCGGCGTTGACGATGTGCTTCGTGGCCGCGCCGCCGGGCGTGGCGACAACGAGGTCGTCGGCCCAGGTCGCCAGTGCCGTGGCGCTGTCGAAGTAGCGGGCCTCGCCGGCGTCCTCGCGCGGGCGGCGGTTGTGATAACCGATGGGCATGCCGAAGGCCGCCGCGCGCTGGGCGATCTTGCGGCCGATGGCGCCGAAGCCCAGCAGGCCCAGGCGCCGGCCGCTGAAGTGCGGGTACAGCGGCAGCGCGTCGCGCCAGACGCCCGCGCGCACGGCCGCACCCTGCTGCGGCAGCGCGCGGATGCTGGCCAGCAGCAGCGTCATCGCATGGTCGGCCACGCAGTCGTCGTTGGTGCCGGCGCCGTTGCACAGCAGCACGCCGCGCGCGCGGGCGCTGTCCAGGTCCAGGTTCTCGTAGCCGGCGCCTTGGGCGGCCAGCAGCTTCAGCTTGGGCAGCGCGGCGATCTCGTCGGCGCGAAAGCCGGTGGCGCCGTTGGTCAGCACCAGTTCGATCTCGTCGGCATGCTGCGCCAGCGCAGCCGCGCGCGAGGCGGGGTCGGTGGCCTCGACGACGCGAAAGCGTTGCAGCAGCAAGGCCTTGTGTTCATCGGCGATGGCGACGAGCAGCAGCAGGGTGGTCATGGGCGGGTGGTGCGAATCAGCATGCGCACATCATGGCCGAACCGCAGGCCAGCAAGGCGGCCTGGCTGTGGTTCGACAGTCAGCCAGCCGGGCGCGCGTTCGCCCCCGGGGCGGGGGATGGCGAATGGCCGGGGCGGGCCGAGCGCCCACAATCACTGCACTTCAATACCACCTGCCACCATGAAACGACTGCTGCTCCCCGCCCTGCTGGCGGCGACGCTTGGCGCGCATGCCGCCAACGAGACCCCACTGGACGCGCTGCCCTACACGCCCAGCCTGGACGTGACGGCCATGGACCGCAGCGTTGACCCCTGCGACGACCTGTACCGCTATGCCTGCGGCGCGTGGAGCAAGACCAACCCCATCCCGGCCGACCAGTCGCGCTGGTCCGTCTACGCCAAGATGGCCAACGAGAACCAGCGCTACCTGTGGGGCGTGCTGAACAAGTTGGGCGAGGCGGGCACGGAGCGCAGCGCCGCACAGGCCAAGCTGGGTGACTACTTCGGCGCCTGCATGGACGAAACGGCCGTGCAGGCGGCGGGCCTCACGCCCTTGCAGCCGCTGCTGGACCGCATCGCCGAGCTGAAAGACAAGCGCGCGCTGCCGGCGCTGCTGGCCGAACTGCAGCTGGCGGCTGGCAATGACCGGCTGTTCTTCGGCTTCAGCTCGGGCCAGGACTTCGCCGACGCGACGCGCCAGATCGCCTTCGCCTCGGCCGGCGGCCTGGGCCTGCCGGACCGCGACTACTACCTCAAGCGCGACGACAAGACGCTGAAAATCCGCACCGCCTACGAGGCGCATGTGGCGCGCATGTTCGAGCTGCTGGGCGACGAGCCGGCGGCGGCCAAGGCGGCCGCGCGCAGCGTGCTGGCGATCGAAGGCGTGCTGGCCAAGGCGTCGCTGTCCAAGGTCGACAAGCGCGACCCCTACAAGACCTTCCACGTCGTCGACGCGCGCGGGCTGAAGGCGTTGATGCCCGGGTTCGACTGGGCGATCTATCAGGCTGCGCTGGGCACCGCGCCCTGGCATGCGCGCTACAACGTCACCGAGCCGGCCTTCTTCAAGGCACTCGGCGCGCGCCTGAAGACCATGAGCCTGGCGGACCTGAAGACCTATCTGCGCTGGCAGCTGGCCAGCAGCCTCAGCCCGGCGCTGGACAACGGCTTCGTGCAGGCCAACTTCGACTTCTACGGCCAGACGCTGACCGGCACGCCCCAGCTCAAGCCGCGCTGGAAGCGCTGCGTGCAGCTCGTGGACCTGCAGCTGGGCGAGGCCCTGGGCCAGGAGTTCGTCGCGCGCAATTTCACGCCCGACCTGAAGGCGTCGACGGTGCAGATGACCGACGAGATCGAGGCCGCGATGGCGCGCTCCATTGACAGCCTGACGTGGATGAGTGCCGAGACCAAGGCGCGTGCCCATGCCAAGCTGAAGTCCATCGTCAACAAGGTGGGCTACCCGGAACGCTGGCGCGACTACGCGGCGCTGGCCGTGCAGCGCGGCGACTTCCTCGGCAACGTCGTGCGCGGCAATGCCTTCGAGGCCAAGCGTCGCCTGGCCAAGATCGGCCAGCCACTGGACCGCGGCGAGTGGGGCATGACGCCGCAGACGGTCAATGCGTACTACGACGCACAGATGAACGACATCAACTTCCCCGCCGGCGTGCTGCAGGCGCCGCTGTACGACGCGCGCCTGGACGAGGCGCCCAACTACGGCAACACCGGCGGCACCATCGGCCACGAGCTCACGCATGGCTTCGACGACGAAGGCCGCCAGTTCGACGCCCAGGGCAACCTGAAGAACTGGTGGACGAAGAAGGACGGCCGCGAGTTCGAGAAGCGCGCGGCCTGCGTGTCCGACCAGTACGCGACCTACACCGTCGTCGACGACATCAAGATCAATTCCAAGCTGACGCTGGGCGAAGACCTGGCCGACCTCGGCGGCCTGGTGCTCGCCTGGGAGGCCTGGAAGGCCCACATGACCGGCAAGACGCTGGAGAACCGCGACGGCATGACGCCGGAGCAGCGCTTCTTCGTCGGCTTCGCGCAGTGGGACTGCGCCGACGGCCGCCCCGAGGCGCTGCGCGTGCAGGCCAAGATCGACCCGCACTCGCCGCCGCGGTGGCGCATCAACGGCGTGGTCGTCAACATGCCGGAGTTCGAGAAGGCCTTTGCCTGCAAGCCCGGCGCCAAGCTGGTCAAGCCGGCCGGCCAGCACTGCAAGGTGTGGTGAGCGCTGCTGGCCGCCGGACCTCACAGCACTTGTCGATGTGAGGTCCGTGGGAGACGATGCCGCCTTCAACCCACGGAGAGATCACGTGCACAACAACACGCTCCAACCCGCGTTCCTGAACTCGCTCATGACGGCCGGAGCGAACCTCGAGCTCCCGTACAACGATCTGGCGCCACACGCCAACGACAGGATGAGCGCGGCGCTGGAGCTTGCGAAGCACGCCAAGGCAACGCAACGGACCGTCAAGTTCCTGGCCATCAGTGCCAGCACGTCGGGGATCAAGCACCTGGCCGAGGAAGGTGGCGGCCACGTCACCTTCTCTCTCGTGTACTGATCCGAATTGGACCCGCGCCAGGCGGGGGAGGCGTTTCGATGCCGACGACGGCGTTGGCGCTAGGACAGCAGCCTCACCAGCGCCGCAGGATGGATGGGCAGCGCGGCCAGGCCCGCGACGCCCATCAGCACGCCGAAGAAGGTTGGCACCAGCGACACGTAGAACAGCGGCCACAGCTTGGTCAGCGCCGTCACGGCCAGCAGCGCGATGGCGATGGCCAGCAGCGCGTCTGACAGGTCGAACTGGTCGTCGCGGTAGTTCAGCGAGTCGTAGGTGGCCTGATCAGCCTCGGCCTGGGTCTTGAGTTCGTCGCGCTTCCTGGCCTGGTCGGCTGCCTTGGTGCGGTAGCCCGCGATCGCCTGGTCATAGGCCTGGCCTTGCGCGGCCGGCGCGCCGGCCTTGGCCAGTTCCAGCTGCGTGGCGGTGGCCTCGGCCACATCCACGCGCAGGTTGCGCGACTGGTAGTAGGCCCAGTGGTCCAGCTTGTCGGCCTGGGCCTGCTGCATGGCCTGCACGATGTTGTCGTCCTTCACCTTGCAGATGCCCATGAACGTGGCCAGCACGGCCACTGTCACGGCGACGGCGGCGTTCAGCCGCATCGCGCTGGTCTCGCGGGCCTGCGTGGCGGTGGCGGCTTGGTCAATGAGGTCTTTGGGGTCGAGGTCCATGGCGGCTGCGTGGGAGGAGGGCCAAAGTTTGGCCCAGTGCGGGCCGCGTTGTGGCAATCTCGCGGCCTCGCCGCCGCTACTGCAAGCCGAATGAAAGCCACGCTGCTGTCCTGCCTGAGCGCATTGCTTTTTGCCGCGTCGACCTGGGCCGATCCGGTCACGTTCTCGCTCGCCGCACCCACGGCCCGCCAGGTGTTCCTGGCCGGCGAGATGACCGGCTGGGATGCCGGCAAGAAAGCCATGGCGCGCGGTGCAGACGGCGTCTGGCGGCTGCGCCTGGACCTGGCACCCGGCCAGTGGCTGTACAAGTTCGTCGTAGACGGCCGCTGGGTGCACGACCCGGCCACGCCCGACCATGACGCCGACGGGCACGGCGGGCAGCACTCCTTCGTCTTCGTCGGCGCAGGCGCGTGGACGCCGCCGGCCACAGGCCGCGGAGTGGTCCAGACGCATCAAGTGCCCTCGGCGGCCTTCGGTCGGGCGCTGAAGGTCAACGTCTACCTGCCGCCCGGCTTCCAGCACGGCCAGGCGCTGCCGGTGCTGACGCTGCTGCACGGCGGCGGCATGGATGCGGACCAGTGGTGGCGCACCGGTCATGTCGAGCGTTATGCCGACCGCCTCATCGCCAGCGGCCGCGTGAAGCCCTTCGTCATCGTCATGCCCAGCAGCGGTGGCCGCTCCTACGACGGCCCGGCCGAGCGCTTCATCGTCGACGAACTGCCGGCTTGGCTGCAGGCCCATCACGGCCTGGTGCCGACGCGCGCGCAATCGGCCATCGCCGGCATGTCCATGGGTGGCTATGGCTCGGTCAAGCTGCCGCTGGCGGCGCCGCAGCGCTGGGGCTATGCCCATGGCTTGAGCGGCTGGTACCCGGATGAACTCATCGCCGACGTGAAGCGCGCTGGGCCGCTGCCGGTCGAGCTGGTGCTGCGCTGCGGCACCGAAGACGAGCTGCTGCCGACCAACCGAGCGTTGCTGGCGGCAGTGCGGGCCCAGGGGCTGACCCCCGGCTACCGCGAAGACGCGGGCGGCCATACCTTCCACTACTGGAGCCAGGTCACCGAGGAGATGCTGACCGGCGTGGACGCCTACTTCCGCCGCGCCACACCCTAGGCCTGGACCACGTTGCGGCCCTGGTTCTTGGCGCGGTACATGGCCGCGTCGGCGCGGGCCAGCACCGCGTCCGCGCTCGCGTCATCGCGCTCGGCCTCGGCAATGCCGAAGCTGGCGCTCAGCGGCCAGTCCTGCTCCAGCCAGCGCAGCGGCGCCATGTCCACCAGCGCGCGCATGCGCTCGGCCACCAGCGCCGCGCCGGCGATGTCGGTGTCGGGCAGCAGCACGCAGAACTCCTCGCCGCCCAGGCGGCCGAAGCGGTCCACCTCACGCAGGCAGGGCTGCAGCTCGCGCACCATCTGGCGCAGCGCCGCGTCGCCGGCCGCGTGGCCCAGCGTGTCGTTGAGCTGCTTGAAGCGGTCCATGTCGATCATGACGAGCGCATAGGCGCGGCCGCGCTTGAGCCAGGCATGGGTATGCTCCAGCGCCTGATCGAAGGCGCGGCGGTTCAGCGTGTCGGTCAGCGGGTCGCGTTCCAGCAGGCGCTCGATGCGCAGGATCATCCGCGTCAGCACGAGCAAGGCCAGCGTCGCGTTCTGCAGCAGCGTCAGCACCAGCGCTGTCCACAGGAAGGCGACGTTGAACTCGGTCGGCAGGCGCATGTCGGGCGTGCTGTCCGGGTGCATGAAGCTTTCCATGCCGCGCGCCGCCATCAGCAGTCCGATCAGGAACAGCGGCAGCGCCAGCGGTGCCGGCGTGCGGCGGCCGTTGGCGCCCCCGCCGCTGAGGCTGCGCCAGGCCGTGATGCCGGCCGCCAGCGTCAGCGCGGCCCCGGCGCCGTTGACGATGCGGGCCTGCCAGCGCAGGTCGCCGTCGTCGGGCAGCGCCAGCAGCAGCAACGCGGTCGCGACGACGACGGCAGCGCCGGGCTTCCAGGTGAGCTGGCGTGTCGTGATGGCCGGCACCGCCACGCCCAGCAGCGCGAAGGAGGCGACGGCCAGCACGTCGCCGGGCCAGTACGTCAGGCTGTCGGGCAGCACGCCGCGCAGCGCATGCAGCGTCAGCGACAGCGCGGCGGTGGCGTTGGCGCAGGCCATGGCCAGCGAGGCGCGCGGCGCGATGCGCGCGAGCAGCGCGAGCGCCAGCCAGACCAGCGTGGCCACGCCGGCCACCAGGATGATGGCGGCCAGCAGCGTCTGCGTCTGCGCGGTGGTGATCATGGGCTCGCCGCCGCGGCCAGGTGCGTTGACACGCAGACACGGTTGCGGCCCTCGGCCTTGGCGCGGTAGAGCTCGGCATCGGCGCGCGCCAGGCCCACCTCGCCCTGCGCATCGGCGGCCACGGGCAGGGCCACGCCGAAGCTGGCCGACAGGTGCAGCTCGACGTCCTTCCAGCGCAGCGGCTGGGCCGCCAGGCTGCTGCGCAGGCGCTCGGCGACGGCGGCTGCCGGCGCGGGGTCATCGGCCGCGCCCAGCGGCAGCAGCGCGCAGAACTCCTCGCCGCCGATGCGGCCCAGGCGGTCGACCTCGCGCAGCCCCGCCTGCCAGATGCGCACGCAGTGCTGCAGCGCCGCGTCGCCCGCCGGATGGCCATGCTCGTCGTTGATGCGCTTGAAGTGGTCGATGTCGATCATGGCCAGCGCAAAACCATGGCCCCGCTGCAGCTGGGCCTGCGCGTCGGCCAGCGCCTGTTCGAAGGCGCGGCGGTTCAGCGCGCCGGTCAGCGGGTCGCGGAAGGTCAGGTGCTGGATGCGCGTGATCAGGCGCCAGATCATCAGCGCGATCAGGCTCAGCGTGATGCTGGCCGTGACGACGAACCACAGCACCGCGCGCGCCGGCGACGGCAGCTCGCCGCGCAGGATGTGATCGTCCCAGCCTGGCACCAGCAACAGCTCGGCCGCGTGCGCCGCCCCCAGCACAGTCATCAACACGAAGGGCAGCGTCGTGCAGGCGGTGATCAGTGGCGAAAGCTTGTCGCCGATGCCGCGCTGCACCTCGCGCACGGCCAGCGCGGCCAACACCGTGACGGCGAGGGTGCTGGCGAGTTGCGGCGCCAGGCTGGAGCCGCTGGCCAGCCCGGCCGTGATGGTGGCCGCGCCCAGGCCGCTGACCCAGGCGATGTGGCGCAGGCGCAGGCGGCTGCGCAGCATGCGCCGCAGCGCCAGCAGCAGCAGCACCGCGCAAGCCAGCAGGCCGAACTCCGGCAGCGCCTGGCGCAGCAGCAGCGGCCAGCCGGCCAGGCAGTCGCCGCAGCCCTGGGACAGGATGCGCACGACGTGGCCCGCCGCCATCAACCGACCCGCACGCGGCGCGATGCGGAAGGCCTCGGCCAGCGTCAGCCACGCCAGAGCCGCCATCAAGTTGAAGAGGGCGCTGACCTTCAGGATCGTCGGGACGTCGAGGAATTCCATGCAGCTTGGGGTGCAGCCGCGCATCTTCCCCGACAACGCCACAATGCCGCCATGACGGCTTGGGTCTTGATCACCGGGGGCTCGCGTGGCATCGGGGCCGC
This sequence comes from Roseateles sp. P1_C6, assembly GCF_056406315.1. NCBI lineage: Bacteria > Pseudomonadati > Pseudomonadota > Betaproteobacteria > Burkholderiales > Sphaerotilaceae > Roseateles > Roseateles sp. P1_C6. The sequence goes on from NZ_JBFUAK010000006.1 coordinate 403,378, forward strand.
CACGGCGCTGCGTTGCGCCAGGGCCGGCTGGGATGTGGCCATCAATTTCGCGCAGGATAGCGCCGCCGCCGAGGTGCTGGCGGGCAGTTTGCACGGACTCGGCCGGCGCACGCTGCTGCTGCAGGCCGACGTGGCGGACGAGGCGCAGGTCGAGGCGATGTTCGAGCGGCTGGATGCCGCCGGCGGGCGGCTCGCGGGTCTGGTCAACAACGCCGGCATCGTGGCGCCTGCCGCGCGGCTGCAGGACATGGGCATGGCGCGCTGGCAGCGCCTCTTCGCCGTCAATGTGATGGGCACGCTGCTGTGCTGCCAGCAGGCCGCGCGGCGCATGAGCACCCGGCATGGCGGCGCGGGCGGCGCCATCGTCAACCTCAGCTCGCGCGCGGCCGAGTTCGGCTCGGCCGGCATCTACGTCGACTACGCGGCCACCAAGGGCGCCATCGACACGCTGACCAAGGGCCTGGCACGCGAGTTGATCAGCGAGGGCATACGCGTCAACGCGGTACGGCCGGGCATCATCGAGACCGACATCCACGCCAGCAGCGGCATGCTGGAGCGGGCGCAGGGTCAGGTGAAGGACATCCCCATCCAGCGCATGGGTCGCGCCGACGAGGTGGCCGAGGCCGTCGCCTGGCTGCTGTCGGACGCAGCCAGCTACACGGTGGGCGCGCTGCTGGACGTGGGCGGCGGCCGCTAGCGCTTCTCGATCAGACTGGTGTCCAGCCCGTGCGCCGTGCGCAGCTTGTCGGCCTGCAGGCGCGCTTCGTCGGCGCTGGGGAACGGGCCGGCGCGCAGCCGGTGCAGACCGCCTTCGCGCACGATGGTCAGCAGCGGCAGCAGGCCCAGGTCGGCCTCGGCGACGCGCTGGCGCAGGCCTTCGGCGCCGTCCAGCTTGGCGAAGGCGCCGAACTGCAGCCAGTAGTTCATGCCGGTGGCGACGACGGCCGTGGTCTCGCGCTGCGGCGCGCCGGGCGGTGTCTCGGGCACGAAGACGGGCGGCGGGTCGTCGGCCGGCTTGCTCCACAGGCCGGCGCGGATCTCGGCGTAGGTGATGCGCCGCACCTCCACCGGCGCGACGCCGCGCAGCACGTCCAGCTTCAGCGCGGCCGTGTAGCTCAGGTCGACGATGCGGCCCTTGTGGAAGGGCCCGCGGTCGTTGATGCGCACGATGACCTCGCGGCCGTTGGCCGGGTTGCGCACGCGGGCATAGCTGGGGATGGGCAGCGTCGGGTGCGCGGCCGTCATCGCGTACATGTTGTAGACCTCGCCGCTGGCCGTCGGGCGGCCGTGGAACTTGCGGCCGTACCAGGACGCCAGGCCGCGGTCGACGTAGGGCGCGTCGCCGGTGATGGGTTCGTAGCGCTCGCCCAGCACCTCATAGGGTTTGTTGGGGCCGCCGCTGCGGATGGACTCGACGCGGGGCAGCGCGTCGGGCACCTTGGCCAGGTCGGCCGGCGGGTTGGGCAGCGGGCCGTCGCGGTCGATGCCGACGCCGGGCAGCGAGGGGCGCGTCGCGCAGCCGGTCATCAGCGCCAGCACGACCAGCGCCAGGGCCAGCCCAGTATGCTGCGCACTGTCCTTCCAATGTCGAAGCCATGCCATGAGCAATTTCGTCTTTCCTCCGGCCGAGATTCCCAGCGCCACCGTGCGCGGCACGGACGCCCGATATGCGGTGAGCCGCATCTTCTGCGTCGGCCGCAACTATGCCGATCATGCCCGTGAGATGGGCGCCGACCCGACGCGCGAGCCGCCGTTCTACTTCACCAAGCCGGCCAGCGCGCTGACGCCCTCGGGCTCGACGGTGCCCTACCCGACCGAGACGAAGAACTATCACTACGAGATGGAGCTGGTGCTGGCCATCGGCGCGCCGGTGTTCAAGGTCACGCCCGAGGCGGCCATCGCCGCGATCTGGGGCTATGCCGCGGGCCTGGATATGACGCGCCGCGACCTGCAGGCCGTGGCCAAGGCCGGCGGCAAGCCCTGGGACACGGCCAAGGGGTTCGACCAGTCGGCCATCCTCGGCGAGATCGTGCGCAAGAGCGAACTCGGCGCGCTCGACAAGGGCGCCATCACGCTGGCGGTCAACGGCGTCGAGAAGCAGCGTGGTGACCTGGCCGACATGATCTGGAGCCAGGCCGAGATCGTCTCCAACCTCTCGCACCTGTATCACCTGCACCCTGGCGACCTGATCTACACCGGCACGCCGGCCGGCGTGGGTGCCGTGGTGCCGGGTGACGTGCTGGTGGGCCGCATCGAAGGCCTGGGCGAGATCCAGCTGACCGTGGGGCCGGCGGAGTGAAGTTCACCGAAGAGACCTTGGCCGAGGCGCGCGCGCGCAACATCCGCGAAGCGCTGGCCGAAGACATCGGCCGCTGCGACTGGACGGCCCAATTGGTGCCCGCGGGCCGGCGCGTCAGCGCTTTGGTGCGCGTGCGCGAGGCGGCCGTGCTGTGCGGGCGCGACTGGTTCGACGGCGTGTTCGCCGCGCTGGATGCCAGCAGCCACATCGAATGGCTGTACGAGGAGGGCGCCGCGATGACGGCGGACACGCTGGCCTGCCGGATCGAGGCCGACGGCCGCGCGCTGCTCAGCGCCGAGCGGCCGGCGCTGAACTTCCTGCAGCTGCTGTCGGGCACGGCGACGATCACGCGCGCCCATGTCGACGCGGTGGCCGGCGCCAGCCCGAACGCGAAGGGCTGCGCCATCCTGGACACGCGCAAGACCGTCCCCGGCCTGCGCCTGGCACAGAAGTACGCGGTGCGCGTGGGCGGTGGGCAGAACCAGCGGCTGGCGCTGTACGCGGGCATCCTGATCAAGGAGAACCACATCGCGGCGGCCGGCGGCGTCGCACCCGCACTGCGCGCCGCGCAGGCGCTCGATGCGGGCGTGGACATCCAGATCGAGGTCGAGACCGTCACGCAACTGCACGAGGCGCTGGACGCCGGCGCCGTCAGCGTGCTGCTGGACAATTTCAGCGAAGCGCAGATGCGCGAGGCGGTGGCGGTGAACGGCGGCCGCGCGCTGCTGGAGGTGTCGGGCGGCGTGGCGCTGGATCAACTGCGCTGGATCGCCGCGACCGGCGTGGACCGCATCTCCATCGGCCGCCTGACCAAGGACGTCAGGGCCGTGGACTATTCGATGCGGGTGCTCGGGCCGGTCTGAAGCGCAGGAAAGGCGAGTCGCGCCTCAGTGCGCCGCGCGGCGGCGGCGCCACAGCCCCAGCAGTGCCAGGCCCGTGAGACCCAGCGTGCCAGGTTCGGGCAGGCGGCCCGGCTCGGCGGCAGCGGCCAGCAGGAAGATGTCGCCAAAGCCGCCGGTGTCGCAGGGGCCGATGGAGCCGCCATCCGCCAGCGCCGGGCCGGCGCCACGCACGCCGTTGTTGAAGCAGCCCATCCAGATCTGCACGGACATCGTGTCATAGCCCTGAGCCTGCAGGTCCAGCGCGTCCAGCGACGGCAGGTAGTTGATGAACTCCACCTCGTTGGAGGCCCGGTTCGTCTTGACCGGACTGCCACCGCTGGGGCAGGTGGTGCCGTCGGGTGACGGGTAGGACACGGTGGCGTTGACGACGCAGATCGTCCCCACCGTCAGCGCGAAGTCGTCGGCGCCGGGTGTCGTGATGGCGCTGCCGTCGAAGGTCTTGTCCGAGACGTACAGCGACGGGTCCTTGAAGAGATCACCGAGGTCCAGCGCCTGGGTCTCGAAGTACTTGTTGCTGAGCACGCCTTCCTTGTCGCGGATGGTGACCAGCGCCCAGATCGGCAGGCTGGCGATGTCGCCCTGCGGATTGTTGAAGTCGAAGGCGATGGCCATCTTGTGGTACGCGCCGTCGAAGGTCAGCTTCTGGTTCAGCGCGGCCAGGCCGATGTCCCAGCTGAAGGGCGTGTCGCCCGACAGCGCGCCGTTGTTGGCGGGGTCGTTGGCGTCGCCAGTGAAGAAGTACTTCTTGTTGCCGCCGTTGTTGGTCGAAAAGCCGTCCTCGGACGGGTTGACCTGGTCGCCGTTGTTCAGGATGTTGCCGTTGTTGGCCGTGACGACGATGGTGTCGATCAACTTGCCCTGCGCCGCGGCGAAGGAGTACGGCCCGGTGAAGCCTGGGTAGTTGTTGGTCGCCAGATAGTCCAGCACCGTCGTCGAGCACGACACGAAGTTGCCGTTGGTCGCGCAGGCTGAGTTGGGCGAGGGGTAGGTCGGGGAGTAGACGGGCAGTGGCGCCGCGAGGGCCGAACCGGCCGACAAGGACAAGGCGAGAAGCCAGAGTGCGTGCGCCCCCGAGAGATTCTTCTTCATATGCCACCTCCGCGCATAGTTGGTCTGCTGCAGTCAGAAATGAGCATTTATCGGGCCAGCCCCCCTAAGTTGTTGATTTCCATGCAGTTGACTCCAAAGCCCGCCAACGCACTGTCAAAACCGTCGACACAGGCGAATGAGTGGAAAGCGTTGTCATCCTTCGCGCCGCGAGATGACTCGCGTTGACGACCCGCGCGCCGCGGGAGGCCGTCAGGCGTCGAACCAGGGCTCGTTGGGGAGCTCGTCGAAGACCTTGCGCAGGCCTGCGCTCCAGCCGGTGCGCAGTGCCAGGAAATACGGGTCGTCGCGGCCGATGCGGTGCGGCGGCTTCATCGCCATGTCGAACTGGTTGGCGCGCAGCATCAGCATGTCGATGGGCAGGCCCACCGACAGGTTGGACTGGATGGTCGAGTCGAAGCTGACCAGCGTGCACTTGGCCGCTTCGTCCAACGCCGTCGTGTCGTAGCGGATGACGCGGTCGATGATGGGCTTGCCGTATTTGCTCTCGCCGATCTGGAAATAGGGCGTGTCTTCGGTCGCCTCGATGAAGTTGCCCTGCGGGTAGATGTGGAAGAGCCGTGGGCCTTCGCCCTTGATCTGGCCGCCGATCAGGAAGTTGGCACCGAAGTCCACCCCCTGGCTGTGCGAGCCGCCGTCGCTGTCGCGGTCGACGACCTCCTTCAGCGTGCGGCCCAGCAGCACCGCCGCGTCGTAGAGGCTGGCCACGTTGAGGAGGTGCTCGCCTTCGCCATTCAGCCGCGCGTTCAGCATGGAGATGACGGACTGCGTGGTCGCCAGGTTGCCCGCGTTCAGGATGACGATCTCGCGCTGATGCGGGATCTGGAACTGGTGCATCTTGCGAAAGCTCGCGATGTGGTCGACGCCCGCGTTGGTGCGGGTGTCGGAGGCGAACAGCAGGCCTGAACGCAGGCGCATCGCGACGCAGTAGGTCATGGGGAGGTGGTGGCAGACAAGCTGACCCGATTATCACGATCGGGCCCCGTTTGGGGCAGGCAGCCCAGGCCGCGCAGCGAGGCCTCGACGGCGTCGTCCAGCGACGTGTGAGGCTCCCGGCCCAGCGCCGCGACGAGGCGGGCATTGTCCATGCGCACCGGCCGCTGCCACAGGTAGCGCATCTCGCGCATCTCTTTGAAGGTCGTGACAAAGGGCGACGCGAGGGTCAGCAGCCACCAGGGGAAGGCGCTGACGCGCGGCGGCTTGCCGGTGTGGCGGGCGACGACGCGCTGGATGGCCTCGGCCATGCGGCGGCCATCGCCGTCCCAGTGGCCGGCCATGTGCAAGCTGGCAAACGCGGGCAGCGTGTCGCGCCGCGCCAGCAGCTCGACCATCGTGCGCGCGACGTCGGGCAGATAAGCCCACTGATGGCCGATGCCGGGCGCGGCCGGGTTGCTGATGGCCGTCACCGGCTTGCCCGGCCGCACCAGACCTTGCGAGAACCAGCTGTTGCCGGGTCGCGGCCCGAAGAAGTCGCCGGCACGCACGATGATGACGCGCAGGCCTTGCTGGCTGGCGGCCCGCAGTCGTGCCTCCATCTCGACGCGGATCGCGCCCTTGCGCGTGACGGGGCGCTGCGGCGAGTCCTCGTGCAACAGCGGGAAGGCGTCGGGGCCGAAGTTGTAGACCGTGCCCGGCAGCAGCAGCGTGGCACCGTGGGCCTGCGCCGCGGCCATGCTGTTCTGCAGCATGGGCAGCACCAGGCGGTCCCAGTCGCGGTAGCCGGGCGGGTTGACGGCGTGCACGAGCGCGCCGCAGTCGCGTGCAGCGGCGTGCACGTCGGCGGCGTTCAGTGCATCACCGCGCAGCCAATGGATGCCATCGCGCTGCTCCTGGGCCGTGGCCAGGCCGCGCTGCAGCGCCACCACCCGCCAGCCGGCGTCGCGCAGCTGCCGTGCCACCTCGCCGCCAATGCCGCCGCTCGCGCCGAGCACCAGAACCGTCTTGTCTTTGCCTGCCATCGCTGCTCTCCAGCCGTTTGTCGATGAGCGGATTCTGGAAACCGGCAGCCCATTTGGGAATTGCTGATCTTGAGCTTGCGGCTATACATTTATGCATGGCTTCGACCTTGCCCTGGGACTTGCTGCACACCTTCCTGGGCGTGCTGCGCGAGGGCTCGCTGTCCGGCGCTGCGCGCGGGCTGGGGCTGACCCAGCCGACGGTGGGCCGCCACATCGCCGCGCTGGAGCAGGCGCTGGGCCAGCCGCTGTTCACCCGCTCGCCCACGGGGCTGCTGGCGACCGAGGCGGCGCTGGCGCTGCGTGGCCACGCCGAGCAGATGGAGACCGCCGCCGCGGCACTGCAACGCGCGGCGACGGCGCGCGGCGACGAGGTCCGTGGCACCGTGCGCGTGACGGCCAGCGAGGTCATCGGCGTGGAGGTGCTGGCGGGCGTGTTCGCCGCGCTGCGCGGGCAGCACCCCGGCCTGGTGCTCGAGTTGGCGCTGAGCAACCAGCTGCAAGACCTGCTGCGCCGCGAGGCCGACATCGCCGTGCGCATGACGCCGCCCGAGCAGGCGCAGCTGATCGCCCGGCGCGTCGGCAGCGTGGAGCTGGGCCTGCATGCGCGGCCGGACTATCTGGACCGCCATGGCCGCCCGGCCACGCTGGCGCAGCTGAGCGGCCACACGCTGATCGGCTTCGACACCATCACGCCCTTCATCCGTGCCGGGTCCCTGCGCATGGGTGGCATGGGCCGCGAGAGCTTTGCGCTGCGCTGCGACTCCGACCTCGCCCAGCTTGCGCTGCTGCGTGCCGGCGCCGGCATCGGCGTCTGCCAGGTCGCGCTGGCAAAGCGCGAGCCAGTGCTGGAGCGTGTGTTGGCGGGCGCCTTCGCCTGGCCGCTGGAGACCTGGGTGGCCATGCATGAGGACCTGCGCCAGAACCGGGCCTGCCGCGTCGTCTTCGACGCACTGGTAGCCGAGCTGTCGCGCCACGTGACGGCGTGACGATCGGGCGCCCGACGGCGCCTTCCGACAGCGCGCCCTCCTGGTGGCCGACACCCGCGCGGCGGCGCTCTCAATAGGCTGCAGAGTCAGTCAATGCCCAAGGAGCCGACATGCAAGACGCCAGCCGCAACCATCCGTCCGACCAGGACGTCAGCACCGAAGAAAACCTGAGCGGCCCCGCCGCCGCGCAAAAGATCGCCGACCTGGTCAAGTCCGGCAACAGCTGCTTCTTCTGCACCTTCAGCATGAGCGCCGGCCTGCACGCGCGGCCGATGACGGTCATCGAGGTGGATGACGGCGGCCGGCTGTGGTTCTTCACCGAGGTCGACAGCCTGAAGAACATCGAGCTGGACCGCGACCCGCGCGTGACGCTGTTCTTCAAGGAGGGCGACAACAGCGGCCACCTTAAGCTTGACGGCACCGCCACCGAGGTGACCGACAAGGCGACCATCCACCGGCTGTGGACCCCCAAGCTGCGCGCCTGGTTCACCGAGGGCGAGAACGATCCGCGCATCAGCCTGCTGCGCGTGGACCCGGTCAGCGGCGAGTACTGGGACAACCGCCACGGTGCCGCTATCGCCGGCATGAAGATGCTGTTCGGCGCGCTCACCGGCCAACGCGTGGACGAGGGCGTGCACGGCAAGCTGAAGCTCTGATCGCGCGGAGATGCGCTTCAGTCGAACGTATGCGCCACGAAGGACGCCTTGGTTGTGATCAACCAGCGGTCTTCCAGCTTGTGCAGCACGAAGTGATCGTTGAACAGCTTCTTTCCAATCCGCACCTTCACAGTCGCTGTGGAAAGGCTCTCCGAGATGTGCGCCATGGCGAGAACCGCCTCATCTCTCGGAGCGCCAGTTGAGCGAGGACTCGGCCTCCCGTTGATGAGCGCCGCATAGTCCGACGACGACAAGGTGTTCAGCTGGCCATCCTGAAGCCACTGGACCAGGCAGCTCGGATGGAAGACCTTGTTGAAGTCACGGCTCTTCGGTTCATAGGCCAAGTTGAAATAGTCATCCATCAAGGCGACGACGGCTTGGGTCTGGGTCATGGCTGGCTTTCTTTCAAGAGTCGAACGACTCGTATAGTGAAAGCTCAACCTGCCCTCGGCTACTGCGAATCGGTCATCGCTGCCATTACCGGAACACATAGATGGTGGAAGGCCTCGATGGACGACTTGTCGGCGACTTGCTTGCCCTTGCGGCCGTGGCCGAATCCAAGAGCTTTGGTCGTGCTGCATCTCGTCTTGGCAAGACTCAGCCTGCGGTGAGTCGCGCCATCCAGCGATTGGAAGACCGCCTGCGCGCGAAGCTTGTGCACCGCACCAGCCGACATGTGGAAGTGACGGATGCCGGGCATGAGCTGTTGTCCAAGGTGCTGCCGCTCCTGCAGGGGATTGAAGAGGCGGCGGTCGGCGCCTCGGACCAGACCTCCGTCGTCAACGGCACACTGCGTGTGGCGTGCGACGCTGTGTTCGCTCGCCTTGTGCTGGCACCAGAACTGGCCCAGTTCCTGACGGACCACCCTGCGCTGCAACTGAAGCTGGAGACCAGGAACGACCTCTCGGACCTGGTGAGCGACGGATTCGATCTCGCCATACGGTTTGGACCGCCTTCCATTTCAAGCCTGGTCTGCCGCAGGCTGTACAGCCCGCGGGTCCTGACGGTGGCCGCGCCGTCCTACCTAGCGCAACGTGGTCGACCCAGGTCGCCCAAGGATCTCGTCGACGATGGCCATGAATGCATCCAGGCCATCGACCCGGCGACCGGCAGGCCTTTTGAATGGGAGTTCTGGCGTGGTGATGAGAAGGTGAAGGTGGCTGTCCGCGGGAACCTGACGGTCACGGATGCGGGAACCAAGATTGGCGCCTGCCTTGCTGGCTACGGGATCGCTCAGGTGATCGACCTCGGGATCGACGCACACCTGCGTGCGGGCACGCTGGAGCCAGTTCTGACGGACTGGCCTGGCGAGACGTTCCCTCTCTACGTCTATTACCCCAGTCGGAACCACGTGCCGGCCAAGGTCAGAGCGTTCATCGACTTTGTCGCCAGCATGATGCCTGGGGCCGCCAACGGAGGGGCGACCGCCCACCGACCGCTAGAAATCAAGCAAGCTGCGTTGTGACCTCTGCATGCCGCTTCCGGCGGCCGGTTCACGGCGCTGGTACGGTACCGGCAAAGAAAAAGCACCTAGCCGTGTGACTCGCTTCCAAGATTGGCCACAAGTTCGCAACAACTCTGACCAATTCTTGGCCGATCTTCGCCCAGATACTCGATTGACGATGGATATTCGTGGTGCCGAAATGAGCTTTTTGACCCCTTTTTCGTCAAAGGTCGGCCATAAATAAATGCGCGTTCCGGCTTTGGCCAGGAATTAAATCCTGCCGCGACAACAAGATATTTGTCCGGATGCCAGATGGTGGGCAAAGATTGGCCTGAAATTGGGCCGCCGGGACCACGCCAATCAGGCGGGCTACGTCGCCGTTGCCTGGCGCGGAGCCGGCGGCTTGGGCGGCGCAGGCGCAGGTATCCTGATTTGCGCCGTGTTCCGACTCAATCCGATCCTCCTCCCCTTCGGGCTCAACGCTGACGACCGGTTGGTGCACGCATCCGTTGCCGTGCGCGGCGAAGAGCATCGTTGCCCAGGCTGCGACGACCAACTCGACCTACACCGCGGCGCCAAACTGCGGCCTCACTTTTCCCACCGAGGCGGCAAGGCCTGCTCGCCGGAGTCAACGGAGCATCAGGCCGCAAAGCGCCTGGCCCAGCAGATCCTGAACGACAACGCCAAGGCGGCTAGTTCTTTGGTGTCGATCAAGCTGAGCTGCGATTGGTGCAGCGCTGACTTTCCCTATGCCGTGCCGCCATCAGCGATTGATCGGGCGCGCGTCGAAGTGCCCGTAGGCACATACGTCTGCGACGTTGCAGGCGTGCGAGGCCCGGAGGGCGACGATGCCATCGCGCTGGTAGTTGAAATCTTCCACACCCACCTGGTGGGACAGAAGAAGGGGCTCGACCTCCAGCACCCATGGATAGAGCTGCGAGCCGCCGATGTTCTTGGTGACTTCGATCGCAACCCAGAAGGACCCTTCGCCTGGTGGCCGAACAACCGGAGGCGCCTGAAGCCGGTGCGGTGCCCTGATTGCCGCGACTGGGGCAAGAAGGTGCACTCGGTGGCGGCCGCGCTCGGCATGCCCTGCGACGGGCTCGCCCGGCCTAGCGAGCTTGGCAAGGCGACCTACCTGTGCGCGCTGGACAACTGCTGGAGCTGCAAGCAAGACACGCCGGTGTACTGGTGGGAAGGCGCGCCGTTCGCAGAGGAGACACCGCCCGCGCCGAGACCACCGTCGGTGCGCTTCAGGAACAGCAAGGCCTACGGCGGCAAGTATTGGATGAACAACTGCGCCCACTGTGGCTCTCCGCTTGGCGACAACTTCCTGTATCTGATGGGCCTCGCGCCGCTCGGGCAGATGCCGCAGCGGGACATCGAAGGCGCGCGAGGGCCGTCCCCGGTCGACCGTTTTATCGCCAAGATTCGCTAATCAGTCCGCCAAGCTATTCAAAGCGGGAATACTATTTCCCGGGGTGTTGATATACAAGCGAGCGACTTGTATAGTAACTCGCGCCTCTCGCGAATCCGGTGCCAAAAGAATACTGGCCACGTATGCGGTCATGAGATTTGAGCCGTCGATTTATATGTGTAATATGAGTGCAGCTTTGGTGCGCAGTCGATCGGTGCCTTCTAGGATCGCGCGGCCGCGTCGCCTCGGACGCCGTCGTCTTGCCACGAGCGGCTGCACACATGCAGATCTGGGACGCTCATCTTGAAGGTATCCACACGAGCCAAGGCCACGCTTCTGAGCAAGTTGGGACAGATGATCGAAGACAGTGGCGGCGCCCGCGACGACGTCGCGCTGTCTGATTGGCTGGATACCTGGTTTGCTGAGCCGTTGCCTGAGTTCAATGGCGCGACACCGGCGCAGTTGATGGTCACCGAGGACGGACAGCAACGGGTAGAAGTCCTTCTTGAGCAGATGCGCGGCGGTCTTCCTGCCTAAGCAGCTACCAGTGGGGTGACTTCCAGTGAAACGAGTGCGCATTGCCACAGGTAAGCACGTTGTCATCTCTCCTGAGTTGGCGGCGAAGGCGGCACGCGTGTTCGCTACAGGCCTCACGCGCGAGCAGGTTCTCGATCTCATGGCGACTGAGCCGCGCCACGCAGCCGGCCTGATGGCCGGTTCGAAAAAGCCGTTGGCTCTTTCGAAGCCGAGGGGAGGAAGCCTGACGGCCGACGCTCAAAGCCGGCAATCGGGGACAGAGAAGCGCGGCGGCCGCAGGTAGTGGGCATCACTCCGCAACGCAGAGCCCAGCTGCGACGCCTTCGTTGAAGTCGCAACTTGACGGAGATGCATCCATGAATCTGTTGGCACCCATCGGATTCCCCGAGTCGCCATCGACTGCCACGCTGCGCAGCTGGTCGGTGCTGGAGGCGGTGGATGACGACGACAGCCTCGTGCGACTGGCTGTCGGTTGGATCATCGCAACCAAGCTCAGGATCACGAGCCCGGTAGGGCAATTCGAAGGGGGTGCATATTCCGACGCGACCTGAGCACCAGGTCTAGCGTCTTCTGAGCACGGAATCCGGCGCCTGATGAGCACCTTGTCCGGAGGTGTCGCGCAGGGCAGCGTGTCCGGCGACTTGACCACTCGGTCCAGGGCCAAATGGGGAGATGCTGGCCGCCTCAGGCTGGTTGCTGCCGCTCGGCTTCATCAGTCGTGGGGCAGCAATGTGCCCATAGCAGACTTCGGTCGAACTGCGGGTCCAGGCTGTTCTGAGACGTTCGCCGCTAGAGGCCCGAACGGCGGCTACAACGAACACCAGTCATCCAGCGCCGGTGCCCGTAGCAGAAACTCGCCGGACATCAACACAATGATCTCAGTCGGTCGCGGTACTGGATCTGAGTGGCCGCTCCCGCCAAACCAGTCGCTCGGGTTGCGGCACGGCGCGGCTTCGCTGTTCGAGCCGGTCGCTCGACAGTGACATAAATCTGTACATCGTTTAACGACCGGTCCTTGGCGGCGCGACCGCGTCAAGTCGATCCATACGAGACGTCCGACCACCTCGACTGAAGTGCAGGACTGGCCGATTGGAAGCTCAGACGGACCCTAGATGGTCTGCATAGTGTCATTGGGCCTCAGCCGGGAGGCGCCAGGTCACGTCTTGAAGCGCAGGCTGGCCACGTCGAGCGCTGAACGCCAGATCTCGGCCATCTCCAACACGGCGCCCTCGGCCTGCCACGCGGCGAGATCGGCGGCGTCCACGTGCCGGGCCAGGATGGAGTCCAAGCGATGCCGGTCATCCAGCTCGTTGGGCTGCCGGCTTTCCTGCCCGCGGTCGCGGTAGGCGCGATCCGCGGCCCCAGCAAGACGGCCGGAGGTGCGCCAGTTGCCTCCGAACGCGTGCAGCAGTGCCAGCGCGTCGAGCGCGCACCAAAGGTTGTCGGCCGCCATGCGGCGCTGGCGGCTGCAGCATTCCTGCACGATCTCCTTTGCGCGAGCTAGGTTGCCCTGCGCCACCAGCGCGCCGATGAGATTGCCCAAGATGCTGAACTCGGCGGGCGATGTGCCGTCCTTCGGAATCAGGGGCAGCAGCGCCTCGCTACGCGCGACGGATTCGTCGAGCCGCCCCGCCGCCCGCTCCGCGTCGGCTAGGTTCGTGCCGGCGCGCAGCACGCCCTCGACATCGCCGTCGCGCTCGCACAGCGCCTGGACCGAAAGCAGCAGCGCGTGCGCGCTGTCGATCTTGCCGGCCGTCAGGTCCAGCGTGGCCTCGGTGGTGCGCCCGCGTGACAGCACGTTGGACGGCCAGCGCGGGTTTTCCACGGCCTTGGCCAGGGCCATCGCGCGGCGGGCGTCCGGGTGGTCCACGCGCCAGTTGAAGGCGTATTCCGACCATGCGAGGTACTGCCCACGCGCGTCGCCCAGCTCGGCGAACAGCCGCGCAGCGCGCTCGGCGACCTCGCGGGCCCGTGGCGGAAACTCGGTGCTGTGGGCGCGTGCCAGGCCCTCCCAGAACAGTGCGGCCACGCGCGCCGGCGTCTCGGGCGTGATGCGGCCGGCCAGTATCTCTCCGCGAGTGCGCGCCTCGCCATGCTGCAGCAGCGCCAGCCACAGCGGCCAGCCGCTGCCGTAGAGCGCGATGGCGGTTTCGACATCGGCGTGCAGCGCAAGATCCGAGGCGACGCGAAGGTTGTCGATCTCCGGCGTCCATCGCGCCGTCCAAGCCGTCGGCGGCTGCTGCCAGTGCTCGTCGAAGCTCTTTTCGAACAGGCAACGCATGCCGCGCATGAAGGTCAGCTGAATCTCTGCGGCCTCCCCTGACTGCGCCAGCTTGCCCTTCGCGAACAACCGGCCCGTTTCGAGAAGGCGGTAGCGCGGTGCGTTCGCACGGTCGATGCTCACCAGCGAGCGGTCGACCAGATCGAGTATGACCTCGACGACGCGGCAGGCGTTCATCGACTCGTCGGCGAGGCAGCCGGCGGCCCAGTCGAGGTCAAACGAGCCGGGGAATACGGACAGGCGCCGGAATATCCGCTGCTCGGCTTCGCTGAGCAAGCCGTGGCTCCAGTCCAGCGCCGCAGCCAGCGCGTTGCGCCGCGAGGGCTGGGCCAGCGACGGCGGGGCCAGCAGGCTCAGGCGGTGGTGCAGCCGCGACGCCAGTCCCGCGATGCCCAGCGACGGAAGTCGCGCGGCGGCGAGTTCGATAGCCAGCGCGTTGCCGTCTAGCTCGCGGCAAATTCCGGCGGCGAGGGCAGTGCTGTGTTCGTCCCATCGCAATGAGCTGCCGCACCCCGCGGCGCGCTGGGCCAGCAGCTGCAGCGCGCCGCAGCTGCGCGCTTCGTCGGGCGTGGCGTCGTCAGCTGGCAGCTCGAGGGGCCCCAGCCGATAGAGCTGCTGGACCGGCGCGCGCAGCGGGATCTGGCTGGTGACAAGCAGGGCCAGCTGCTCGGTGCCCTGCACCAGCGCCTGCGCGATGCGATCCGTCTCGTCGAGCAGGTGCTCGGCGTTGTCCAGCACGATGAGTATGCGCAGTGCTTTTAGCTTTCGCACGATGACGGCGAGTGGCTCGTCTTCGCTGGCGAGTTTGATGCCCAGCACCCGCGACAGCAGCGCAGCCACCTGCGATGGCTCGGTCAGCGGCGCGAGTTCCACCCAGAACACGCCGTCGGCGAAGTGCGGCGTCAGCTGCCGCGTCGCGGCGAGCGCCAGGTGCGTTTTGCCGATGCCTGCAGCGCCGCAGACCGTGACGAGCGGCTGTGCCCGGAGCAGGGCTACCAGCTCGGCCAGCTCGGGCTGCCGGCCGATGAGCGCCGGCACCCGTGCCAAAAGGTTGCCCGACGCGCTGGGCGCGTGCGACGCCAGGGTGTCGCTGTCGGCGTAGCCGGCGTCTGCCAGCGGCACGGCGAAGCGGTAGCCGACGCCGGAGATGTTTGCGATGGCGCGGGCGCCGATCAGCTTGCGCAGCTGCGCCACTTGCACGGCGATGTTGTTGTCTTCGACGATGACGCCCGCCCAGACGCGCTGCATCAGCTCGTCCTTGCTCACGAGGCGGCCGTTGCGCTGCACCAGCAGCGCCAGCACGTCGAAGGCGCGGGCGGTGACAGCCAGCGGCTCGCCGGCCCTGAGCAACTGGCGCTCCTTCGGGCGCAGCACGAACTCTCCGAAGCGGTACTCATCGCGCGGCGGCGCGTCGGGGGCTTCGGCCGTCAGTGCGAGAGGAGAGGACGCAGTGGTTTTCATCGGCAATTCATAACCGTTTAAGTACGCGCCGCGGTCGCAGCGCCGAGCATGAGGGCTCTTCAACCGAAGGAGCAACCATGCCCAAATTCGTCATCGAAAGAAACATCCCCGGTGCCGGCCAGCTGACGCCGCAGGACCTCAAGGCCGTGTCGCAAAAATCCTGCGCCGTGCTGAACAGCATGGGGCCCGGCATTCAATGGATACAGAGTTATGTCACGGATGACCGCCTGTACTGCATCTACCTGGCGCCGGACGAGGCTGCGATCCTCCGCCATGCCCGCGAAGGCGGGTTCCCGTGCGACAAGGTGTCCCAGATCCGCACCGTCATTGACCCGTCGACCGCGGAATGAGGATTAGACGGCAGCGGTGCTGGACCGCCGTGCCCACGGCGCGTGAAAGATCACGTGGCCGCCACCTGGGATCCACGCCAAACCCTCCACCGTCCCCATGAAGCTGCCGGACCGCCGCCAGTGGCCGCATTTCAGCCGTGTGTTGGACGAGCTGCTGGAGCTCGACGAGCCCGCCCGGGCGCTGCGGCTGCAGGCCGTCGCACTCGCTGAGCCCCGGCTCGCGGCGCAGTTGCGCGCGGCGCTGCCCGCCGCGTTCGGTGGCTTCCTTAGCGGCACGCTGATGGCGGGCCAGCTGCCGGCGGGGCTGGTGGGCCAGCGCTTTGGCGCCTACCGGGTCGAGGCGGCGCTGGGATCGGGCGGCAGCGGCTCAGTGTGGCTGGCGCGGCGCGTCGAGGGGCGGTCTCTGTCACCCGTGGCGATCAAGCTGCTTCACTTGTCGCTGCTGGGCGGGCCCGGCGCTGCGCGCTTCCGGCAGGAAGGTGCCATCCTGGCGCGTCTCGCGCATCCCCACATCGCGCGGCTGCTCGATGTGGGCGAGACGCCGGCGGGCCAGCCCTACCTCGTGCTCGAGCATGTCGACGGCCTGCCGATCGATGCGCATTGTGATGCGCACGCCTTGGACGTGGCCGCGCGACTGGCGCTTGTCGGGCAGGTGTTGCGCGCGCTGACGCATGCGCACAGCCATGGCATCTTGCACCGTGACATCAAGCCCGGCAACATCCTCGTGACGCCAGACGGGCGCGTGAAGCTGTTGGACTTCGGCATCGCGAGATGGCAGGGCGCTCCTCGGAGCCAGAGCGCCCCGCTGACCGCGGAGGGCCGCCCCGTGATGACGCTGCGCTACGCCGCGCCGGAGCAGCTCCGTGGCCTGCCCGCAACCGCGGCAACGGATGTGCATGCTGTCGGTCTGCTGCTGTACGAGCTGCTTTGCGGGCGCAGCCCCGTCAGCGCGACGACATGCGGGCGAGGTGTGATACGCCAAATGTTGCAAGCCGCGCCGCCGCCGCCGCTGGCCAACGCCCTGCCGGCGAACCCACCTGCCGCGGCGGCCATTGCCGCGGCGCGCGGCACCCAAACCGAGCGGCTAAGGCGGCAGCTGCAGGGTGACGTCCAGCGCATTGTCTCGACGGCCCTGCGCCGCGACCCCGCCGAGCGCTACCCATCCGCCGCCGCCTGCGCGGCCGACGTGCTGCGCTGCCTGCGTGCCAGCCGGTGCTGGCCAGGCGGGATTCGCTCGCGCACCGGTGGGGCGGCCTGCTGCGTCGCCACTGCGTGGGCGTCGCGATTGCCTTGATCGACTTGAGCCTGGGAACCGAATGTCTATGAACCACCTTTTCGATTCGCTGTATGAAGAATTGCGCCGAATGGCCCGGCGCGAGGTGCGCCGCAGCGGCTGGCAGCACCTCGTTGGCGCCGAGACGCTGGTGCACGAGGCCTGGCTGGACATCGGCAAACGCAGCCGGCTAGCCTTCGAAACGCCAGGCTCCTTTCTTGCCTACGCGGCGCGCACGATGCGAGGCCTGCTTATCGACCGGCTGCGTGCGCGCTGCGCCCACAAACGCGGCGGTGGCTTCGTCGTCACGTCGCTGGACGCCGACAACATCGACGCCGTGTCGCCCGCACCGCCAGACCAGATCGACCACCTGGCCGAGGCGATGGAGGAGCTGGCAGCGCTCGACGCCGGACTGGCCGAGGTGGTCGACCTGAAGTTCTTCTGCGGTTTCACATTCGCGGAAATTGCGGCGATGCGGCGGGTGTCCGAGCGCACGGTGCAGCGCCAGTGGGAAAAGGCCCGTTTGCTGCTGCGGTATGCGATGAGTTAGCGCGTCAGCACGGCCTTGAATAGCAGCCCAAGGCCGGCCACGCCGAGCGCGGCCAGCGTGATTTTGCGATAGCCCACATCGCCCGTGCGTCGGTAGATGGCCACGCCAGCGAGGTTGCCCAGCAAGGCCGCCGGCGCCGCTGCCGCGAGAATCATCCAGAAGCTGTGACTGAACAGCTGTGGCCTGACCAGCGCGAGCACGGCCAAGCCGACCAGCTGCATCCACAGGATGAACGGCTGTGTCAGTGCCCGGCCCTGGTGCTTGCCTATGCCGTGCAGGCTGTTCCACACTAGCATCGCAGAGCCAGGGAAGGCGGAGAACCCGCCGACGATGCCGCCCGCCGCGCCGACGATGAACGAGCAGCCGGGGCTGGACGCCCGCTCGGACAGTCGCAGCGCCGCCGGCTTGAACAGGCACCATGCCGCATAGGCCACCAGTAGCGCGCCGAGGCCCGCCGTCAGCTCTGCCGTACCGGCGGCAGCCAGCACCCGCAAGCCGATGGGCATGCCCACGGTGCCGCCCGCGAGGTAGGGCAGCACGCCATCGCGCCGGTGCCATGGACCAGCGTGGCAACGCAACTCGCGCCACAGCGAGCCGAGGCTGAAGGCCTGCGTCAGCAGCGACAAGCCCATCAGCACGGCGATGCCGAGCTGTGGCGGCAGCACCATCAGACTCAAGCAACCGATGGCCGAGAAGCCGAAGCCGGACAGGCCGCTGAAGACGGCGGCGGTCGTGTAGATGGCGGCCAGTGCGAGCGCGGAGGCGGGGCCGACGAGGCACGTGAAGTCGAAGAAGGAAGGCATGGTGGGGGCAAGCAAGAACGCCGGACCGGTGGCGCCGCGGCGCGGGCCTTGGACGAATCCGGCGTTCGGGGGAATCGCGATTGCGGCCGCGAACTGGACATTCCTGTGCGATTCGTGGGGGGTATGTCCGGTTTGGCGCCGCGTCTGCGATCTCCCCACGGCGACCTGCCCTGCTGCGGGCCGCGTTTCGACAACTCAATCGCCGCCTTGTCCGGCACAGGAACCTCATGACCCACACGACACACATCAACGCGCCGCGGCGCGCTGGCCTCCCCCGATTCGTTCGCGCCGCGGCGCTGATGCTGCCGATCGCGCTGTCCTCCGGCGCGATGGCGGTCGACATGACCACGGCGGCCGGACACAACCACGGAGGTGGCGAAAACGCGATCACCGCGCCGCTCGTGAACAAGGTGCGCCACGCGACGCGGCGCTACTTCGACATCAACGTGGCACTGGGCGAAGGCTGGGTGCAGGCCACGCCTTGCGTCAGCGGCCCCAACGAGGGGGCGATGGGCGTGCACTTCATCAAGCCCGAGCGGCTGCACGACGGACTGCTGAAGGCCGACGAGCCCGAACTGCTGATCTACGAGCCCGAGCGCGGCGGTACCTACCGCCTCGTCGGCGTGGAATACCTGGTGCTCGCAAGCGAATGGGCAGGCCGCAACCCGCCCGGCACAGCGCCGCAGGTTGACGGGCACCTCGCCAACTTTGTCGGTGAGCCCAACCGCTATGCGCTGCCCGCGTTCTATGAGCTGCACGTCTGGGCCTGGGAGGAGAACCCCAGCGGCAGCTTCTCAGACTGGAACCCGCGCGTCTCCTGCGATAGCCAGCGTATGGCTTCACGCAACTGAAGCGGCCCGTTCATGCGGCTGGGCCAGCGGATGGGCGTCACCCCGCGCTCGACCGAGAACGCTGCAGAGCTGCTGCGCGTCAGTTGCTGTTGCCTGAAGGCTGGGTGCAGTCCTCTGCAGGCTTCGTCCAAGGTTCTGAAAAGTTGCCGAAGCGAAAGGTCGAGATTGACGTCGAAGGCGGCGCCGCAGCGGTTGCTGCCATTCAAGCCGCCTTCGTCTCTGCTGCCTAGGTTCAAACCGTCATCAAACTTAAGAATGCGGTGACGGCCATTGCGCGAATGTGGGGGATGACAACGATCACAGCCCCACCATCCAATGGGGCGCGTCGAGTCTGCAACTGAGCGAGTGGACGACCTTTACGGCGGTGAGTGCGTCTAGATCCGGCGGCGCCTGGCGGCAGAACCGTTTCAGAACGCGAGTTTCGTCCTCCGCCATGTCACCTACGTAGGGGCATGTTTGCTGATGAGAGCTCAAGTGAGCCCGGTTCACGGATCCTCTTTGGGCACGGATGCACGGCTGAAACAAGAGGCGGACCCAAGAGCAAAGCGGCGCGAAACCCGGGTAAGTCCAGACCGCGACTTCTCAGAAGAACCCACGGCATCGGCCACAGCGATAGCCCATCAACGTGACAACACAGGCATGGCGACAAACTCCAACTCGCTTTCCGCGCATCACGCCGGCTGGCTGTTTTCCCGCCCGCTGCGTCCCGCGGTGCTGCTGGCGGCAGGATGCAGCCTGGTGTTGAACCTGGCGCTGCTCGTCCCGTCGCTGTTCACGCTTCAGGTCTTCGAGCGCGTGTTCACAAGCCGCAGCGTCGAGACGCTGGTGATGCTCTCGGCGCTGGTGGTCGTCGCGCTGTTACTCGCCTGGGTCATGGACCTGACACGCACGCGCGCCGTCGAAGCCGCCGGTGCGACCTTATCGCGCGTGCTGTGGCCTCTGGCCCTGCGCCGCATGCTGGAGCGGCGCGCATCGCCTCAGAACGCGGCGCTGGAGCCGGCCGACCCTCTGCGCGACGTGGCCTTGCTGCGCAGCTACATGACCGGCGGCATCGTCGTGCTGTTCGACGTGCCGTGGCTGCCGCTGTATCTGGCGGTGATCCTGCTGATGAGCGTGCCGCTGGGCCTGGCCGCGGCGGCGGGCGCGCTGGCGCTCTTCGCGCTGGGCGCCCTGACGAACCGCCTCACCAGCGTGCAGGCCGAGGCCGTGCAGCGCCACACCCGCAGCGCACAGCATGGGAGCACGGCGCTCCTGCGTCGTGCCGAAGCCATCGTCGGCCTCGGGAGCAGCCGGCACGCGGTGGACCACGCTGCACAACAACAGGCGCGGCTGGCCGAAGCGCTGCATGCGCTGTCGGTCCGCAGCGCGGTGCTGGCGTCCAGTGCGCGGCTGCTGCAGCAAGGGCTGCAGGCCGGCCTGCTGGCCTATGGAGCGTGGCTGGTGATCGTCGATCATGCGTCGCCCGGCATCATGGTGGCCACTACCCTGCTGGTGGGCCGTGCGCTGCAACCGGCGGCTCAGCTCATCGGGGGCTGGCACAAGCTGGTGCAGGCGCGCGCCGCGTGGGCGCGTCTGGCCGACGCATCCACCGCTGCCTTTGAATCCGAGCGGCTGCCGCTGCCCGTGCCCGTGGGGCGGTTGGATGTGCAGCGCCTAGTGTTTGCCACGAGCCGCGAGCGCCCGGCAGTCATCAAGGGGCTGGACCTGACACTCGCACCCGGCGAAAGCCTCGGGCTGGTCGGCGCCAGCGGTTCGGGCAAGAGCACGCTGGTGCGCCTGTTGCTGGGTTTGTGGCGGCCTCTGGCCGGCCATGTGCGGCTGGACGGCGCCGACATCGCGCACTGGGACCGCACGCGCCTGGAACCGCACATCGGCTACCTGCCGCAGGACGTGGAGCTGTTCGCAGCAAGCGTGGCCGAGAACATCGCCCGCCTGGGACCGGTAGATGCCGAAGCCGTGGTTGCCGCGGCTCAGTGCGCCGGCGCCCACGAACTCATCCTGCAACTGCCTCAGGGCTACGACACGCCGCTGGGTGATGGCGGCACCCAGCTCTCGGGCGGCCAGCGGCAGCGCATCGCCCTGGCGCGCGCGCTGTATGGCACGCCCAAGTTGGTGGTGCTGGATGAACCGGACGCCCACCTCGACAGCGAGGGTCAGGCGGCGCTCGTCACCGCACTGCGCACCTTGAAAACCAACGGCACGACGGTGGTCGTCGTCACACACCGCAAGCCGGTTCTGGCGGCGCTCGACAAGGTGGCAGTCCTCAAGGACGGGCAGCTGGAGGCCATGGGCACTGTGGTGTCGCACATACGCGCGGTGAATGCCGTCGCGGCTACAGCTTGACTTCCTTCGTGAGATCGACACGCCCCCGTCATCGAAACGCGCCGCCATGAACACCACCCTCGCCACCGCACTGCTGCAGGCCGATGCGCCGGTCGAAGCCCGCCGCGCAGTCCGTCGCCTGATGCTTCAGGCCCTGGTGACGTTGACGACGGCGGTGACGCTGGTCGGCGTCTGGTCGGCGCTGGCACCCATCGCCGGCGCCGTGGTGGCACCGGCAGAGGTAAAGGTCGAGCTCAATCGCAAGACGGTGCAGCATGCCGAGGGCGGCATCGTGCGAGAGATCCTGGTGCGCGAAGGCCAAGCCGTGAAGGTCGGCCAGGCCTTGATGGTGGTGGGCGACCTGCGCACCGATGCCTCGCTCGCCGTGCTGCAGGACCAGCGCCGCGCGCAGCGGCTGCGGGTGGCGCGCGCAGAGGCAGAGGCCAGCGGCGCGCCCGCCTTCGAGGTGCCCGCGGACTTGAACCAGGATGCCGCGGCCGCCGGCCACGTCGCCCGCGAGCGCGCGCTGTTCGCAGCGCGTCGCCGCACGCTCGAAGAACAAACCATGCAACTGCGGGCCCAGGCCGAACAAGCGCAGGCCCAGGTCACGGCGCTGCAACGTCAAATCGCGTCCACGAACGCTTCGGCCTCGTTGTCCAACGAGGAGCTGACGATGAACGAGCGCCTGGCCGACCAGGGCTACGTGCACCGCTCACGTCTCATCGGCCTGCAGCGCATCAGCGCCGACTACGCGGCCCGCCTGGCCGAACACCAAGGCAACCTGGCGGCTGTACGGCAACGCGGCAGCGAAATAGGAGCGCGCATTGCCGAGTTGCGCCTGCAGGCGCAAGCCCAGGCCGCCGACGAACTGCGCGAAGCGGGCGCGCTGCTGCGCGAGGTGGAAGAACGCCTGCAGCCCAGCCGCGACCAGTCCGAGCGCCAGACCGTGCGGGCCCCGGCCGACGGCACAGTCATGGCGCTGCGCGTGGCGGCCACCGGCGCCGTGGTCGGGCCGCGCGAGGTGCTGCTCGACCTGGTGCCGTCGAAGGAGAGGCTGGTGTTCGAGGCCCGCATCGCCACCTCGGACGTCGAGCACGTGCGCGCCGGGGGCAGCGCCGAGGTCAAGCTGCTGGGCAGCGCAATGCGGCACGCGCAGGCATTGCCGGCACGCGTGGCCACGGTCGCGCCCGACCGCAGCGTAGACGCGACCACCGGCCGGACGTGGTTCCACGCCACCGTCGAGGTGGACGCCGCGGCCCTTGAACGCGCCGGCCTGCCACCGCTTCAACCCGGCCTGCCCGCCGAGGTGTACGTCTCCACCGGCGCGCGCAGCCTCATCGGCTACCTCGCCGGCCCGTTGGACCTGTTCAGCCGCCGCGCGCTACGCGAGCCGTGACCGTGTCTGAAATCCGTTTCCTCCACATCTGCCCTGCATCGAAAGAATCATCATGCTTACGACCCAGACCCGCGTCCCCATCGGCCAGACGTCCACGCTCGGCGGGGCGCTGGAACGAGGCGCCAACGTCGACGCCGCCAAACAGGCCTTGAGTCCAGGCCTGCTGGTGCCCGAAGCCGAAACAGACGCCATCGGCGGCAATTTCTCCGGTGGCACGCTCACCGTATTCGGCGACCTCCTGGACAACACCATCACCGTGGGTCGCAACGCCGCCGGTCAACTGTTGGTTAACGGCGGCGCCGTGTCAGTGATCGGTGGCTCGCCCACCGTGGCGAACACGTCGCTGATCCAGGTCTTCAGCCAGGGCGGCAACGACGTGATCGCGCTCGACGAAAGCAACGGCGCCCTGCCGAGAGCCAACCTCTTCGGTGGCGCCGGCAACGACCTGCTGACCGGTGGCTCGAGCGCCGACCAATTGTTCGGCCAGGGCGACAACGACACGCTGCTGGGCAAGGGCGGTTCCGACCTCCTGTTCGGCGGCGAAGGCGACGATGTGCTCACCGGCGGCGATGGAGATGATCAGATGTTCGGCGAGGCCGGCAACGACCGCCTGATCTGGAACCCGGGCGACGACAGTGACCTGTTCGAAGGTGGCGCCGGTACCGACACCGCTGAAGTCAATGGCGGCAACGGCTCCGAAGCCTTCACGGCCACTGCCAACGGCACGCGCGTGCGCTTCGACCGCCTGAACCCGGCGCCGTTCGCTCTGGACATTGGCACCACAGAGCGTCTGGTCGTCAACATGAACGGCGGCGACGACACCTTCAGCGCCACAGGCAACCTGGCGGCGCTGATCGAGATCACCGTCGACGGCGGCACGGGCAACGACACCATACTTGGCAGCAACGGCGCAGACTTTCTGTTCGGCGGCGAAGGCGACGACTTCATCGACGGCCAGCAAGGCAACGACAGCATCTTCCTCGGCGAGGGCCAGGACGTGTTCCAGTGGGACCCGGGCGACGGCAGCGACACCGTAGACGGCGGCGGCGGCGACGATCGCATGGCCTTCAACGGCAGCAACATCGGCGAGGTGTTCGACGTCGCAGCCAACGGCGGCCGCGTGCGCCAGACGCGCAACGTCGCCAACATCGTGATGGACCTCGACAACGTCGAACGCATCGACCTGGCAGCACTGGGTGGCAGTGACACGTTGACCGTTAACGACATGAGTGGCACCGACCTGCGCCAGGTGAACGTGAACCTGGCGGGCACGATAGGCGGCAGCGCAGGCGACGGGGCGGCCGACAGCGTCGTGCTGCAAGGAACGGGTAGCAACGACATCGTCGACATTTCCGGTGCCGGCAGCGGCGTCACCGTCGTCGGGCTTTTCGCTCAGGTGTCGATCAGCAACGCCGAAGGCGCGAACGACACGCTTGTGGTGAATGGCGGCAATGCCAGCGACAGGATCACGGCGACCGCCCTGCCTGCGGGCGTGATGAAGCTCGTGCTCGATGGCGGCGCCGGCAACGACACCCTGTGGGGCAGCCAGGGCGCCGACAGTCTGCTTGGCGGCGACGGCAACGACTTGATGGTCGGTGACAACGGAGACGACATGGCCCTGATGGGCGCCGGTGACGACGTGTTCCAGTGGAACCCGGGCGACGGCAGCGATACGCTCGAAGGCCAGGACGGCAGGGACACGATGCAGTTCTCCGGCTCCAACGCCTCCGAAACCGTCAACATCGCCGCCAATGGCGGCCGCACGCTGTTCCTGCGCGACGTGGCCAACGTGACAATGGATATGAACGACGTCGAGAAGATCGACTTCCGTGCGCTTGGCGGTGCAGACAACATCATCGTCGGCGACCTCGTCGGGACCGACGTGACGCAGGTGCTGATCGACCTGCGCGGCGCGGCCGGTGTGGCCGATGGCGCAGCCGATACGGTGACGGTGAACGCTACTCAGGGCAGCGACACCTTCAACATCACCGGCAACGCCAACGGTGTGAAGATCTTCGGCCAGGGCAGCAGCACCGCTGTGTCCTTCATGGACGCGGGTCTGGACCGCATCGTTCTGAACGGCCAGGCCGGCGACGATGTCATGAACGCCAGCGGCCTGCAGGTCAACGGCCCGCTGCTCACACTCAACGGCGGCTTGGGCCGCGACACGATGATCGGCGGTGCCGGCAATGACCTCATCAGCGGCGGCGACGGCAACGACACCGCGCTGATGGGCGCTGGCGATGACACCTTCGTCTGGAACCCGGGCGATGACAACGACATCATCGAAGGCCAGGCCGGACGCGACGCGATGCTGTTCAACGGCGCCAACATAGCTGAGAAAATTCAGATCTCGGCGAACGGTGCCCGCGTGCTCTTCTCCCGAGACGTCGCCAACGTGGTGATGGACCTCAATGACACCGAAGTGATTGATTACAACGCGCTGGGCGGTGCCGACACCATCACAGTTGGCGATCTCTCGGGCACCGATGTAGACGAGGTGCACATCAATCTGGCCGGCTCGACTGGAGGCAGCACCGGAGACGGCCAGGCCGACACCATCGTGCTACAGGGCACGGACGGCGACGACGTGATTCAGGTCATCCGCAACGGCAACACGGTGCAGGTGATCGGCTTGGCGGCTACCGTGATCATCGAAAACTTCGAGGCCAGCCTTGACCGCCTGGTGATCAACGCGTTGGGCGGGGACGATGTCGTTGATGCCAGCGGGCTGAGTGCAGGCAGCATCCAGCTGGTGGCCGACGGCGGCATGGGTGACGACGTCTTGTTCGGTGGCGACGGCGCCGACACGCTCTTTGGCGGCGACGGCGACGACGTGCTGATCGGCGGCCCCGGCAACGATGTGCTCGACGGCGGGCTCGGTAACAACGTCGTCATCCAATGAGGCCACGCGGCCGAGCTCTCAACTACGAAGGTCAAATATGAACAGATACGCTGTTGCGTTGTGCGCGCTGATGTCTGCCGGCATCGTGCATGCCGCCCCTGTCGTCAACGGTGGCTTCGAGGCAGGGGATTTCACCGGTTGGACCCAGTTCGGCGACACCGACTTTTCTTCCGTTGGCGCAGGCAATGCGGTCCACAGCGGCGACTTCGGAGCGAACTTTGGCTCGCTCAGCGGGCCGGGAGGAATCTTTCAGACCCTCGCGACCCAGGCAGGCGCCACTTACGACGTGAGCTTCTGGCTGCGCGCCGAATCGGGAACGCCAAACTCTTTCGACTTCAATTGGGATGATGGCGCCTTGGAAGTCAGCCTGACGGATATGCCAGCCACGAGCTACCAGCAGTACACCGTGGCGCTGACCGCGACGGGGACCGCCACCGACCTGCGGTTCACCTTCTTCCACGAGCCCGCCTTCTTCTATCTCGACGATGTATCCGTGTCCGAACGGGCAACGAGAACGGTGCCCGAACCCGCCGCGCCGGGGCTGGCCAGCATCGCCCTGGCGGCCTTGGGTGGTGCAATGGGCAGAAGACTTCGCACGCGACTCACTCGCCGCAGCCGATTCGAGTGATCGCTCAAACCGGTCCTCTCCACTGGTTCGGCGGATTGGTCGATGACCGCTTTGGGCACTGACCTGCCCCCGGGACGCGGACCGGCAGGCCGTCGGCAGCTTGGTGCGCATAGCAGCCGCCCACCGCGCCAGATCGACCATCGCTGGAAGGTTAACTGCCGATCCAGTTCTAATGGTTCAACGGCCGCTGCCGCCGGTAACCGACGAACCATCTACCGCCTGCTTTGCGCATGCATCCCGATTGCCGCTCGCCGCAGTCCATTGATATGACGCCCCTGACCCCCATCCCACCATTCGACGCCGCTCGTCCAGCGCGGCGCCCTCGAATCGGCTTGTCGTTCGCACTGGCCATGACGGCAGCCCTCGCGCTGATTGCCGGCGATGCGACGGCTGCATCCGTTGCGCACGCCCGGGCATATGTCCTGCGTCGAGGGGATGCACGCATCCTGGTGGTGGCCGAGAGCCACTAC
The DNA here is from genome assembly GCF_056406315.1 of Roseateles sp. P1_C6. Taxonomy (NCBI): domain Bacteria; kingdom Pseudomonadati; phylum Pseudomonadota; class Betaproteobacteria; order Burkholderiales; family Sphaerotilaceae; genus Roseateles; species Roseateles sp. P1_C6. The sequence goes on from NZ_JBFUAK010000006.1 coordinate 429,974, forward strand.
GGCACCCGCCTGGAGGGCGATGGCTACACAGAGCGCGTGATTGCGCCGGCATACCGGGCGGCACAGGTGGCTCTGATCGAGAACGGTGCACCGTGGCATCCGACCGCGGCCGATGCGATGTACCTGGCTGCGGATTGCGCCTCGCCACCGGGCGGCAAGCCGGCCCTGCCGATCGACAAGCGAGCAACGTCGTACACCGACGCAACGAAGGCCACCGTCAGAGACTTGACCCTTCAATTCCAGGCGTTCGAGCCGGCGTGGAATTCCAATGGCGACGTGCTGCTGCGCCATGGCGAGTTGGAGCTGGACTACGTGGTGCTACCCCAGCTCTCGAGCGTCGCATGGCAGCGCCTGGCTGCCGCACAGGACGCGCCGGCTCGCCAAGGCGTCGAGGGCCTGTTCCGCGGCCTGGCACAGCGCCTGATTCGCCTGGACGCCTCAGGTCGGGCGTTGCCCGAGATCCGGCCCATCGAAACGATCGGTGACCGTTGGGCCGCCCTTTGCGCCGCGGCGCCCGACATCCGGGATGCGTACCTCCGCGAGCAACTGCAGGGAGCCCAGCGCCTGCTGCAGTGGCTCAACCGTGCCGGCACGTCATGGCAGGCAGCCAGCGCTGACCTGGAAACCTCTTTCGTCAGCACGCTGGCATGCATTGACCGCCGGCCAGCGTGTGAATTCACGACCTCGCAGTCCTCGCAGGCAGCAGTCTTGTCCGGCACGAGCCCGGCTCGGACACCCGCCGTTCATGAGATCGCCGTGCGCAACCGGAATCTGCTTTGGCTGAACAGGTTGCTGGACGTCTCGGCCCGCAACGCGCGTGTCGTAGCCGTCGTAGGCGCGATGCACCTGCCGGATCTGATCGTCCAGGGGAAGACGCAGCCAGGCCTACTGTCCTTACTGCGCGAACGTAGCTTCTCCGTGACGGCCGTAGAGTCCGAGAAGGATCTCAAGCAGGGGTATCTGCCGTGAGCGGCTCCTTCCTGCCGGAGCTGGCAAGGCTCGAATGGGGCCGTCGTCGCGTGCCCGTGGTCTTTCAGATCGAAGCCGCGAAATGCGGGCTGGCGTGCCTGTCGATGGTCGCCAGCTATCACGGCCGGCACATATGAGACGGCAGGCGGTCAAACGACCTAGTGCACGGTCCTGCGCAGTCTGAACTGGGACCAAATTGAATTGGAGCAGCCAATCTGTTCAGTACTGCAGCGACATGCAGCTTTGGTCGAGATCACCCGTCCGGCCCGTCCAGCATCACCGTAGTTTGACGCGGTGAGCGGCGGCAAGATCGCTTGGATAGCTGTTTCACAAGCTAAGAGATGACGGCTTCCTGTCCCTAAGCCGACATCCGAGGCCGTGATCCGGCGCCTCCACAACGGCCGGTCGGCACGGAGCCAAGGCTCCAGGCGCCCGGTCGGCCGACGGCTCCTTTGGGCACTTTGCAGCCGCTCGACTGCCGGATCCGAGCGGCTGAAACCAGCCCGAAGCGGTCCCGCCACCTGTCGTTGGTTGTCTCAATGGACGATACCCGCCGGGGCTGTTGCCCAGGGAGGGCCTAAGCTGATAGCGCTGTAAATTTGGCGCTGGCCCCGAGGAGCCCAACCGGCTCTTCCCGCCCAATTATCGAGAATTACCAGCAATTACCAGTACAGGCGGAATCCCGCCGAGGCAGACCTTCCTATGGGAGGCGCTGAGGCGATAGGCCACCTCCGGGCGACCATCAGCAGAGGTGTTGTAGCCGTGCTGAGCCCGGAAATTTCGGCGGCCAGGCAGACCTTTCATGCACTCCTCGAACCGTCCAGCAACGCCAAAATCAGCCTCATTCGGACCCGTCCAGACACCGTTCAGGAAATTTGGCGCGCACGCGATATCCCCAATGCTTGATCGAACCGACGTGGGCTGAGAACAGTGCCTGCCGGCGTGTTTGGGCACATTGCTGCCGCGAGAACGCCGGTCGCGACCGTCAGCAATCGCTGAGGTGGCGCTCGTGCGGGGCCGCCGCCGGTGCTCATGAGCACCGGATCGCGTGCTCATCGTGCTGAACTGGATGCTCACGGCCACTGGAATACACAGGGGGGCAGATCGTGACCAGGTCCGGCAGCATCTATACCTTGGAGGGGCCGCCGGCGAGCCCAGAGGAGCTGCAGGAGCAGAAGACTCACCGCGACGCGCTGTTGGGCGGCCGCATTGCAGTCGACGTCACGGCCAGGCATTCGGCATCACGCTAGCGGCTTTGCTCGCCATCACTGACGGCCTAGACAGAAGAGCGAGGGCTGCTAGGGGCTCACCTTTTCAGCCGCGAGGCACGCTGTTGAGTTTGCACTCCAACGCCATGGCATATGCCTTCTCGAAATGCGGTGCGAGATCCTGGTCCATCTCCTCGTGCTGTTGGATCACGAGCGCCTTGTCCGAGTCTCCAAGCTTCCCTGTGAACATGAGCCACGAAAAAAGATGCGGTGTCGTCTGCACCAGCGCGTGACCGGCGTCTGACGCTAGCTTGCGGGCCTTCTGATCGTCAGTGATCACTGCCTGCCGAATCTTCATCGCAAAGGCAATAGACGAAAGCTCACCTTTGCCAAGGCGCTTTCGCTTCTCCAGCATTTCGATGGCTTGCAAATCATCAATCGAACAAGCGTGTGCTCGGAACGCGCCACGACCTTGCTCTGTCTTCAGCCGCTTTATCAGCTTGTCGTCCGCCGCGCTGGGCGCCTTTCGCGGCTTGACCAGGCACTCGTACCGTACGAACTCGGTGATGCAGAAGTCGCATTTCGCTTCTTTCGCTGCGCTGTAGAGGCGCGGCGAGGACAGCACGTTCCACACTGAGCAGGTATCTGCGACGTTGATGAGGTGGAACTTGGACGGGTCAATGGCCATGGAGGCTCCGTCCGTACAGAGATGCCAGCCCGGCCAACTCCGCCGGACTGCTCAACAACGCCTCGGCGAGGCGCCCGACACTGATGATGCCCTCTTTCCAAGCATCAAAGCAAAGCCCGACATAGAAGTCCGACAGCCCCAGCTGCAGCAGGCGGGCCTTGCGCTCCCGCTGGACCTCGGTCAGGCTCTCCGGTAGTTCGGGGTCAATCTTTGCGTCTCTCGGCACATGAAGTTGCTGAATCTGCTGGCTACGGAAGTCGTCTACCAGCTGGGCCTCGCGTAGCGCGATGCCAAGGGCGTGACAACTCACACGCAGCTTGCTTGCCCAGTTCACCGCATCTTCGTCGCTCCATCGGCGGGGGTTGGGAAGGCCTGCAAGAAAAGCGGGCGGCATCAGGAAGCACGAGGCAAATCTATTGGCCCGCACTTCTCGCAGGTCCTTCCCGCGCGGCGAGTAGTAGGAGACGCTTGCCTGTTCGTCGCCGTCGAATATGGCGTGCGCCATTTCATGCGCCGCACTGAACCGTTGCCGGTACACATCCTCGCTGTAGTTGACCAGCGCACACTTGCCGGCGACCGGGTGGTTGATGAAGAGCCCTGAAATGTCAGAGTTGCCCAGGTGCCGTCTGAAGAGATGCACCCCCGCTTTGCGGAACTCGTCGTAGACGTCGCGCGGCACTTCGTGGTCGCCATAGCCATGCGCTGCCCGCAGAGCGTGGGCAGCTTCTTCGCCATGCGCCTTCATGTAGGTGCCCCTTGGCACGAACTCGAATTCGTGGGCTGAACGCCCCAGCTCGACCATCAAGAACGCTTCGGTCTCGCACAGATACAAGAACTCCTGAACTGCCCGACGATCGGCCTTCGTGAAGTCCTGCCCGTGCGCGCGGTAGAGCGTGTCGGTCTGTTCAAAGGGGGCGACCCGCTCGTTCGAGATGAAGAACTTGAAATCGCACTGGAAGTGATCGGCGAGGATCAAGACCTCATCGCCAGTGGGCTCCGCGGCGCCGGCCTCGATTTGCTCCAACCGACCCGCGTCAATGCCAGTCAGCGCCCCAACTTCCGCGACCGACTCCTTGAGCTGGTCGCGGTACTTGGCGAGCTTTGCCCCCAACATGGCGAGATTGATTCCCATCCAAGAATGATAGGTTCGCCTGGCAGATCGAGCGCCGTGCAGCCGGCATCGACTCCATGGCTGAAGCATGTCCATGCTTCGCTGAACGGCAGCCTCGCCTTGGTCGACGCGGCGTCCTTAAAGCATGTCGACTTCGCGACGTTGAAGCCGCTCTTCGCTCCTGTTTACATGCGACGCGAGCGCTGGTAGCGGAATGGCTTCTTCGGGCGAGAGGGGCTAGGGCGCGCGGGCTCCGGAACCACGCGAGCTTCCACATCCACGACGTTGGGGTTCGCCGTCGCTAGCCGATTGGCCAACAGCTCATCGACCTCGGAAGCCAGTTGTGCGCAATAGGCCTGCACGCGGGCCGCAGCCCGCGTCAGATACCAGACGGCCGCCATGACGTACCCACCGAGCAGCCTCAAGAAGGAGATGATGAGTGCGATCATGGCGTTGAGCAGGTTGTTGATTTCCTCCGAAACCTGACCCACCCCATTCAGTGATTTCCGTTCAAACCTGACCCACGTATGAACCCTAGCCTGCCGCTATTTGCGGCAGGAGCACTGGAGTGATTGACGTGGCGACACTGAGTGTCATCAGGCGGTGGGCCCTGCGAGAGCAGCTGTCCATCCGCGAGATAGCCCGACGCACCGGCCTGTCTCGCAACACCATCAGGAAGTACCTGCGCGCCGGCGACCAAGAG